>CAIYWD010000032.1 GCA_903929815.1 uncultured beta proteobacterium
GTTTTCTACGTCAAAATTTGTACAAAATTCGGTTATAACGCGCTCTGGTATTGCATTGTGCGCTATGTTTTTTGAAATTATGAGGTAGAGAATTGATTGTTAATTACTTACCGTTGTGAACGGGTGCGTTTCAAAGTGATGTGGTGCCATACAAAAACCAAATCCCCCCCTTTTTTTCAAAAAAAGGGGGGGGGGACAAATACAGCGCTTTGCCCAAATAGGCTAACGGTTCTCATTCCCCCCTTTGAAAAAGGGGGGTTAGGGGCGCACCCAAGCAAAGCCACATCACTTTGAATCGCACCCGTTGTGAACCGCCATTTGTGGCGCACAGGGCATTGTTCCATCAATAACAGGAATCCCACCATGGATATCGCCCTTCGCGATTCAAATCAAGTCAGCGCTCTTTCTTCGTTTAAAAATCTGTGCGACTACCTCAATGCCCAAATTTTGGGGCAAAAAAAACTGGTTGAAAGCCTGCTGGTCGCTTTGTTGGCGGACGGTCACCTGCTGGTTGAAGGGCCTCCTGGCCTGGCCAAGACTCGCTCCATCAAGGCATTGGCACAGGGTCTGGAATGTGAGTTTCAACGCATTCAGTTCACGCCCGATATGCTCCCCTCCGACCTGACTGGCTCTGACATTTACCGACCAGAAGAAGGCAGTTTTCATTTTCAGCGTGGCCCACTTTTTCACAACCTGGTTCTGGCCGACGAAATCAACCGTGCCCCCGCCAAAGTGCAGTCCGCCTTGTTGGAGGCCATGGGCGAGCATCAGATCAGCGTGGGAATGACCACTTATGCGCTGCCTCGACTGTTTTTGGTCATGGCCACACAAAACCCCATCGAACACGAAGGTACTTATCCCTTGCCAGAGGCGCAGTTGGATCGCTTTATGCTGCATACCCTAGTCGATTACCCTGACCGTGCCACCACCCGTTTGATCATGGATTTAACGCGGTATGAAGCACTTCATGGCTGCGAGCTTGTGCCACCGACTCGGCATATAACGCAAGAGACGGTGTTTACCGCACGCCGTGAAGCACTGAGCCTGACTCTGGCTGAATCGGTCGCCGACTACATGGCTGCCCTAGTCGATGCAACGCGGCATCCAAATACCTACAGCGATAAGTTGGCACAGTGGTTGCGATGGGGGGCTAGTCCGCGTGCGGCCATTGCCCTTGAACGCGGCGCGCGGGCACTGGCCTGGCTTGACGGGCGAGACTACGTTAGCCCAGAGGACGTTCAGGCCATTGCGCCGGATGCGCTGCGACACCGCCTTTTGCTGGACTACACGGCACAGGCACGCGGCATCACCGCGCAAAATTGCGTAGATGAGCTGTTGCGACTGGTCCCCGCGCCGTGAAACTTCCCGATCTCATGGATTTGGTCGTTTTGCGGGGTGCTGCGCACGGGCTGAGTTTGCACGCACATCGTCCAGCATTGGCGCAACTGCAAGGTGGGCATCGCAGTGTTCAACGTGGGCGCGGTCTGGCGTTTGAAGAGGTGCGTCCCTACGTCGCGGGGGACGATGCACGCACCATCGACTGGCGTGTGACCGCCCGGCGTGGCAAGCCGCATACCAAGTTGTTTCGTGAAGAGCGGGAACGCCCTGTCTGGATCGTGGCTGACTTGCATCGCGGGTTATTCTTTGGCAGCCGGCGACAGTTCAAATCGACTGTTTTGCTGCATGCTGCGGCGTTGCTCTGTTGGGTCGCTGCGTTGGGCGGCGACCGCGTGGGTGCGGTCATCACCGATGGCAGCGCGGCAGCGCACATCTTGCCTGGGCGAGCGCGTGAGGCCGGCGTTTTGCCCATTTTGCAAATGTTGGTAGAGTGCCAGCCAAAAGCGCCAGGCACACCCAACCCCGCTGGATTGCAGATGGCTTTGTCCACATTGCGTCCGCTCTTGCAACCTGGCAGCCTTGTTCTTGTGCTCAGCGATTTTGTGGGGCTTGATGGGGATGTTGAAGACATTCTGACTGGCGCGAGCACGCACAGCGATGTCCGTTTGCTGTGGATCACAGATATGCTGGAACGCACAGGCTTGCCCGCCGGTACACATCGCGTTGGCTTGCCAGAGCGCCTGTGGTGGATGGATGGACAAGGCAGTCTGGATGCCTGGCTGGCAGCCTGGGCACAGCGTGAACAATCGCTGAGGGCGTTGGCGATGCGCTTAAACCTGCCTTTGGTGTCGTTGGATACGTCTGAGATCGTGTCTGACCGACTGATCACTTTGCTCAAGGAGTCAGCAGCGTGACACCTGACTGGCTTTCCCGGATGGCGCCACCCCACGCGCCACCACCGGCGAACTGGTGGCCTTTCGCCCTAGGTTGGTGGGCGCTGATGTTGCTGGTGGTTGTCGTCACTGTGGGCGTGTGGTATTGGCAAAGTCGTCCTCATCTGCGCTTGCGCCGCGCCGCACTGCGCGAACTCGCACGGATCGAAAAATCCATGACCGATGATGCCGAACTGGCACGCAGCCTGGAACATTTGGTGCGCCGTTACGCTGTCGCGCGTTTTGGTCGGGAAGCTGTGGCAGGACTGAGCGGCGAGCGTTGGATTGCCTTTGTTGCAGCGCATGGCGGCACGCAGTGGACGGGTGAAGCCGGTGCAAGGCTGCTTCAGGCTGCTTATGGCGGTATCTGTCCATCTGACCGAACCCAGTGGGTTTTGGGCGCAAGAAATTTTTTCAGAAAGAAATCTTGAATCACTTGGCCTGGTTGCATCGGGTGCGTTTCAACCTGGATTCCTCAGTTGACCGCTTGTTATTTTCATTAAACCGTTATGAAAATTGATATTTGTTATTTCGATGGAGATCACCTTTTTGGGTGAGAGCGCTACGCACCCAATTGAATTGCTGGCGACATGTCTGGTCTAGGATTAACCATGAAATACGCCTATAACGCCCGCCCCTATTGCATAAGTAGCTATCAAAATGAAAGCAATTAAACCCCTATGACACACCTTGCCCCTGGCCTGCGCATGACAGGCATCACTTTACCGCTGCGTTTAAGCGATTTCAAGCTCATCGCGTTTGATATGGATTCCACACTCATCAATATTGAGTGTGTCGATGAAATTGCCGACATCGCAGGCAAAAAAGCTGAAGTGGCCGCCATCACGGAGGCCGCCATGCAAGGCCATCTTGCCAATTACAAGGAAAGCCTTCGCCAGCGTGTGGCGCTGCTCAAGGGGGTCACACTCGCGCAAGTGGATCAGGTCTATCGCGAGCGGTTGCAACTGAATCCCGGTGCAGAGACCCTGGTGGCATCATGCAAGGGTGCCGGATTGAAACTTCTTTTGGTATCTGGTGGTTTTACCCTTTTGACCGACCGCATCAAAGACCGGCTGGGCATGGACTATGCCCGTGCCAATGTGCTTGACATTGAAAATGATGTGCTGACTGGTCGCCTCATTGATCAGCCCTGGGGTGATATTTGCGACGGCGCTGAAAAGCGCAACATGCTCTTGCAAACTTGCGCCATGCTGGACATTCACCCCAACCAAAGCATTGCCGTAGGTGACGGTGCCAACGACTTGCCCATGATGGGCGTAGCTGGCTTGTCTGTGGCCTACCACGCCAAACCTGCTGTGCGAGCGTTTGCCAATGTGTCGATTGAATCAGGCGGTCTGGATCGCCTGCTGTGTTTGTTTCAACCTAAATTCATCAGTTGACCGCCTGTTACCTTCACTCCATCGTTATCACATTTCCCATTTTCCATTTTCCACTGGTATTTTTGAGTTCTTTCACGTCAACATCTTTGGGGAATCAGTGACAAAAATTCGCTGCGCAAGTTGGCGTTTGTAAGAAAACTACCGCGCATGACGGAGTTGGTCATTTTGCTCTCGGTGTCCTTGACACCACGCCAGCTCATGCAATAGTGACTGGCCTGCATGACGACGGCCAGTCCATCTGGATGTGTTTTTTGTTGAATCAAATCAGCAAATTGCACAACAGCCTCTTCCTGAATTTGCGGGCGGCACATGACCCATTCGGCCAGCCTGGCATATTTTGACAAACCAATCACGTTCGTATGCTCGTTGGGTATCACGCCAATCCAGATTTTTCCCATGATAGGCACCAAATGATGACTGCACGCACTGCGAACAGTGATAGGCCCCACCATCATCAGTTCATTCAAATGTGCAACATTAGGAAATTCCGTGATCGTCGGAGGCTTGACATAACGCCCGTGAAACACCTCTTTGACAAACATCTTGGCCACACGATGGGCCGTTTTGTCGGTATTGTGATCGTTGTCGGTATCAATCACCAAACTGTCAAGCACTGCCTTGAGTTTTTCTTCGACTTCGATTTGTAGCCCATCGAGCTCACCGGGTTCAATGAAATCGGCGATGTTATCGTTGGCATGAAAACGCTTTCGGGCTGCAAGAATGCGTTCGCGAATTCTTTGAGAGACAGGCTGAACCGGGTCAACTAAATTCATGTTGTTTTTTTTCATCATAGTGAGTTATGGTAATAGCGAATTGTTATCACCATTTAAGGTCAGAAATAAGTTTCGCATGTGGCCGTCAAATTTGCGCCTCGCGTTGCGCAACAATTGGACATTCTCACATTCACATCATTTTGAATGACACTTTATGCTGATACAACCCAACATCCATCCCGTCGCCCTGCAATTAGGCCCCTTGGCCATTCATTGGTACGGTTTGACTTATCTGGCTGCGTTTGGCCTGTTCATCTGGCTAGGCCATCTCCGCTTGAAGCATGAGCCTTTTGCCAAGATGACTGGCAATCAGGCCTGGAGCGGTCGTGATGTGGAAGATATTTTGTTTTTGGGTGTGATGGGTGTCATTTTGGGGGGACGCCTGGGCTATTGCCTGTTTTACAAGCCTTTGTATTACACCATGAACCCTCTTGAAGTGTTGGCCGTGTGGCAAGGCGGCATGAGCTTTCATGGGGGCTTGTTGGGGGTGATTGTGGCCATGCTCTGGTTTGGTCGAACGCGCAGCAGGCCTATGCTGGAGGTCGCAGATTTTGTTGCACCCTGTGTGCCTACTGGCCTGGCAGCAGGACGCGTGGGCAATTTCATCAACGGTGAACTGTGGGGCCGCCTGAGCAGCCCTGACCTTCCCTGGGGCATGGTGTTTCGTGGTGCAGGCGACTTGCCGCGCCACCCTTCGCAAATTTACCAGTTTTTGCTCGAAGGGCTTTTGCTGTTTGTCTTGTTGTGGTTGTATGCCCAAAAGCAGCGCCGCCAGGGTCAAGTGGCCGCGATGTTTTTAATGGGTTATGGTGTGTTCAGATTTACAGCAGAATTTTTCCGTGAGCCAGATGCTCATTTGGGCCTGCTGGGTTTGGGGATGAGCATGGGGCAGTGGCTTTGCATTCCAATGATTTTGTGCGGTGCTGCCCTGTGGATGTGGTGGCGTCGTTCATCACCAGTGATGAGACGTGATCGTCATCAGGACATTCTGTGATGGTGACTGTGCTGGTCGCCATTTTTATCCTGACCTATGCTGCCATTGTTTTAGAACATCCGCTCAAAATCAATAAATCAGCCTCTGCACTCGTGGGTGCCGGATTGCTTTGGACGGTCTATGCCATTGACCTGGGTGACCCTCACCAAATCAGCGAGCAATTGGGCGAATCCTTGACAGGCACAGCGCAAATTGTTTTTTTTCTGATGGGGGCCATGACCATTGTGGAGGTGGTCGATGCGCACAACGGTTTTGATGTCATCACCTCGCGCATTAAAACCGGACATCTCACCACGTTGATGTGGATGGTGGGCGGTGTAACTTTCTTTCTCAGCGCCATTTTGGACAACCTGACTACCACCATCGTGATGGTGTCGCTGATGAAAAAGCTGCTCAGTCAGCGCTGCGACCGGCTGCTTTTTGCCGGCATCATTGTCATTGCCGCCAACGCGGGGGGCGCTTGGTCCCCCATTGGCGATGTCACTACCACCATGCTATGGATTGGTGGGCACATCACCAGTTGGGCCATCATCAAAGGTGTATTTTTGCCCTCCGTCGTCAATGTGCTGGTGCCTCTGACGGTGATGAGCTGGATGCTGCGCTCGCGCACAGTCGTCTGGATTCAAAAAAGCAAAGACACCTCGTTTCAAGTCACTACTTTTGAAAAAAATATGATGTTTTTTATGGGTTTGAGTATTTTGGTGGCTGTGCCTGCTTTCAAGGCCGTCACGCATTTGCCTCCCTTTATGGGTATTTTGTTGGGCTTAGGCCTGTTGTGGTGTGTGGGGGATGTGATGCACAAAAACAAAGCCGAGGAACACCGTGAACACTTCACACTCGCACATGCCCTCACCCGAATCGACATGGCATCCATTTTGTTTTTTATCGGGATTTTGTTGGCTGTTGCGTCTTTGGAGCACAGCCACATTTTGCAATCAGTTGCCTTGTGGCTAGACTTAAGCGTTGGGCGTATGGATGTGATTGTGACTTTCATCGGCATGATGAGCGCCATTGTGGACAACGTGCCTTTGGTGGCAGCCTCGATGGGCATGTACAGCCTGACCCAATACCCAGTGGATAGTTTTTTGTGGGAATTTATGGCCTATTGCGCAGGCACTGGCGGATCAATTTTGCTGATAGGCTCGGCTGCTGGCGTGGCTGCCATGGGGTTGGAAAAAATCGATTTTGTCTGGTATGTAAAAAAAATCAGTGGTTTGGCGTTGATGGGGTATTTTGCGGGTGTCTTGGCCTACGTGGTGCAATACCATTTGACGCATTGACGCATTGACGCATTGACGCATGGATTTATCGTTCCCACGCTCCTGCGTGGGAACGCAGCCTCACCACACGCTCTATATCAAAACTAACCACGTTCCCACGCAGGAGCGTGGGAACGATAAACGATAAAAAGGCGGGAATGACGGAGCTGGCTATAGAACAAATTTACCTCAATGGTCAGGTTCTTGGTGCTGTCTTCAAGTTCACGGACAATGCACCCTTTTTCAAGCCAAACAAAGGACTGGTTTCATGGGCAAAGTACTCATTGCAGGTGGTGGTATTGGGGGGTTAAGCACTGCCTTGGCGTTTGCACGCGAGGATACCGAATTTGAACTTTATGAACGCAGTTCAGAATTCTCGGAGTTTGGCGCGGGCATTCAACTCAGCCCCAATGTGGTCAAAATTTTGTACGGATGGGGTTTGCAGGAAGCTCTGGATGAAATGGCCTCTTTTCCTGATCGTTTGCAGTTGCGCAACGCCATGTCGGGTTCTGAATTGGGCGTTTTGCGCCTGGGCAACGAGATGTTGCAGCGCTATGGCGCTCCCTACATGACTGTAGCGCGAACTGACCTTCACCAATTGCTACTGTCAGCCGTGCAACGGCACAACGGCTCCAAACTCAATCTGAATTGCGAAGTGGTGGCGTTTGAACCTTCTGAAATGGGTGTAAAAATTAGGCTGAACCCTGACGGAATCGATGACGGCATTTTGTTGGTTGGTGCCGATGGTGCCTGGAGCAACATGCGTCAGCAATTGTTGGTCGATGGTGTTCCCCAATCCACAGGGCATCTGGCCTATCGGGCGCTGGTGCCCCAGGCGCGACTCCCGATGCACTTGCGTTCGACACAAATCACTGTTTGGATGGGGCCGAAAATGCATCTGGTGCAATACCCCGTCCACCGTGCCGAATTCCTGAATGTGGTCGCCATTGTGCAGGGGCATTTGCATGGCGATTTGTCGTATTGGGATCACACCGGCAATACCCTTGAGATTCAGCAACGTTTGAGTGCGACGTGCAAGCCTTTGCATGATTTAATTCGGGCAGTTCCTCATTGGCGCTTGTGGGCTTTGAACATTCGTCCCCCCATGAAGCATGCGAACGAGCAAGCCAAAGGCCGTGTGGCGCTGGTAGGAGATGCAGCACACCCCATGCTGCCGTATTTGGCGCAAGGTGCAGGCATGGCCATTGAAGATGCTGCTGTTTTGGTTCGCGTGCTCAAACAGGGCAGGGCGTTGGCCTCGACTCCCAGCTACAACCACGATGTGTCTGATTTGCTGCACCAGTATGCAGAGCAGAGGTTCAGGCGCAACGCTCAGGTGCAAGCGCGTGCCATTCGCAATGGCAAAATTTATCATGCCACCGGGATGACGCGCTTTGGGCGTGACCTGACTTTGCGTGTGTTGGGTGAAACATTACTCGACCAACCCTGGCTCTATGGATATAGCGCTACACCATGATGTCGGATAAGTCCATTTTTTTTCAACATTGTCAGTTTTTTTAGTCAGGCTACAAAGTGACCTTGCATCTCACCCCATTTGAAGGCGGCAACGCTCTTAGTACATTTCGACTCCAGCAAATTTTGCCCGGCTTGCAAGCCATCAATGACACCATCACCGGCTTGACAGGGCGGTATGTGCATTTTGTCGCCACCACAACACCGCTTGCTGACACACTTCAAAAGCAGTTAGCTGCATTGCTGAACTACGGTGTTCCTTACGCCGGTCACCATGATGACGCACCGATGGTGGTGGTGTCGCCACGACTGGGGACGGTATCGCCCTGGGCATCCAAGGCAACCGACATTGCACATAACTGCAAATTGGAGGTTCAGCGCATTGAGCGGGTGGTGCAGTACCGCCTCATGCTCCAAAGTAGCCAGTTTTTCAGGCCAACGCTTACCCCTGATCAACTCGCACAAATCGCTGGCTTGCTGCATGACCGAATGACCGAGAGCGTGATGTTTGACTTAGCCTGTGCAAAGCAACTGTTTGCTGACTTGCCTGCGACACCCATGGCGCATATTCATGTGCTAGAGGGCGGCAAGGCCGCGCTGGTGGCAGCCAATACAAAATTTGGTTTGGCACTGGCCGCAGATGAAATGGACTATCTGGTCACTGCATTTACCCATTTGCAGCGCAATCCCACTGATGTTGAACTGATGATGTTTGCCCAGGCCAACAGTGAGCACTGTCGTCACAAAATTTTCAACGCGCAATTCACCATAGACAGCGTGGTGCAGGCCAACAGTCTGTTTGACATGATTCGCCATACCCACCAGGTTAACCCGCAGCACATGCTTGTTGCGTACTCTGACAATGCGTCGGTGATGGTGGGCAGCAAGGTCGAAAGGTTGAGTGCCAAATCGGCCTCTAGCTCAAGCGGGGTAAGCGTTGTTAGCTATCAAAAGCAGAGTGAAATTCAGCACATTTTGATGAAGGTGGAAACGCACAATCACCCCACGGCTATTTCTCCCTTTCCTGGTGCTGCTACGGGGGTGGGCGGTGAAATTCGTGACGAGGGCGCTACGGGTCGGGGGTCCAAACCCAAAGCAGGCCTGTGTGGCTTTACGGTGTCCAAAATTCACTGGGATATGTCATCAGGCCCTTATGGCAGACCCGCGCACATTGCCAGTCCGTTGCAAATCATGTTGGAGGGGCCTTTGGGTGGGGCTGCGTTCAACAACGAGTTTGGCCGTCCCAATGTGCTGGGCTATTTTCGGGAATATGAACAAAGCCTTAGCTACATACAAGAAGACGCAGCGGGCAACACTGTTGCAAAAACCGAGCAGCGCGGCTACCATAAACCCATTATGTTGGCAGGCGGCCTAGGAGTGATTGATGCCAGCCAGAAGCACAAAATAGCATTTCCACCGGGCAGCTTGCTGATTCAACTCGGTGGCCCGGGCATGCGCATTGGCATGGGGGGCGGGGCGGCGAGTTCCATGACGACCGGCGACAACGCTGCACACCTGGATTTTGATTCTGTGCAACGCGGCAACCCCGAAATGCAACGACGGGCACAAGAGGTCATCAACCAATGTTGGCTACTGGGCAAAGACAACAACCCCATTTTGGCCATTCACGATGTGGGTGCAGGCGGATTGAGCAACGCTTTCCCAGAACTGACGCACGAGGCCTCACGCGGTGCCCGTTTTGACTTGCGCGCTGTACTTCTTGAAGAGTCTGGCATGGCCCCCAAAGAAATATGGTGCAACGAAAGCCAGGAACGTTATGTGTTGGCGATTGCACCAGAATCCTTGAATTTATTCAATGCTTTATGTCAACGTGAACGCTGCCCCTTTGCCGTTGTGGGTGTAGCAACCGATGAACTCCAATTGGTCGTAACCACGCGGGATGAAGGGTCAGACTTGATGGATTGCGTCAATATGCCCATGCACACACTGTTGGGCAAGCCGCCCAAAATGCGTCGCAATGTTCAAACAGTCCAACGTATGTTTGCGCCGGTGAACCTGCAAGGTGTCACTTTACAGACAGCAGCCATCGACGTTTTAGCCCATCCCACCGTGGCTTGCAAACGATTTTTAGTCACGATTGGCGACCGCTCGGTGGGCGGTCTGACGCACCGTGATCAAATGGTGGGTCCCTGGCAAGTACCGCTAGCAGATTGCGCTGTCACGCTGGCGGATTTCAAAGGATTTGCCGGTGAGGTCATGGCCTTGGGCGAACGTACCCCTCTGGCTACGGTCAATGCTCCCGCGTCAGGTCGCATGGCCGTGGGCGAGGCTATCACCAACCTTTTGGCAGCTCCCATTCATCTGGACCGTGTCAAACTGTCGGCCAACTGGATGGCGGCTTGTGGCGAGGCCGGCGAAGACGCTGCACTGTTTGAGACCGTCAGTGCTGTTGCCATGGAACTGTGTCCAGCGCTGGGTATTGCCATTCCTGTGGGCAAAGATTCTCTGTCCATGCGAACGCTTTGGACATCTGCCGAGGGCACATCGGGTCATGTACCTAAAAAAGTGACATCACCGGTGTCGCTGATCGTGACCGCGTTTGCCACTTTAAGCGATGTACGCGGCACATTGACCCCCCAATTGAACGCCACAGACGACACCACTTTGATTTTGATAGACCTGGGCCGTGGTCAAAATCGCATGGGCGGCAGCATTTTGGCCCAAACCCTGGGACAAATGGGCCATACAGTGCCCGATCTGGATCACCCTGAAGACCTGCGTAACCTGGTCAAGTGCGTCAATACCTTGCGCGCCCAAGGGCAACTTTTGGCCTACCACGACCGTAGCGACGGCGGCCTGTTGGCCTGCTGTTCTGAAATGGCTTTTGCCGGACGTGTGGGCATGGTGCTCAATATTGACCCACTGGTCACGGAAAACGACAACACTTCTGACAACCGCAACGGGCAAACAGATGCCAAACGCGATGAATCCACCCTCAAAGCACTGTTTAACGAAGAACTTGGCGTGGTGCTGCAAGTGAAAACATCCGATCGCAGCGCTGTCATGCAAATTTTGCGCCTGCATGGCCTGAGCCGACACAGCCACCTGATTGGCAAAACCCGTCCGGCCAATGCCATCATCACGGCAGGTGTTGGTGAATTTCAAGTGTTGCGCGATGGCAAAACCATTTACAGCGCCAAACTGCAAGACTTGCAGCAGGCATGGGATTCGACCAGTTGGAAAATAAGCCAGCAGCGAGACAACCCCGCCTGTGCCCATGCCGAACATGTTTCCGTGGGCGATCCCTCCGATCCAGGCTTGCATATTTATATGCCAAATGTGCCTGTAACGCACGTCCAGCAAGGGTTTGTAGCTACTACATCAATAGCAAGTCCAGAGTCTCCGGCGCTGATGCTGTCACACCCCAAAGTGGCCATTTTGCGTGAACAAGGGGTGAACTCCCACATTGAAATGGCCTACGCTTTTACCGAAGCTGGTTTTGATGCATTGGATGTTCACATGACTGACCTGCAAATGGGTCGCGCCCATTTGGAAAATTTCAAAGGGGTGGTGGCCTGTGGCGGCTTTAGTTACGGCGATACCCTGGGCGCAGGCGTGGGCTGGGCACGCTCCATCACCTTCAACCCTGGCCTCGCAGAGCAGTTCAGGGCGTTTTTTGGTCGCACCGACACTTTTGGACTGGGCGTGTGCAATGGCTGTCAAATGTTTGCCGAGCTGGCTGACATCATCCCCGGCGCACAAGACTGGCCACGATTTACCACCAACATCAGCGAACGCTTTGAAGCGCGCCTCAGTATGGTCGAAGTGCAGCCATCGCCTTCGCTCTTTTTTGCCAACATGGCAGGCAGCCGTTTGCCCATTGTGGTGTCTCACGGCGAGGGTTATGCCAACTTCAACAGCCGTGGCCACCAGGATAAAGCCATTGCTGCCCTGTTGTTTACAGACAACCACGGTAGCGCTACAGAAATCTACCCGTATAACCCCAATGGCAGCCCCAACGGACTGACCGCCGTGACCACAGCCGATGGTCGATTCACAGCCATGATGCCGCACCCTGAGCGAGTTTTTCGCAACATTCAAATGAGTTGGACAAACCTCAATGTGTCAGATTTCAGCCCCTGGATGCAGTTGTGGCACAACGCCAGACAGTGGGTTGGTTAGGGTGCGTTTCAAAGTGATGTGGTGCAATACAAAAACCAAATCCCCCCTAACCCCCAATGGCACTACCTTAAGCATTAGTTCTATCAAAACAATAGGTTAGCAAAAAGTGTAGGTCGGGTTAGCGCGTAGCGCGTAGCGCGTAACCCGACATAACAGAACGACGCATGTCGGGTTAGCCCGAAGGGTGTAACCCGACAGATACCTGATATTCCAGCGCATGAAGATGTCGGGTTACGTTTAAATGTCGGGTTACGCGCTACGCGCTAACCCGA
>CAIYWD010000033.1 GCA_903929815.1 uncultured beta proteobacterium
GATAGGGTTTCAGGCTGCCCAACAATTCCTGGCGCACATAAGGCGGGTTGCCAATGATGACATCAAAGCCCCTATTTCGCTCCTTTTTTTGATCATTTTCCTGATCATCATTTTGGCCTGTAACCCGCATGGAATAAGCGTTAGTAGCTATTGATTCAGTAGTAAATATGAACGGATAACGCTGCCCCCAGTCAAAGGCCAGCGCATCCACAGAGACGTCAGAAACCAGACTGTTGCCTTGGTAAAAGTTGGCATCCAGACCTGCGAGTTGCCGCCCCTGCTCTGCGGTTTTGAGCCATAGTGACAGTTTGGTGATCTCGATGCTCTCGGCATTGATATCCACACCAAACAGGTTGCAGGTCAAAATCTGATGGCTGATGTCGAAGGTCAATAATTCCGACGGGGCCAGCTCGCGCAGTTTCAGGTGCAGTTGGGTGTAGCGTTCCTTGAACACATCAAACGCTGCCACCAAAAAAGCCCCCGATCCACAGGCCACGTCGCACACCCTGAAATGCGTCAGTACCTCTTGCCAGGCCAGCCAGAACCCATATTCGGCAACATTTTCAGCCGACACCGATGAGGGTATAAATGGCCGCAAACGCTTGTCAGACGTGCATAGTTCACTATCAGAATAATAGTCTTTATGAAGTTGATCAAAGCGCGCTTGCAAAGTGGGGGTGAGCGTTTGTTCAACGATAAATCGGGTGATGTGGTCGGGCGTATAGACCACGCCATCACGCTTGCGTTTGCCTTGCACTGACTTTTTGCTGCTGGCTGTATTTTGGATGGTCAGGGCAAAGCTGCTGATGTCGCCCAGGCTGGCAATGTGTTCCAAATCGCTGATGCTTTGCTCAAAAATGCGCCCCAGCACCGTCACACTGACCTCTTGTGCATAGTCATAGCCAGCCAGTTTGAGAAAACTGTTCACCAGGGTGTCACTGACCTTTAACTGCTCCAACGCCATATCCGGCGCAAACAGGCCACCGTTGTAGGACGGGATTTTCAGGTAGGGGTTGCCTTTGTCCACCGCCTTGAACAGTGCCACAAAGTTCGCCCAGCGAGGCTGCGGGTTGTAGGGGTCAATGTGGCTGGCGGCCTTTGCAATCGAGCCTCTGGGCAACAGGTTGCGACTTTCGGCAAAGGCAATGAACAAAAGCCGGTCAATTAACTTTTGGGCATGGCGAACCAAATCGGCAAAAACAACCGTCGGGTTTTGGTGGTGCAGACCCAAAATCAAATCCTGACGAAGCGCCTTGTAATCGCAGTACAACGCCTGGGTAATTTCCCGCTCTTGCACCGCGTTGTCTTTGAGCAGCGACTGGGTGGCGTGAGAGAGCAGGTTGGCGGCACAAAGCAGCCCAATAAAACTGGCGTAGCGCTCAGGTTGCAGCAGCTCGGCTATCTGCCAGCTCTCGTAAGCTGCTCGACCATAGCCCAGCGCGTACAGGCGAATTTCAACGCAATTGCTCACCAGCACAAACTGGCTGCCCGGCAGGTCGTTGGCGTATTCCCAGGCTTGCTGCACCGGGCTTTTGTGACGACCAGACATCAAGGCATCGAGGTTGCTGGTCTTGGGGCCTTTCAGCTCGAACGGGGCTACCACCTGGCGCTGCTCGCCTGTAAACGTGCCCAAAGCCGCATCGGCAGAACCTGTGGCCGCGCCCTTTTCATGGTGCAGCGTCCACACCGGTCCCCCCATCAATTGATAACCCAGCAGATCAACAAAAAAGCGCTGTAAAAACGCTGGCCGGATGGATTCTTCCTTTTCCTTGTTTAGCCCAGTTTTGAGGCTGCCAATCCATTGAAGAATGGCTTCGCGGTGCGTGGGTGGCAGCTCTTTTGC
>CAIYWD010000034.1 GCA_903929815.1 uncultured beta proteobacterium
AAAACTCTGTTGTGGATATGGAATAGAAAAAAAAGTATAGAAATAATGAAGAATGTAATGGAAAAGCCGAGAGAAAGTCGTTTTTTAGTAAATCAGGTGGCGGGTTTTTTAAAAAATCGAGGGTTTTCGGTCAGACACTACCTACACCGAGACGACTGCTCACACCAATGTTTCCCTGCATTTGCTCTGCGAGTCGCTTGCTTAAAATCAATCCCAGACCGAGTCCACCATATTTTCTTGTAGATGTACCGTCACCCTGCTCAAAGAGGTTGAAAAGTCTGCCTTGATCTTCAATAGCAATGCCGATGCCAGTATCTTCAATTTCGAACCGTACCTGGACTTCCGATTCAAAACTCGTATCCAACAGAGCGCGAATGACAATACCCCCTTGTTCTGTAAATTTCACGGCATTTCCAACCAGATTAAGCAGGATCTGTTCCAAACGCGCAGGGTCACCTTCAAATACCCGCCCCACCAGGGCATCGGCCTCAACGATATGAAAACGAAGTCCTTTGGTTTTCGCCCTGTGGCCAATTTCGTTCTGGACATGGTTCAATGTCTCGGACAGACAAAAACTGACCCTATCCAGTGTCACATGTTCAGTCTCCATCTTAGAGATGTTCAAAATATCGTTGATGAGCGTGAGCAGTTGCTTGGCTGAACCCAAAGCCTTGTCAAGTTGCACGGATACCTTGGGGTCAGTCACACGCCGACGCGCCAAATCCGTCATGCCCATGATGATGTTCAAAGGTGTTCGCAGTTCATGGCTCATGTTGGCCAGAAAGTTACTTTTGGCACGGTTGGCTGCTTCGGCAAATTCTTTGGCCTCACGCAATTTCATTTCCATTTCCTTGCGCACCGTCAAATCTGTGTGCGTTCCAATGACGCGCAATGGCTGTCCTGTTTTGTCTTGCTCAATGACCGTACCGCGACTGAGTATCCATTTGTAGTTGTGTGTCTTGCAGCGCAAACGAAATTCCATTTCATATCGCCCATCCACCTGCAATTTTTGCTGCTGTGCGTTCAAGACAGTGTCGCGTTCTTCTGGATGCAGAAGATCTGCCCATATATGGCAGGAGTGATCGCCAAGTTCTCCAAAGGCATAACCCAACATTTCGCTCAAGGCAGGATTGGTATAGACGCGGTCGGTTGCCATGTTCCAGTCCCATATCCCGTCATTGGTAGCCTTGAGTGCCAAAGCGTAGCGCTGTTCAATCTCCCTTTGCGCGGCGCACACCTGCTCCAAGCGGGTTTTCTGGGCAATACCTTCAGTGAGGGCGCGCGCCAAAATTGCCGCAGCATCATTCTCTGCTGCCGTCCAGGAGGAACTGCGACCGCGCCATAACTCAGTCCAGGCCTCAAAAGATTTGCGCGGAGACAATAAAATATTTCCCAAATCATCAGCATGGATGGATTTTTCAGGGCTACCTGCCCATTGCACAGTACGCAGTCGCTCTGGTCTGAGCCAAATCATGCAGTTGCGCATGTCCGAGGACACTGGGGAAGCCAGGATGCCAGAACTAATATCAACATACGCAGCAGCAGGTGCATAACGATAGGTCAGGTCATCGCATGAGAACGCATCGGTTGGCGGCTGACTTGCCAGCCAAGCTACCAATCCGTTGATGGCGTTCTCGTCAGGAACCTGACCTAGGTCATAGCGCTGACCTTCGATGTTTACAATCAAACCTGTAGCATCAAGCAACTCCAGCAACTGGGATTTCATTCGACCCAGAACAGATTCTTCATTGCCAACATTGATGTATTTGAGCAGCAGCCCGACAATGGCGCTCACGTCTTCGCCAAGACTTTGCCTCTGTTGTGCTTCAAGGGCGGAAAGCCTGGCTGACACAATCTGGCTGAGTCGCGCCAGTGCATCCTTTACAGCACTCGGCAGTGTCCGAGGCTCCATGTGATGGCAAGCTGCCAGCCCCCACAAATGACCATTTTGCAACAAGGAAATTGACATGGAAGCTTTGACACCCATGTTACGCAAGTACTCCACATGGATGGATGAAAAACTGCGCAGGGCAGATAGCGTCATGTCCAATGGCTGCCCAGTGACGGGGTTGAGGTTGGGAACGATGACCACGGGCTCTGCGTCAATATCTACGACGAGTCGAAATCGATTGCGGGTGTAGAGCTGACGCACTTGTGCAGGAATATCGCTCGCCGGAAAACGGCTACCCATGTACGAATCAGCACGTGCTGATCGAGCTTCAGCCACCACCTCACCGTCCCAGTTGGAATCGAAACGGTACATCATGACACGGTCAAAGCCTGTCATGGTCTGAATCAATGTAGCAATTTTTTCAATATAGCGCAACGAGTCGTGCTCTTCTTCAATCCGAAGCAATGTGCGTTGGTCATCCACCAGACAAGCTACCATATCTTCAGCCGAATAAGCACCTGACTGCGGCATCAGTTCCACAACAAACATCTCGCCTGAAGGAAAAACGCGCACTTGTAGCGATTTGATCTGATCAAAAAGAGTGAGTGTGCCGTTGGCAACATGCTTGTGTTCTGTTTGGGCGATGAGCTGTTCAATGTAGGTGCATTGAGATTCACCAAGAAGCGCAGCCAAGGGTTTGTCAAGCCAGGAAATTTCAGTGAGGCTGAGAATCTTCGACAAGTTAGCGCTTGCCTGCAACACGCGACGATCAGCATCGATACCCACAACGATCAACGCACCATGCGGTTGAATTGTGCTGATGCGGTGGATAGGCTCGCTGGCGCAAGTTTGCAACGCCAGTTCAAGTTCCAGTGGGGTGTAAGTGCTCATGATGGAGGGTGCGTTTCAAAGTGATGTGGCTTTGCTTGGGTGCGACATCCAAATCCCCCCTAAGGATATGGTCAACAATAAGTTCCGCATTTGTCTCGTCAGATTTGGGCGCACTGCGTCGTTACAAATCGCTTATGTGGCTGGGCCACATCGCGCGATTTGCGCCTAGCATTGCATCTTTAAC
>CAIYWD010000035.1 GCA_903929815.1 uncultured beta proteobacterium
ACAGTAGAGACTTAAAGATTAGACTAACAGAAGCACTTGATTCTTTAAGAGATAACACACAACGTATAATTTCATTTTTTCAATTACCCCGTACTAAATATGCGGCTGGTGTCGCTTAATCAATTGCGGCATCAATACGTAGGTGACTGGCACCACCTGCCAACGCATCAATTTCCAACCCATTTATCAAGGAGCTCCAATGAATCATTTCCATGTGAACGTAACGGCGATATGTCTTGTGTGTGGTGCTAGCGTCACGGTGCAAGGCGTGTCAGGTAGTGCATGAATCGATAGGACGCATTTGCCATGTTTCATATCACAAATCAGTCTAACGACTTCACCGAAAGCCTTGCAGATCAGGCAGAGCCATCGGATGAAACGACAATCAATTCACCCCAATGCGTTGAGAACACCATACCGCACGACCAGTCGGATACGTCCCATTTGTCTCTTCTTCGTCTTTTTTTAACTTTGCCTCAAAGGACTCACCATGGTGGCCAATGGACATGATGAACCCTCCGATAGTTTTGCAGATCAGGCAGCAAAATGGACTGAAATTGTCATCCAATCAACCTGACGTATGGCCAGCTATTCACTTGACAGCCACACTTGAATCTTGATGTATGGCTGCCAATCGTTCTGTTTATCTTGTGGTTGATGATTTTGAGGTCATGCGCAAGGTCATCGTAGGGCATCTGCGCCTTTTGGGTGCTTACAAAATATGGACAGCGACCAACGGTGTCGAAGCGCTGCATATTTTGCGAAGAGAACAGATTCACCTGGTGCTGTCTGATTTGAACATGCCGGTAATGTCTGGGCTGGAGTTGCTGAAGGCTGTTCGCGCTGACGAACGTCTGTGCACCACGCCATTCATCGTCATTACCGCAGAATATGACCGTCCATTGATCAAGGCGGTCATTGACGCAGGTGTCAGTGACCTGTTGGTCAAGCCGTTTACCCAACAGCGCCTGAGCACTTGTGTCGAACAAGTCTGTGCGTGGCAGCACCGTAAGACATCAAAATTTTCAACGCCACCCTTGTTAAAGTCTGACAGCGCCTCCCACCTTGCTGAAAGGGTGTCATCACACAAGGCATTGGCACTACCGAGCGACCTACGCCCCAGTCTGTTGATTGTGGACGATGCCAACGACAACCAGCTTGTGCTATCGGACTTGTTCAACGATGAGTACCTGGTACGCCTGGCTAACGATGGCCCCACGGCCTTGACAATATGCAGATCGGACACCCCACCCGACCTGGTTCTTCTTGATGTCATGATGCCGGACATGGACGGCTTTGAAGTCGCACGCCTGATGCGTGAGCACCCCGTCTCTGAAAATATTCCCATCATTTTTGTCACTGCCATGACTGACAGCTCAGCGCGATGGAAAGGCATGTCGCTTGGCGCTATTGATTTTGTTAGCAAACCGATCGATTTGTCGATGCTGCAACTTCGAGTGAGTAATTTCATGCGCTATGTGGCGCTGCACAAGAACTTGCAAACCGAATGCGACAACATGCTGGCGTTGGCTCGCCTGCGTGATGATGTGGATCACATCACGCGCCATGACATGCGTGGGCCACTGGCGGGTGCACTGGGCTTGGTGCAGTTACTGGCTAACAACGGTACATTGACCCCCACACAATCTACCCAACTCAGTCTGCTGGAAGAAACTGTGCTACAGGTGCTCAACATGATCAACCTGTCGTCTGAAATTTTCAAAATTGAAACGGGTCGCTTCCAGCTCAATGCCCAGCCCGTCATGATCGAAGACATTGTGCAGTGCATTGTGAAAATGACCAGCAACACCTTTGTTTCAAAAAAGCTGATGCTACACATCGACGCACCCGTAGGCAAAGCGCCTGTGCAGGCCTTGGGTGACGCGCTGTTTTGCTATTCGCTGCTTCAAAATTTAGTGAAAAATGCTTGTGAAGCCGCGCCCGTCCAAAGCCAGGTGGACATTGTGTTGTCTGACACCGATCCACTTCGCATCATGATCAAAAACAGCGGTACCGTACCCGCTGACGTCCGCAACAATTTCTTTGACAAATTTACCACCAGGAACAAGACCAATGGCAATGGATTGGGTACCTATTCTGCCAAGCTGCTCGTCGAAGCCCAGGGCGGCCAGATTGAAATGGAGGTGTCAGATGATGACAATACCACGTCGCTGTGGATCACGTTGCCACGTGCGCCAGGTTGATGTTATGTTGTACGGTTCAAAACAGGAAGACACCGTGCCTGGTCAGTCTTTGTGCAATGGCGAACAGCTTGGCTCTGTGCCAATAGTGATAAGCCTTTGGCCCTGTAACGCACGTCCTGTCTGCATTAGTAGCTATAAAAATAATAGCAAATATAGGCTTGAAGTTTGCATGTGTCTGATCTGCTTCCCATGGCGCACAACGGGTTTATCACAAGATCAGTTTGGTAGCGGATGGATACACAACTTCAAAGTCATTACTTTTCAAGAGCAACGGCCTCTCAAACTTCATTTCATCACAAAACCATTCTTCCCAACACAGTAGCTGTAACCATTAGCGTGCCAAAATGACCACAGAGACAAAGTCCCCCAAGATCATGACCTTAAAGGCGGAATTGAAAAGTCTGCGACATCAGCTTTCATCTTTGAGAAGTCTCTCTTTGGGAGGTTATTGCACCATCAGCGAGCCGGGACTGATTATTCAGGTCAGCATGATTGCCGCCACCATGCTGGGGGTGGTACCCTCTCTGTTGGTCAAAAAACGCATCAGCCGGTTTATCCTGAAGGAAGACCTGCCCGTCTTCTCCAGGATGCGCGCTCAGCTTCAGATGACGGGTGAGCCACAACAATGCAATGTGCGAATGACCAGGAGCGACGGAACACAATTCTGGGCACATTTGGTGGCCACCACCCTGCAGGGCGATGATGGTGTTCTTCTGAGTCGCATCGTTCAAACCGACATCAGTGACCTGATCAAAGCGGAAGCAAAATTGCATGAAAGCGAGGAATACAGAGATGCCATTTTGGACTCTATTGCCTCACAAATTGTTGTTCTTGACTCGGTTGGCAACGTTGTGGAATGCAATGAAGCCTGGCATCAGTTTCTCAGACAGCAAAGCGCCGAAGATGATACGGCGACCAGTCATGGCGGGATTGGCATCAGTTACCTGAAAGTGTTTCGGTCATTTTTTAGCAACCTCGACGAAAGCGCAACGGATGCTGCCCAAGGCGTCCTGATGGTGCTCAATGGCAGTACATCCAGCTTTCACCGCGAATACCAGTGCCGTTCTCACACTCAGCCGTATTGGGTCAGCATGGTTGTGACACCGCTTGCAGAAAAGAACGGTGGGGCGGTGATTAACCTGACCGACATCACTGTTCGCAAGGAAAGTGAAGTCAGGCTCACCCAGAAAGAAGCCCTGTTGCAATCCATGATTCACGCCATGGCCGATCTGATTTGGTTTAAGGACACCGATGGTGTTTATATATATTGTAATCAACGCTTTGCAGGCTTCTTTGGGACTGGGGAAAAAGAAATTATTGGCAAGATGGATTGCGATTTTGTAACTAAAGAACGTGCAGACTTTTTTCGTGACAAAGACATAGCGGTGATGTCATGTGGCGAGCCTCGCACCCATCAGGACTGGATTGTGTTTGCCAATGACGGCCACAAAGAACTTCTTGAAATCACCAAAACACCAATATTTGATGCGAATCATCGATTGGTAGGCGTGTTTGGGGTAGGACGTGACATCACCGCGATAACAGCATTGCATGAGACACTCACATCCGATGCCTTATTTTTCAGCACACTCATGGAAGCCGTGCCCATGCCGGTGTTCTATAAGGACACAGAAGGACGTTACCTGGGTGTCAACAAGGCGTTTGAGGTGTTCAGAGGCTGTTCACGAGAAGCTGTGATTGGCAAAACCGTATTCGATATGGCACCACGTGAGCAGGCCGAGATCTACTACGCCAAAGACAACGAATTGTTTCAAAACCCCGGTGTGCAGATTTATGAGACAAAAATGCCGGATGCCTTGGGTCAAGTACACGACGTGGTGTACCACAAAGCGACCTTTATGAACGCCCATGGCGAAGTCATCGGACTGATTGGCGTGATACACGACATCACTGCCCGCAAGTTGTCGGAAGTCGAGCTACTGAAGGAAAAATCGCTGCAAGATGCGATATTCAACAGTTCACACTTCTCAAGCATCGCCACCGATGCCCAGGGTGTTATCCAAATTTTTAACGTCGGCGCAGAACGCATGTTGGGCTTCTCGGCTGAGGAAGTGTTGAAAAAGCTGACACCGGTTGACTTCGCAGATCCGAAAGAGGTGGCGGCACGTGCCAAGGCGCTTTATGTTGCACTCAAAACGCCGATTGCGCCAGGCTTTGAAGCGCTGGTCTTCAAAGCCTCACGCGGTGTTGAGGACAGTTATGAGCTGACCTTGATTCGAAAAGACGGTGGTCGTGTACCGACCGTGGTTTCGGTCACGGCGCTACGCGATGCGCAGAATGTCATCATGGGCTACCTGATGATCGTGACCGACAATACGGTGAATAAGTCCATCGAGGCTGACCAGATGGAACTCACGCAGCGTTTGCATGACTTGCAGTTCTACACGCGATCGTTGATTGAGTCCAATACTGACGCACTGACGACCACCGATCCATCAGGTGTCATCACCGATGTCAACAAGCAGATGGAGACCCTCACTGATTGCACGCGTGATGAACTGATGGGCACACCTTTCAAAGGCTACTTCACCGATCCAGAACTGGCTGAAATCTGCATACGGCAGGTGCTTACTACAAAGAAAGCAACCAACATTGAACTCACTGCGCGCACAAGGGACGGCAAGGAAACCATGGTGTCCCTCAATGCAACGACGTTCTATGACCGAAACAGAAAGCTACGGGGAATTGTAGTAACAGCACACGACATCACAGTGCGAAAACAAATGGATCAGGTTTTAAAAGACCAAAACATTGCGCTTGAGAATGCCAAAATTACCGCAGAAAAAAACAGCTCGGCCAAGAGCGCCTTTCTTGCCAACATGAGCCATGAGATTCGTACCCCTCTCAATGCCATGCTGGGCTTTACGCAAATTGGCATGCGCGAATGTATCGACTGCGAAACCGACTGTGTCCGTTGTATTGGAAAGACCTTCGGGCGCATTCTCGATGCAGGTGAACACCTGCTTTGCATCATCAATGACATTCTGGATGTTTCCAAGATTGATGCCTACAAGCTCAAAGTTGAAAAACTGCCTTTTGCCCTGCATTCAACCCTTGACAGTGCGATGAGCTTTCTCAAGGGTCGTGCGAATGCCAAGGGCTTGACTGTGTCCATTTCGCTGACAAATGACCTGCCAAAATGGGTGGAAGGCGACGGTCTGCGCCTGTCCCAGATTCTCATTAACCTACTGTCCAACGCGATCAAGTTCACTTCCAGTGGCACCGTGACCCTGTCAGTTGTGCGTGATGGCAGCGACACCTCGTTTCAAATCAGCGATACAGGCGTAGGCATGACTGCTGATCAGGTATCACGACTTTTTCAGCGGTTCGAGCAAGCAGATACATCGACCACGCGCACCTACGGCGGCACTGGACTGGGCCTTTACATCAGCATGAACCTCGCACGTCTCATGGGCGGCGACATCAGTGTGCAAAGTACACCAGGCAAAGGCAGCAGCTTCACCCTCCATTTGAGTTTACCGGCCACAGCAGCCCCCGATCATCTTTCAGACGAAAAAGCAACTACCCATTCAGACCTGTCTGGTATTTCTGTTCTGGCCGCAGATGACGTTGAAATGAACCGACTGGTGCTGACAGACATGCTGGAGCATGAAGGGGCCAGTGTTGAATGTGTCGAGAATGGCAAAGAGGTTCTTGAGAGTTTACAAAAGTCTGGGGTTGCGGCCTTTGATGTGATCCTGATGGACATTCAAATGCCGGTCATGGATGGTTTTGAAGCGACCCGCCTCATCCGACAGATGGCGCCCACACTCCCGATCCTGGGTCTGACAGCGTATGCCATGGCTGAAGAGCGCGAGAAATGCCTGGCTGCAGGCATGGTCGATGTCGTGACCAAGCCGATCAAACTCAAAATTCTGGTGACTGCCATTTTGAGACAGGTGTCCCACCGCAGGCCTGTACCCGCTGTACCTGTTTTAGGTGATATCGTCGATGTGACACCCAAAACCACACCGTCCGAACCTACCGGGGTGGAATCGCGTCCATCTTGCATCATTGACTGGCAGGCGTTGCTGGCCACTTACGGCGGGCGACGGGAGTTTGTCACGAAAATTGCCCTCTCAATTTGCCAGCATCACGCCAATACACCAGCCAAACTGCGGTTGGCGGCAAAAAAAAATGACCGCAAGACTTTGGCCTTTATCGCGCATGGCCTGAAGGGATTGAGCATCGAAACCCGCCGTCTGCGCGAGCTGAGTCTGGCATTTGAAGCCGCAGAGCGCGCCGGGGATGTCATCTCGTCAGAAAGTGTCGAAGCCTTGGCCCTTGAATTGGAGGCCGTTCTGCTTGAACTGGGAACGGTCAATCAGCCACAATGGGGTCAGTGCTGATGCGGGAATAAATTTACCCAATGAAAAAAAGATCGATGATATGGATTTGCATCTATTTTGATAGCTACTTACGCATACTGGGCTTGCGTTACAAGGCGAATCATGCTTAAGGGTGCGATTCAAAGTGATGTGGAGCAGCCAACCTGGCCACATACAAGAGGACGAGTTTGACGAATGTGTTCGCCTATTTTTACTATCAAAAAAATAGCTAACTACGCAAGCAGGACGGGGACTAGAGGCTAATTTGTTATACCAAAAAACTCACATCTGGGAGC
>CAIYWD010000036.1 GCA_903929815.1 uncultured beta proteobacterium
CCGTGATGTGTTGCTTGGGAGCGCGGGCGTCCCGCCCGCTGCGGGCAAGATGCCCGCGTTCCCAGCTTGGATGCCCATATCCGCGACGGATGGCTGTGATGGGGTCTAAACGGTTACCTCCCATCAGCACCGCCATAATCCTAGATTCCTCAGTTGACCGCTTATTATCTTCACTAAACCGTTATAAAAATTGATATTTGTTACTTCGATGGAAGTGTACCCTTTTTCAGACAGGGCGAATGATGCCCGAAGTTTTCGCGGCGGTGTAAACTGTGCGCCATGAGTATCATTACTTTTGACACATTGAAATTCGCAAACACCCTCAAAGAGGCCGGTGTTCCCGACAAGCAGGCCGAGGCAGAATCTCGGGCACTGGCGGATGCCTTTGCATCTACTGCGTCTGAATTGGCAACCAAGGGCGACATCAACATGCTTGAGCTGAAGTTCGATGCCAAGTTTGCGTTGCTGCAATGGATGCTCGGTTTCAATCTTGCCTTTACCATGGCCGTTCTCTGGAAAGTGTTTCTGTAGTCAAAACACCCTCTAGCGCCCGTCCAGTCTGCAACAGAGGGGGTATCTATTTGGTTTTTGTTGCACCACACCACATCACTTTGAATCGCACCAAGCTCAACCAGCTTGGCCGCATCAGAAGACGAGTTTGGCGAATGTGTTTGTCCATTTTTACTATTAAAAAAATAGCTAACTATGCAAGCAGGACGGGCGCTAGAGGCCAATTTGTCATACAAAAACTCACTCAAGTTCGTGCAGCTTGACAAGGGAACATTGCCGCATCCACATCACTTTGAATCGCATCCGTTGGCGCGTATGGGTCAACCACCATCCCCTCGACCGTGGGACAATTCCTTATGCACTTATTATTTGAAGAATCCGGAAAAATCCTGACGGGTCGGGTATTGTCCCAGTCCGATGTTTCAACGCAGGTTGAGCAAGACAGCGGTAAACGCGTCAAAGTCAAGGCAGTCAACATTTTGCTGAAAGTGGATCTGTCTGATCCCGCCTCATGGATGGCAGAGGCCACAGAACTCAGTCATGGTATTGAGCTTGATATCGCTTGGGAATTTGCACCCGATGACGAGTTTGGCTTTGCCGATTTGGCGCGGGAGTATTTTTCAGCCCACGCCACGCCCCTTGAGCAAGCCGCCATGATGTTGGCACTTTATAACGCGCCGCATTATTTTCGTCGTGCGGGCAAAGGGCGCTTTCGCAAGGCTGCCGCTGACATTGTGGCGCAGGCACTCGCAGCCATTGAAAAGAAAAAGCAGATTACCCTGCAAATTCAGGAATGGGTCACGTCCTTGAGCGAAGGGCAGTGCCCGCCGCCCATTCGTGACCAACTCTACAAAATCCTGTTCAAGCCCGACAAAAACGCCCCTGAATACAAGGCCGTGGTCGGGGCCTCTCGCGCCACGCATCTGGGGCCGCTTGATGTGCTCATCAAAGCTGGAGCCATTGATTCACCTTATCAATTTCACTGGCGGCGTTTTTTACTGGAAAACTTTCCCAAGGGGACAGGGTTTACCACGCACGATGTGCCCTTCATCACCGATGAACTGCCGCTGTCTGCTGCCCGTGCATTTTCGATTGATGACTCTTCTACTACCGAGATTGATGATGCGCTATCGGTTCAGGGTTTGGGTACGGGCAAGGTTTTGATGGGCATTCACATTGCAGCTCCAGGCTTGGCCATTTTGCCCGGCAGTGCGTTAGACCAGTTGTGCCGTACACGTTTGTCCACCGTCTATATGCCAGGTCACAAAATCACCATGCTCCCCGATGAAGTGGTACAAAACTACACGTTAATGGAAGGTCAAGATTGCCCGGCGGTGTCT
Source organism: uncultured beta proteobacterium (assembly GCA_903929815.1). GTDB lineage: Bacteria > Pseudomonadota > Gammaproteobacteria > Burkholderiales > Burkholderiaceae_C > Rhodoferax. Next base: position 1,851 of record CAIYWD010000036.1, read on the forward strand.
TTGTATGTGACATTGGATGAAGCTACGCTGGACATCACAGCCACCCAGACCCAGCTTGAGCGGGTTCACATTGAATCCAATTTACGTCACGAACAGTTGGACGCTGTGGTCACCACAGACTGGTTGGAACGCCCAGACTTTATCCATGAAATTGACCCCCAGCCCTTGTTGCATAAGCGTAAGCAGCTCTCATTTTTATATCGATTAGCCCAACATTTGAAGGCCCAACGCGAGATCATTCGTGGCAAACCCGAAAACTTTTCCCGACCTGAGTACACCTACCAACTCCTTGGTCATGCTAATGCCGCTGCAAAAGAGTGGGAAGATAACCAACCCGATGGCACAGAGACGGTTCATATTGGTGAACGAGTGCGTAGCACACCCCTCAATTTGATTGTGTCTGAGGCCATGATTTTGGCCAACAGCACTTGGGGGGGATGGTTGGCTGAACTGGGTGTGCCGGCCATTTACCGCAGTCAATCCTCGATGGCACCCGGCGTGAAGGTGCGAATGGGCACCAAGGCATTAGCCCATGCAGGTATGGGCGTGAAAAGCTATGCCTGGAGCAGCTCGCCACTGCGTCGCTACACCGACTTGGTGAACCAGTGGCAAATCATTGCCTGTGCCCGCTATGGCAAAACCGCAGCGCTGGCCGCACCGTTCAAGCCCAAAGATGCTGATTTGTTTGCCATCATCTCCAGCTTTGATGCGGCGTACTCGTCTTACAAAGATTTTCAAAATGCTATTGAGCGATTCTGGATTTTGAAATATGTGCAGCAGCAGGGCATTGTGGAAGTTGAAGCCACCTTGTTCAAAGACAACTTGGTGCGGGCAGACCATTTGCCTTTGGTGATGTTGGTCGCAGGGGCACAAAACCTGCCACGCTGGTCGCGTGTGATGGTTCGCTTGGGCGATATTGACCTTGTGTCGCTCAATGTGTATGGCACCGTGACGGCAAGGCTTGATACCACCGAGGATGCCAGTGCCTCAGACGACGAGCAAGAAGACGACACACTTGCCGGTCCGATTGCCATTTGTGTCGATGTCAGTGACACAGAACCCGCAAGCCCTCCCACTGGCGATTTTTTGGCTTCATGAATCTGCGATCTTTGAGCACACTACAGTGGGCATTGGGTGTGTCGTTGGCTGTCCATGCCGTATTGCTGAGTGTTCGCTTTGTGAACCCCGAAGCCTTTCATCGGGCATTTAAGGACACACCATTGGAAGTGATTTTGGTCAATGCCCGCAGCCAGGATCACTCAGAAAAAGCCCAGGCCATTGCCCAGGCCAATTTGGCCGGTGGCGGCGATGCGCTGCAGGGTCTCGCCACCAGCCCAACACCGTCAGACATGATGACCTACCAAGGTCAAGACAATGAAGATGCCCTTCAGCACCAAATTTCAGCCCTGGAGGAGCAACAAAGGCAAATTTTGACGCAAATCAGAGGCAGCATCGCAGCCCTGGCGCGAGCGAATTCCCAACCCGGTACACCCACGTCAGTGCCTGCGCAACAGACGCGCAAAGAGCGCCAACTGATGCAATTGCTGGCCGAAATCGAACGCCGCGTCCAACTGGAAAATGCCCGTCCCAAAAAGCACTACGTCAGCCCTTCCACGCGCGAAGCGGTCTATGCTGTGTATTACGATCATTTGCGAAGCACCATTGAAAAAAAGGGAACCGAGAATTTTCCACAAGTCAACGGCCAAAAACTGTACGGCGAACTGATCATGTCCATCACCGTCAATTCAAAAGGTCAGGTGGTGGAAACCCGAATTGAGCAACGCTCAGGTGTGCGTGCCCTTGATCGTTACGCCCAGGTCATTGTGCGAAGCGCAGCCCCTTTTGGTCATTTCAACAAAGCCATGCGCCATCAGTCCGACCAGATTGTGGTTATTTCACGCTTCAAATTCACACGCGATGAAACCCTCGATATCAAAACCCAACCGTAATCATTAAACATTACTTGTTATCTCCACGGTTTTTATGGATAAAGATCATTATTGTGTGATGGGAAACCCGGTAGCGCACAGTCGCTCACCCTGGATTCACGCCCGTTTTGCCGAACTGACCGGCCAGACGCTTTGCTATGACAAGCGTGAAATACCCCTGGATGGTTTTAGTGCCGGCCTGAGGGCGTTTATCCAGGAAGGTGGACGCGGCTGCAACATCACCGTTCCCTTCAAATTTCAGGCAGCATCCCTAGCGACTCGATTGAGCCAACGCGCCGTGCTGGCAAAAGCATCCAACACACTCACTTTCGATGGCGAATGTATTCTGGCCGACAACACCGATGGCATAGGATTGGTCCATGACATTGAGCAAGGGACAGGCCAGACCCTGCAAGGCTTGCGCATTTTGCTGATGGGCGCAGGCGGCGCGGCAGCAGGTGTGTTGGGCAGTTTGCTCGATACACAGCCCGCCCACATCAGCATTGCCAACCGCACCTTGCAAAAAGCCACTGACCTTGTCGTGCGGCATCAAGCCTTGGCATCGCTACATAAAACGAAGCTATCAGCGCATAGCCTGCAAGGGCTGGAGGGCAATTTTGATGTCATCATCAATGCCACTTGCAGCAGCCTTCAAGGGGGTGATGTGCCTGTTGATGCACGGGTGTTAAAGCCGGGTGCATTGGCTTACGACATGATGTATGGCAAAAGCGCAAAGGGTTTTATGGCTTGGGCACAGCACCACGGTGCGCGGCCTCGTGATGGTTTGGGTATGTTGGTAGAACAAGCCGCCGAATCCTTTTTCATCTGGCGCGGGGTTCGCCCGCCCGCTGCTCAAGTACTCTCTGAATTACGCCAGTTGGTGGGATGACATCTTTTTTGCGTTGGCTGATGTGGGTGGCTTTGGCTGGCATATTGCTGCAGCTCTTTTTTGTTGTGCGCATTGCGACCATGTTGGTGATTAACCCTCAATCTACGGCCTTTGAACGCTCGGAAGCCTGGCGTGTGGCCACAGAAAAAGGCAGCTTGCGCTGGCGTCAGCAATGGACACCTTACGCAAAAATTTCCGACAAACTCAAACGTGCAGTCATTGCCAGTGAAGACGACGGTTTTGCCAACCATGACGGTGTCGATTGGAACGCGCTTGAAAAGGCTTGGCAAAAAAACATGAAAGCACAAGCCTTGGCGGCCAAAGCACAGGCACGTGTTTTAACCAGCCTGTCTGCCAAAAAAAACAGGATAACACCTCCACAGCCTGTCAAAGCACCTAAAGTGATAGGCGGCTCTACCATCACCCAGCAGTTGGCCAAAAACCTGTTTTTATCGGGCGAGCGAACGTTATTGCGCAAAGGCCAGGAATTTGTACTGACACTGTTGCTGGAAGTCATTTTGGACAAACCCCGTATTCTGGAAATTTACCTCAACAGTGTGGAATGGGGTGAAGGCATTTTTGGCGCAGAAGCTGCCGCCCTGCACTACTATCAAAAACCTGCCGCACAATTGAGCAGCTTCGAAGCAGCACGACTCGCCGTGATGCTTCCCCGCCCCAAATACTTTGAAAAAATGCCCCATTCCAGTTATGTGGCAGGACGCGCGGCCACCATTGCACATCGCATGGAAAGCGCATCGTTGCCATGAATCCTGGATTCCTCAGTTGACCGATTGATACTTTCACTTGTAAGCGTAAGCGCTTAACGGAAAGTTTTCTACGTCAAAAATTGTACAAAATTCGGCTATAACCCGCTCTGGTATTGCATAGTTTGCTATGTTTTTTGAAAGTCTGGATGATGATATTTCAGCCCAGATAGGCTTCACGCACGCCTGCATTTGCGCGTATGGCATCAGGAGTGTCAAAAACCAGCAGTTCACCTTGCACCAGCACGGCGATTTTGTCAGCCAAGTCAAAAATAACACCCATGTCGTGTTCTATCGTCACAAGCGTTTTACCTTGGGTGGCACTTCGGATAAGGCTGATCATGTGCTCAGTTTCAGACCGGCTCATGCCTGATGTGGGTTCGTCTAGCAAAATCACACGGGCATCACAGGCGAGGGTCATGCCCAATTCAAGCACACGCTGTGCTGCATGGGTCAGATTCAAAGCCTGTACATGGCGTTGGTGATCGAGTTTTACCAGATGCATCAGCTCTGTAGCGCGGTCATTGACATCATTTAAGTGGGCCAAAAATTTGAACAAGGTGTATCGGTAGCCCAAACTCCACAGCACAGCACAGCGCAAGTTTTCAAAAACACTGAGGTTTGGAAAAATGTTGCTTCTCTGAAAGCTGCGAGATAGCCCCATTCTGTTGATTTTATACGGTTTTTTTCCATCTATACGGTGACCATGAAGCCAAATCTGGCCACTGCTGGGGATACATCGACCGCTCATCACATCAAACAGTGTCGATTTGCCCGCACCGTTGGGGCCCATGATGCCGATGCGCTCGCCAGGATGGATAGACAGATCAAGGCCACGAATGACCTCGGTCTTGCCAAAACTTTTTCGCAAAACCTTCAATTCCAGCGCTAAGTGGGGAGTTTCTTGTATCACCAGACCTCTGGATGGGTGACTTGCAGATGGTGGTGTCGTGTCAATGCCCACAGGCCGCATCCCGTACACACCATCAAAACAGCACCTAACCAACTGTCCGCACGATGTACATTCAGACTGATGTTTAAAAAGTAGCAATCTGGACCTGCGCTGATGTGGATGTGATACATCATCTCGATCATGGCAGCAGCTCCCGTCAACGCGACCAGAGCCGTCACCGTCATCGCCAGATAACTCATCCCCAAGCTGCGCATTTTTGCCAAGCGATTCTGACGCCTATTCATCATGAGGAGCGATGCCACGCCGCCCGGGGCATACCTGACCATCAACACAAAAATCAACCCAAGATACAAGAGCCAGGCCTGAGTCCATTCAGACAGTAAGGCAAACACCAGCACCATCAACACCGCGCCCACCATGGGGCCAAAAAAGAACGTACTCCCTCCCAAAAATGTAAACAGCAAATAGACCCCAGAGCGGTGGGCACTGAGTACATCGGTTGTGACTCTTTCAAAATCAAGCGCCGCCAAACCACCAGAAATACCTGCAAAAAATGCAGCCATCACAAACGTGAAGTAACGCACCACACGGGGGTTGTAGCCCAAAAATTCAACCCGCTCAGGGTTGTCACGTACAGCTTCCAACATGCGCCCCAGGGGAGTTTGTGTAAAAGCATACATCAGCGCAGTACAGATGAAGGTGTAGCAGGCCACCAAATAATACAACTCGATGGGTGGGCCAAAAGTGATGCCCCAGACACTGTTGCCAGCAACACGATTGCCTGAAATGCCAGCCTCACCCCCAAAAAACGAGGGAAACATCACAGCAAAAGCACCGACCAGTTCACCCAACCCCAAGGTAATCATGGCAAATGGCATTCCTGCTTTTTGGGTACTGACCCACCCCAGCAACAATGCCAACATTGCACTGCCCAAACCGCCTGCCAATGGAATCAAACTTACGGGCAGCGCCCAGCCGTTGCTCACCTCGTTGAGCGTGTGAATGGCAAAAAAAGCGCCCATACCCGAATAAACCGCATGACCAAAGCTGATCATGCCGCCTTGCCCTAGCAGCATGTTGTAACTTAAACACGCGATGATGACCACGCCGATTTGACTCAGCAGACTCAGGCCAAGATCACCAGTCCACAGCAGTGGTGCCAGTGCGAGCAGCAAGGCGTAAGCAAGCCACCATGCCATGTGAAGGGCATGGGCATCGCCATCACCCACGTTTGCCACCCATGCCATGAGGCCGAAACATGAGTACCAGAACCATCAAAAAATAGGGCAACACAGGTGCCAACTGACTGAACTGGATGTGGCACAGGGCATCACAGTGCTTGTCAAAGTGCAACCACGGCAGTGCTGACAACAGTGACATATCCATTGCTGCCACCAAGGTTTGCATCACACCGATGAGCAAAGAGGCCACAAACGCCCCGCCAAGCGACCCCATGCCACCCACAACCATCACCACAAAAATCATCCCGCCCATGGAAGCTGCCATGCCAGGTTCCGTCACAAAAGCATTTCCCGCCATCACGCCTGCCAGGCCTGCCAAGGCGCAACCGCCACCAAATACAAAAGTTAAGACTTGTGGAACGTTATGCCCCAAAGCCTCTGCCATCTGGGTGTGCGTCAATGCCGCCTGAATGACCAACCCCACCCGGGTTCGTGCCATAACCCACCACAGCCCGGCCAGCATGAACAGCGACACACCCATCATGAAACCGCGATACAAGGGAAACTGAAAACCATGCAGTGTGAACAAATTCCCCTCCAGTGCAACAGGTATGCGGTAATCCACCGAACTGCGTCCCCAGACCAGTTGAACCAGTTCCAAAACAATGACGCTCACGCCAAAGGTGATCAGCAACTCTGCCCTGTGGCCCAGTTGACGCAAGCCATAACGTTCAATGAAAGCGCCCAGCACGCCCACCCCCAAAGGCGACAGCACCAGGGCAGCCCAAAATCCGAGCCATGGCGTGATGGTGTAAGCAAAGTAGGCTCCCAGCATGTAAAAAGAAGCATGGGCGAAATGAAACACACCCATCATTCCAAAAATCAGGACAAGTCCAGCACTCAGCATAAAGAGCAAAAGCCCGTAGCTAATGCCATTGAGCAATAAAAAAGCAACGAATTCCATACAGGTCGAAGGTTTTGATAGGTCGATGCTGAACAGCAGCGGGGGCGAATCCAGGTGGTGCTGCATTCACCGTAGGTCAATTCAATTGCTACTATGATAATAGCTAACTACGCATACTGGACGTGCGCTACAGGGCAAAAAGGCTTATAATTTTTGACAAATATTCAACGTATGGCGTTAACGTGAAATACAACAAAAATTGTAGCGCCACTCCTGAGAGCGCGGGCATTTTGCCCGCATTGGATTGGCTGTCATTGCTGCCCATTACTGGCAAGACTGGCAAGACTGGCAGCTGAGCATAAAGTCAGTCGCAAATTTGTTTATCAACAAAAGGGCAAGGCAACGCTGGCGTTGAAAGATGTTTTTGCACCAACCGGCGCAGACAATGATGTTCTGTTTTATCTTCCGGTCACCAAAGCTTGGCTGTACCAGGTCATTTTGGCCCTCACACTCGTCTGTCACAGTTCATACCGTGGCGTTATGGAATTTATGCGCGACATTCTGGGCGTATCCATTAGCGAGGGCAGCATCCACAACCTCCATCAGGTGGCCATGCATCGTGCAGGCTCAATCAATCGCGCCCAAGACCTATCA
>CAIYWD010000037.1 GCA_903929815.1 uncultured beta proteobacterium
ATACACTCAAGAGGGACTGCGCGAGGGTGCGTTTCAAAGTGATGTGGCGTTGCTTGGGTGCAACATCCAACCCCCCCCTAACCCCCCCTTTGAAAAAGGGGGGTTAGGGGGGATTTGGTTTTTGTATTGCACCACATCACTTTGAAACGCACCCGCTGCGCGAATAAAACCTCGCGTAGCCGCTGAATTCAGACGTTAGGCAGCTCAAGTTGTTAATGCCTTTATCGCTTCTAGCCCTTGTCACATCTACGGTATCAGCTCTCTATTTTGTAGTGGCTGCGCTTTGTGTGTGCTTGCTGTCCAGAGGTCGTTTTGGCTTTTGTGCGCTGCATCTGGCTGTCGGCCGCGAGTTGTGGGCTGGGTGCTGTTCATGGGCTGCTCGGCGTGTGCGCCTTTTCAGCACCGCTGCCTAACACCGCAGTCAAGCGGGACGCCGCGCTGATGCACGTCGTCCCTTACTTTTGACGATGTGCGTTCCCTGTCAAGTTACACGAACTTGAGTGCGTTTTTTTGTATAACAAATCGGCTTCTAGCGCCCGTCCTGCTTGCATAAGCAGCTATCTTTTTGATAGTCAAAATAAACATTCACCCAACTCGTCTCCTTGTTCGCGACCAAGTTGGCTGCTTCACATCACTTTAAATCGCACTCCTCGCTAGATGGGGTGTTACAGAAAAAATCATCGAATACACTCACAGATTAACCTGAAACATCTATTTTTCACCGCCACATTGCGTTTGAAGAGGATCGCTATCGTCCATTGAACGGTATTGGATTTTCACCACCAAGATGATCTGTCTGCATTTCCTTTTAAAACATACGCCATGAAACTTAGACAGTATTCCTTGTGGTTCTCGTTCATTGTGTTGCTTGTACTCAGTGCCAACGCCATGTTTTTGCTGATGATCAAAGGTAGTCACGAACGCGTTGTCAAAGAACAGGAACACCGTCAACTGGCGATGTCACTGGCTCAGGAATTGCAGCACGAAACAGAACAGTTAACAAACTTTGTGCGAGAGTTCACCAGTACGGGTCAAATACGTTATCTAACTTATTATTATGATATTCTGGCTATTCGTCATGGTGAGAAACCTTATCCCGAACATTATGTTTCAGGTGCTTACTGGGATTTGGTGATTTCCGGCGACATTAAACATCAGTTTTTGCCCAATGGCGTGCAGCGTTCTTTGGCTGATCGCATGACATTACTGGGGTTCAGCCGTGAAGAATTCGAGGCATTTGGCAAGGTTCTAGCGACAACTGATGCCATGAAGCAAATCGAGCAAATTGCCTTCGCGGCAACCCAGGGGCTTTATGACCCTGTGATTGCAGATTTTGTGTCCGGTGGCGAACCTCACCTTGAATTTGCAAATCAACTGGTTCATAGCCAGAAATACAACCAACTCAAAGCCAATCTTGCAAAAGCAGTTGCACAAGTGGAGTTGCTCGTCGATGAACGAACCAACAAGGCAGTCATCCAGGCTGCAAATTATCTGGAACGCTGGATATACCTGACTTTAGGCAGTATGGCGCTTACTTTTGTGATGGTTTTGACTGCATCGCGAGTCATTCGCCGTCGTGTGCTACGACCCATCGAAATACTCTCCATCGCAGCAAAGCGTATGGCTTGTGGGGACTACTCTACACGTATCTATGCCACAAATAACGTGGTTGCATCGGCAACCGATCGCATTTCTTTGAAAGCGAACGACACTCATGAACACGGGGTTGAAGAATTGGTAGTCCTTGGCTCCATACTCGATGGTATGGCAGCGTCCATTGAGCAAGACATCCGACTGCGTCAGAAAACGCAACAAGAACTAGAGGCCGCCAATCAACAAACCGAGCTATCACGTCGATCGGCCGAGGAAGCCACACGTGCCAAGTCGATGTTTTTAGCCAATATGAGTCATGAAATTCGCACACCCATGAATGCCATCATCGGCATGGCTTATCTGGCACTGCAAACCGAACTGACCACGCGCCAAAGAAGCTACATTGAAAATACCCACGACGCTGCCATGTCTTTGCTGGGCATCATCAACGATATTCTCGATTTCTCCAAAGTAGAAGCAGGCAAACTGGAGCTGGAAAATGCCCGCTTCATCCTGGAAGAAGTTGCCAGTCATTCACTGTCACTCTTGCGTCAGCGAGCGCTTGAAAACGAAATTGATCTGCTTTTTGATGTCACTGATCCTATGCTTCTAGGCGATCAGGGAGCGTTGATAGGTGATGCTTTGCGCCTTGGGCAAATTTTGACCAACTTGTTGTCAAATTCGCTCAAATTTACCCACCATGGCCATGTCAAACTCAGTATCAGCGTTGAAGAGCGTCGCGGTACAGATGTATTTCTGCGGTTTTGTGTCAATGACACCGGGATTGGGATGTCTGAAGAACAGATAAGGCGGCTTTTTCAGGAATTTTCCCAAGCCGATGGTTCTACCGCACGCAAGTACGGAGGCACAGGGTTGGGTCTGACCATCTCAAAAAGATTTGTTGAATTGATGCATGGTCATCTATGGGTTGAAAGCACTTTGGGTGTTGGGGCAAGTTTTATTTTTACCGCACGCTTTTCCACTGCCAGTTTGGTATTGCCCGCCACAACCGTATTGATGGGTGTTGATCATTTGCGCACCCTAGTCATAGACGATCAGCCAGAGGCAAGATGTGTGCTGGTGGGTTTATTGAAGGCGTTGGGGGTCGGTCGTGCTCATGCTCAAGGCGTTCAAAGTGCTGACAGCGGACACTGTGCGCTGTCCATGATAAAACAGGCTGTTGATGCGGGCACACCGTATGACCTGTTGTTGGTGGATTGGGTCATGCCGGATATGAACGGCGGCGATGTGCTTCAAGCCCTGCAAACCAGTGGCATGACGACTGTGTCGCAGCCCGTTGTAGTCTCTGCCTATGATGACGATACGATTCATGAAACTTCACAACGTCTGGGTGCCCGTCATTTCTTGTCCAAACCAGTTTTACCCGGGGCATTGCGCCAATTGTTCAACCAACTGACCGGCAATACCGGCGAGAAAAGATCACCTCGTCAAACCCATCGCATCCGTGCGGATTTGCGCGGTATGCGTGTGCTTTTGGTGGAAGACAATCTCATCAATCAGCAACTAGCGATTGAACTGATGGAAAGCCGAGGCATCATCGTCACGGTTGCCAACAACGGGTTGGCAGCACTTGAGCAATTGGCGGCCGTTGCAGCCAATCACTACCACGTTGTCTTGATGGATTTGCAAATGCCTGTGATGGACGGTTTTGAGGCAACCCGCCGCTTGCGGTCAGACCTTCGTTATGCCGAGCTGCCCATCGTGGCCATGACAGCACATGCCATGGTTGAAGAACGTGAACGCTGCCAGGCCATGGGCATGAATGGTCACATTGGCAAACCCATTGAACCTGCCGATTTTTACGCTACTTTAGCGGGCCATTACAAGGCAATCATGACAGGCCAGGTTATGCCAGGCTGGATGGCAGCAGCACCGGTTGAAGACACAACGCTACTTTTGCCAACCATTCATGGGCTAAATACTGTCGGCGGTCTGCGCCTTGCAGATGACAATGTTGAACTGTACGTAAAAATGCTGACCATGTTCACCAGCGACTATGCCAACTTTTTGGAATATTTCAGGCATTGTCTGGATACAGCACATTGGAACGATGCTGAGCGCCATGCCCACACCATCAAAGGTTTGGCGGGAACTTTGGGTGCTGATGAAGTGCAGACTTTAGCAGCAACACTTGAGGTGGCTTGCAGGTGCCGCGAAATGGAGGAAGCCAACACTGCATTGCAAGCCTTGACCTTAACGCTCACACCGCTCATCACAGCCTTGCAACAGTACCTGATTCATTCAGAAGCCGCAGTGACTCCATCAGAATCAACACCTGCCCAACTGAACAAAATTCCCGACTGTCTTGCACAATTGCGTCAATTATTGATCGATGGTGATAGTGATGCTGTTGATCTTTATGAACAACATCACCAGGAATTTGTCAGCATCACGTCTGCTGTCACTGACCGCCTTAATCGGGCCACCAATGTTCGGCATAATCGGGCCACAAACAGGTGATTAAAACGACATCCCGAGGGGGTTAAACAGTGGTGGATTTTGCCTCTTTTTGGGAAGCGGATTTCTGGCTGCTTGGTG
>CAIYWD010000038.1 GCA_903929815.1 uncultured beta proteobacterium
CCAACATGCACTGGATTCCCGCCTTCGCGGGAATGACGACATTTGACATGAGGTCTAAACGGTTACGCACTGACACGTCTTTTGACTTTCGTGTTCAACATGAGGTTGAGCTTTAGGATAATGGTCAATAATAAGTTGTGCATTTGGCTCGTCAGATTTGGGCGAACTGCGTCGTTACAAATAGCTTATGTGGCTGGGCCACACCGCACGATTTGCGCCTGGCATTGCATCTTTAACTCTGACGGCCAAATGCACAACTTATTGTTGACCATCCTCACCACTACATTTGTCACCTGCGTTAATCATCATGACCACGATTCTTCAATCCGTTCCCATCAACCAAAAGGTGGGTATTGCATTTTCTGGCGGGCTAGATACCAGTGCAGCCCTGCACTGGATGAAAAAGAAGGGCGCCATTCCTTATGCCTACACCGCCAATTTGGGCCAGCCTGACGAATCTGACTATGACGACATTCCCCGCAAGGCGATGGACTATGGCGCTGAAAAAGCACGCTTGATTGACTGCCGTAGCCAACTGGCCTCTGAAGGCATTGCTGCACTGCAAAGCGGCGCGTTTCACATCTCTACCGCGGGTGTGACTTATTTCAATACCACCCCTTTGGGTCGCGCTGTGACGGGCACCATGCTGGTGTCGGCCATGAAAGAAGATGGCGTGTCTATCTGGGGCGATGGCAGCACGTTCAAGGGCAATGATATTGAACGCTTTTACCGCTATGGCTTATTGACCAATCCTTCGCTGCAAATCTACAAACCCTGGCTGGATCAGGCGTTTATTGACGAACTTGGTGGTCGTGCTGAAATGTCTGCCTTTATGACGCAGCACGGTTTTGCTTACAAAATGAGCGCCGAAAAAGCGTATTCGACCGATTCCAACATGCTCGGTGCTACCCACGAGGCCAAAGACCTAGAGCAACTGAACTGCGGCGTGACCATCGTGAACCCCATCATGGGCGTGGCGTTTTGGAGGGATGATGTTCAGATCAAACGCGAAGAAGTGTCGGTGCGTTTTGATGAGGGTCGTCCGGTCGCATTGAACGGTGTTGACTATCCTGACTTGGTGAGTTTGATTCTGGAGGCCAACCGCATCGGTGGTCGTCACGGCCTAGGCATGAGCGATCAGATCGAGAACCGCATCATTGAAGCCAAAAGCCGAGGCATTTACGAAGCCCCAGGACTTGCTTTGCTTTTCATTGCGTATGAGCGTTTGGTAACGGGCATTCACAACGAAGACACCATCGAACAATACCGTGACCATGGCCGCAAGCTGGGCCGTTTGTTGTACCAGGGGCGCTGGTTTGATTCGCAAGCCATCATGCTGCGCGAAGCCGCCCAGCGCTGGGTGGCACGTGCCATTACCGGCACGGTGACTTTGGAACTTCGTCGTGGCAATGATTATTCGTTACTCAACACCGAGAGCGCCAACCTCACCTACAAGCCTGAGCGCCTGACCATGGAAAAAGGTGCGTCCATGTTTTCACCCGCTGACCGCATTGGCCAGCTCACGATGCGTAATCTTGATATTGTGGATACTCGCGCCAAGTTGAACATTTATGCCAATAGCGGCCTATTGACGCTGGATCAAGGCGGTGATTTTTTGGGTTTAGGCAACAATGACAAGACATCGTGCAAGTGAATGTCTGAATAATGTTGAAAATGTGGTAAATTGCGCTGCTGGTTTTTTATTTTTTTCTTCTTTGAAAGGTGTTTTATGACAATCTCCAATATAGCTACTTTGGTTATGGCTGCATGTTTATTGGCTGCCCCTGCATTTGCGCAAGATGCTGGTGCTGTTGCTGGTGAAGTGGGTGGCACGGTTGAAGCGGGTACCGCTGTCGAAGTGGGTAGCGCTGTTGAAGCCGGTGCAGCAGGTGCTACCGCCGGTGCATTTGGTGGCGTTGCAACGTCCACCATCGCCATTGCCGCGGGGGTTGTGGCTGTTGCTGTTGTGGCTTCCAGCAATGATTCATCTTCAGGTACAACCGGTTCCAACTAGTTCGTCTCTGCCCCACGAAGCGCCTTTGGGCGCTTTTCTTTTTGTCTGATTCACGTTTTCACCCATGCGAAGTTTGGTTTCGGCGCTTTCGTCGCTGATATTGGCAGGGTGTGCCTCCAACACCTTGTTGTCTGAGGTCACCACCGCCATGTTCCGCCAACAGATGGGTATGGCCACGGATGCCACTGTCAATGCGCCATTGAATCCCGCTTACCGCTACCTGAAAGTGGATGTTTTGGGTCAATCATCTGCCCTATTGGTTTTAGGTTATGTGGATGCCCATGCCCAGGGTGACGTGGAAGTGTGGTACAGCGCCAACGGTGAAGTTTTGAAAACCCAAAAGGGGCGCATTGTGGGAACTGCTGGCCTGGAGGTGGATTGGCTTGCGGTGCGTTTTCCATCAGCACCTCCTGATTGGAGTCAAGTGATGCAGCAGGCAACAACGTACACCCGAGTTCGCGATGAAAGGCCTGGCTACCGGTACAGCGTTACCGAGCAGGTCAAGATACAAGCTGTATCTGACAAGCCAAACATTCCCTTGCCCTCCACGTTACCCATGAATACCGCCATTCACTATGAGTGGGTGCGCGAATCTCAAATGACCTCCACAGCACAGGCGATTCCACCGTCTTGGTACGCTTTAGTCACAAAAAAGAACAAGCGCCACCTTGTTTATTCGTACCAATGTTTATCAGCACAGTTGTGTTTGAGTTTGCAGCCCTGGCCGGTTGAAAAGGCACCGGTTTGAAACATGTACTCTGTTTATGGGGCATGGCTTGGTGTGTGTCACCCTGTTTCGGTATTGACGCTCACCATTCACCACTGCAAAACCCTGTCATCCCCGGCGAGCGCTTGAGTGCCTGGGTGTTGCGCCATGCAGGAGCGACTGCAGACACCAGCGCCTTGCACTGGCGCGTAGAGGCACAAAGAGCACCCCAGGCAAGGTTGCGTCAGGCCGTGCTGAATGAACTGCGTTCAAACACGTCCATCTCACTCACATCTGATGAGCGAGAGAGCCTCTCTGACTGGCTTTTGTCCTTTCCACTCACAGGGCGCGTCACCCTGGCCATCCCTGATGCACGTTGGCTTCAAGGTTCTCCTGCCCAAGACCCTATTTTGACGGACAGACAACAGGTTGTTTTGTATGCACGACCGAGCACGGTCACCGTTGTCACCCCATCTGCCAAGCCTTGTGCGGTGTCTCATATCCCAGGGGCAGGGGTGCAGGATTACCTTCGTGCCTGCGATATCCCTTCGCAAGGGGTCGCAGATTGGGCATGGATAGCGCAGCCTGATGGACGCACAAGGCGGTTTGGCATAGCTTCGTGGAATCAAGAACCACAAGACGAAGCCGCACCTGGTGCCTGGATTTGGTCACCCCCTCGGTCAGCCAATCTTCCCAACAGTGTGTCTGACAACCTTGCCCGATTTTTGGCAACCCAGGCACCTTTTGGAGCCACCCATGTTGTTCAGGCTATCGCCCCACCCGCCCCACCTTCTTTGCCACTGAAAGATGCCTATCGTGTCACATCGAGCGATTGGGGTGATATTGGTCTGTTGCAAACCCCCACGGCACGCATGGCCTCTGCCGGAGATGTTCGCTGGCAAATGAGCCATGTTGCACCCTACACACGCGGCACGGTGATATTGACACCGCTGGATTGGCTTGCATTTGGTTTCAGATACACCGATGTGTCCAACCGCCTGTATGGCCCGGTTGATTTTTCAGGAAACCAAACCTACAAAGACAAATCCATTGATGTCAAATTCCGCTTGAATGAAGAAACCAACGCTTTTCCTCAAATCGCACTGGGCATGAGAGACATTGGCGGCACCGGGCTTTTTTCAGGGGAGTACCTAGTCGCCAGTAAACGTTGGGGACATTTTGATGCCAGTTTGGGACTGGGTTGGGGCTATCTGGGAGCCAGAGGCAATATCAAAAACCCGCTCGCCGCTCTCAGTGCTTCGTTGAAGGACAGGCCAGTCATCCAGGTGGAGGTGCCAGGTGCTGCCAACACGCAGGCCATGTTTCATGGGCCTGTGGCTGTGTTGGGTGGCTTGCAATGGCAAGCTGACCCCTGGACAGTCAAGCTAGAGCAAGACGGCAACGATTATCAGCACGAGCCTCAAGCCAATCAACAAGTGACCAACAGCCCTTTGAATGTGGGTTTGGTGTATCGCTATTCGCCCCACATTGACCTCAGCGCTGCTTTGGAGCGTGGCAACAGCCTCATGCTCGGATTCACCTTGCATGGTGAATTAAATCAATTGCATACCCCAAAATTATTAGACCCGACATTGCCCGCAGTCACCGCGCAAATACCAGCCCACTTACCGCCCGCAGGCTGGGGCAATACGGCAAAAAATATTGAAATTTACACCGGCTGGACAGTGCGATCCATCACACATCAATTCAACACCACCACAGTGCAAGTGGAAACCGACGCTGCCCTTTACGTGCAAGATCGCGTGGATCGCGCCATTCGTGTGTTGCACAGGGACGCACCAGTCAGCTCCAAACGCTTTGTTTTTTTGATGCAAGAACGTGGATTGCCCTCGGCACAGATTGACATTGACCGCGCTGAATGGGTCAGCAGCCATCTTCAGGCTCAAGCACCTGCCTTGCAACTGCCCTCGACTGTTATCACACCCAGGGTAAACCACACACTCGCTTTCAACAAAGACAATGAAAACGGCAACATGTATTGGCACAACACATCATCCCGTTTCAAAGCGGAAGTGGAGCCAAGTTACAGTCAAAGTTTGGGCGGGCCGGATGGATTCTTGTTGTATCAAATTGGCGCGCAGGCTAGACTGGAACACCATTTTTCTGACACTACCTGGATCAATGGTGTCTTGAACTATCGGTTATTGGACAACTATGACCTGTTCAGCTACGACGCGCCCAGCGAGTTACCGCGTGTTCGTACCTACATACGCCAATATGTCACCACGTCGCGCCTGACGATGCCTTTGTTGCAACTCACGCATGTGCATGATCTGGGTAACAACCATTATGCGAGTGTTTATGCAGGCATGTTGGAATACATGTATGCCGGGGTGGGTGCAGAGTGGCTTTACCGACCCTGGCACGCCAACCTGGCGTTTGGTGTGGATGCCAACCATGTTCGCCAGCGTGATTTTTCGCAAAACTTCGCACTTCGTGACTATGCTGTCAATACCGGTCACGCCACACTGTACTGGGATACTGATTGGAACGATGTGCAGGTCAAGCTCAGTGCTGGCCGTTATCTGGCAGGTGATGTCGGGGCGACGCTGGATGTGAAACGGGTTTTCAACAACGGCACGTCCATCGGTGTTTGGGCGACCAAAACCAACCTGTCAGCCAAACAGTTTGGCGAAGGCAGTTTTGACAAAGGTATTTACGTCAACATTCCGTTTGACGTCATGTTGCCCAAATCGTCACCTTCCACGGCCAATATTATTTGGACACCACTCACTCGGGACGGTGGTGCCAGGCTCAATCGCAAATTTACTTTATTTGACTTGACCCGCCAGCAGAGCGCCTCCACCATGGACAGGCATCCCGCCACGCCAGTCATTGTGCAATCGGGCCAAAACACCGACGATGTGATGACACCACCCAAAGCGGGGATTTTTGGTGGTGTCTCACATTAACTTTAACTCAGTGTGCCAACAGCCCTCGCGCCCAGACGTGAGTCTTGTTGGGTCAATTGACGAAGTGATTCACAATAAGTTTTCTACTCCATAATTTCAAAAAAGATAGCGAACTATTCAATACCAGCGCGGGTTAGAACCGAATTTTGTTAAATTTTCTTACCGTTCCCACGCTCTTGCGTTTTCTTATCGTTCCCACGCTCCTGCGTGGGAACGTGGTTAGTTTGGGTATAGAGCGTGTGGTGAGGCTGCATTCCCACGCAGGAGCGTGGGAACGATAATCATCTCATGACCTTGTCTGATACCGAATGGCATTCTCATGCACTACAACAAGCCCTCGCGCCTCAATGGCCAGGCTTTACCGTGGAGGTTGTGCAAGACATAGATTCCACCAACGCAGAACTGATGTCCCGTGCGCGAGCCGGCCATCATGAACCGATTTTGTTGGTGGCCAAGCACCAAAGTGCAGGTCAAGGCCGTCTGGGGCGGCGCTGGTACAGCGGCAATGGCAGTTTGACGTTTTCGCTGGGCATCCCATTGACTCCCCAAGATTGGTCAGGGTTATCGCTGGCTGTGGGCTTGAGCGTAGCGCAAAGCCTGCATCCAGACATCATGCTGAAGTGGCCTAATGATCTGTGGTGGAACAAACGAAAGCTGGCGGGCATTTTGATAGAAACCACTGGCAGGGGTCTGTTGAGTAACCAAGCCAGCCGCTATGTGGTGATAGGTGTAGGCTTGAACATGGGTTGTGTGGCAGTGCCAGACTTGTCCACAAAACCGGCGTGGCTCAATGAGTTTTTACCGACCATGGGAGCAGCGCAAGCCCTGGCTTGCACGGTAGGGCCGTTGATGAATACCCTTTTGACTTTTGAGCAGCAGGGCTTTGCGCCCTTTCAGGCGGCCTATCATGCACGCGATGCCTTGACTCAATTGACGGTCACGCTCAGTGATGGCGTTCAAGGGGTAGTGCTGGGGGTGAATGGTGTAGGGGCATTGCAGGTGCAAACGGCGCAAGGTCTTCGACGTATCACCAGTACCGAAGTCAGCCAGTATGGCGAGCGCACCGCTCCTTCTCTGGGCGTGGTTCAAAAATCCCTGTTTTTGAACCACGCCACGTTAGACAACGTCAAAGTGTGACAGCACACGATAGAATCTTGTTCGGATTGACTTATCGCCTTGATAGATCAATTTGAGTCGAAAGACTCTTCGCACTTCAGCATACCTTCATGCAAACCACTGTGTTAATCAGGAGATTTAATGAACACAACCACGCAGAATGATTCAGCCCTTAACGTTCCCTCTTTTGTAACCAACCAACGATTGATTTCCTGGGTGGCAGAAGTTGTCGCCCTGACCAAGCCCGATGCTGTGCATTGGTGCGATGGTTCGGAAGAAGAAAATGCACTGCTTTGTCAGCGTTTGGTGGATGGTGGCACTTTCAAAAAACTCAATCCAGTCAAACGCCCCAACAGCTTTTTGGCCTGTAGCGATCCCGGCGACGTAGCTCGCGTTGAAGACTGCACTTTTATTTGCAGCGAGAACAAAGATGACGCAGGCCCCACCAACAACTGGAAAACACCCTCAGAGATGCGCGCCATGCTTCAAACCGGCCAGACTGACGGCACGCCGGCTTTGTTTGACGGTGCCATGAAAGGCCGCACCCTGTACGTTATTCCTTTTAGCATGGGCCCATTGGGCAGCCCAATTGCGCACATTGGTATTGAACTCTCAGACAGCGCCTATGTGGTTGTCAACATGCGCATCATGACTCGCATGGGCAAGGCTGTTTATGATGTTTTGGGAACAGAGGGTTCTTATGTGCCCTGTGTGCATACCGTAGGCGCGCCGCTTCAATCTGGTCAAAAAGACGTATCCTGGCCTTGCAACAAGACCAAGTACATTGTGCATTACCCCGAAACGCGTGAAATTTGGAGCTATGGGTCAGGTTACGGTGGCAACGCTTTGCTGGGCAAGAAATGTTTTGCGCTGCGCATTGCTTCCAACATGGGACGTGACCAGGGTTGGCTGGCCGAGCACATGACCGTTTTGGGTGTGACCAGCCCTGAGGGCAAGAAATCTTATGTGGCGGCAGCCTTCCCCAGTGCCTGCGGCAAAACCAACTTTGCCATGCTGGTGCCTCCAGCAAGCTTTGAAGGTTGGAAGGTCACCACCATCGGTGACGACATTGCCTGGCTCAAGCCCGGTGCTGACGGTAAACTGTATGCCATCAACCCCGAAGCCGGTTATTTTGGTGTGGCCCCAGGCACCAATATGCTGACCAACCCCAACTGCATGCGCAGTCTGGACAAAAATGTGATTTTCACCAACGTGGGGTTGACCGATGATGGTGATGTCTGGTGGGAAGGCATGGAGCAAGACGCACCAGGCAACGCCAAGCCTGCACATTTGATTGATTGGCAGGGCAAAGACTGGACGCCTGAGCTTGCCAAACAAACCGGTGCCAAGGCCGCTCATCCCAACTCACGTTTTACGGTAGCCGCACTGAACAACCCTGTGCTTGACCCCGAATGGGACAACCCAGCCGGTGTTCCCATTGATGCCTTCATTTTTGGTGGACGGCGCTCAACCACCGTTCCTTTGGTGACAGAAGCACGCACCTGGGTCGATGGCGTTTATATGGCCGCTACCATGGGTTCTGAAACGACTGCTGCGGCGACCGGTCAAGCCGGTGTGGTGCGGCGTGATCCTTTTGCCATGCTGCCATTTATGGGCTACAACATGAGCGACTATTTCCAGCACTGGCTTAACATGGGCAACAAGCTCTTGGACGCAGGTGCCATTCTTCCCAAAATTTACACCGTCAATTGGTTTCGCAAAGATGCCAATGGTCAATTTGTCTGGCCAGGTTATGGTGACAACATGCGGGTACTCAAGTGGATGTTGGATCGCCTCTCAGGTACAGCGCCAAAAGTCAATGAACATTTCTTTGGCATCAGCCCCACGTTTGAATCCATCAACTGGCAAGGTCTTGACTTTACCGCTGAGCAATTTGAGACTGTGACCAGTATCAATAAAGCTGCCTGGGTTGAAGAATTGGCATTGCACACTGAACTGTTCAAAAAGTTGGAGCATCACCTGCCCAAAGAACTGGCAGACACCAGAGTGCGTCTGGAACAGCAACTCGCTGGTTAAATTTAGAGTGCGACCACGTCGCACTTTCAAGGGGCGTCTCATTTATTGTTGCGCCCCGCAGACCTATAGACTTTCAGATAAATAACTTCCATTTTTAACAAAAAGTGTATTTAAGTTCATTAGGTTACATGTTAAAACTTGGAAACTATTTATCTGAAAGTCTATACATCACGAATGAAGCCGGATGCGCTTCAGTTTTTGTCGCAATACAGCAAGCTGCTGTTTCAAGCTGCCGTGTAAGGCGTGAACACGGGCGTAGCGCAGAGCCTCCAGCCGCATTAGCCAGTCTTCCAATGCTTTTGTACTGGCTATAGCGCTTTGTTGATTCAATTGTTGTGCGAGTTGGCGCGGCGTGCTGTTGGGTAACACCACTACGCCAGACTGTTGCAACCGCTTGGCAATATGTGCGAGCAAACGCAGCCAGGGGTCTTGATGCTGGCGTTGCCAGGCTATCCACGCCGCCCCAGTCAAACTGACAGCCACCATGATGGCGCACAACACCACAATCAAATCTTGCCAGCGCGGCGCATTAAACCCCATGTTTCTTAACAAATCAAGCTGTCGGGTTTGACTGTAGTTAAGAACCCATTGATTCCATTGGGTATTCATCGCATCCCAGATGGCGCGCAAGCGCTGGGCCAATTCGGGGCTAACCTGACCAAAAATGGCATTGGCCACCGCGCCACGCGGGGCCATCAAACGTTGCAGGCTACCGATGCGAGAAGGTGCTACTGCCGAGGTTGGATCAACACGAACCCAACCCGTCCCGGATTGCCAGATTTCAGCCCAGGCGTGGGCATCGCTTTGGCGCACAGTCCACAAACCGTCAATGGCGTTTTGTTCACCGCCCTGATAGCCTGTGACGATGCGGGCAGGCACTCCCAAAGAGCGCATCAAAATCACAAAACTCGATGCAATATGTTCACAAAAACCAGCCTTGCGATCAAACCAGAATTCATCAGCGCTGTGCTGGCCAAACACACCCGGATCCAGCGTATAACGGTAACCCTCGGTGCGCAAACGCTCCATTGCGACTTCAGCCCACTGTGCCTGATTAAATCCTGCATAACGGGGGTTTTGCAACCATTGTGTAGCCAGTTGCAGAGTGCGCGGGTTAGAGCCATCAGGCAACTCCAGGAACGCTTGCAGACCTGTAACCGGCGTGCGAGGCCCATGCACAAAGCGGAGATAGCTCATCACTTTATAGCGCAACAGATCGGTGACCGGCTTGTTCAATACCCATTGCAATTCGCGTGTCATCTGTGTGGTGTATCCGACCAATTCAGGAGAGTCTGGCGTGGCATCCAGCACCAATAACCAAGGGCGGCGATTGGGTTCTAAAGTCACCTGGTAACGAATGGGCTGCCCGCTCACCTGCAAATCTGCGGACAACCTGGCAAAACGTGACATACCGTACCTTTGAATTTGCCAGGTTCGCCCGTCAAAGACCGAAAGCACAGGGCCACGAAAATACAGATCAGACTGATGCGGCAGCGCCCCTTCAAACTGCACACGCATGGCCACGCTTTCATCCAAAGCCAGACTGGCAATATTGCCCACCGTCATGCTGGCCGACAAACCACTGCGCCCTTCCATCGCATCGCTTGGAAGCCCCCACAGCGGCGCCACCCGTGGAAACAACACAAACAAAAGCACCATGATGGGAGCGCCCAACAAGGCCATGCCCCCTGCAATTTTGGCCGAATGCCACAGTGGAGGGCGACCAACGGGCATGTGCGCATTCACTAAAGCGGTCAATAAACCCAGCAATGCCAACAGCATGGCAGCAGCAGTGAACAGAGACTGCGAATAAAAAAAGTTGGTCAACATCAAAAAGAAGCTGAGAAAAAACACCACAAACGCATCGCGACGGGCACGCAGCTCCATGGTTTTCAGCATCAATAGAATCACGATCAGACCCACGCCGGCTTCGCGTCCAAACAAGGTTTTGTAGGTCAGCAGGGTCAAGCCAACAGACAAAGCCAATAGACCCATCAGCCACCACTTGGAAGGCAACGGCCGCCCCTGCCACGCCAGCACACCCCGCCAAAGCACAATCGAAGCCCCCAACAAACTGCACCACAGTGGCAGTTCGCTCACCTGGGGCAACACCACCCAGACGATGACCAACAGCATAAACAGTGTGTCACGCGCATCACGAGGCAACCTGAAAATTAAGAGATGGGACATGTGATATTGTTGCCCATATCCTTAGGCGAAGACAACATTGCAGGCCGACCGGGTGTGATTCAAAGTGATGTGGACTGCAACGACACCAAACAAGACTCACCTCTGGTGAGCGCGGGTATCTTGCCTGCATAGGTTTGGCTGTGCCAAAAGCGGGCAAGATGCCCGCGCTCCCAGTTTGTGGTAAGTGGTAAGTGGTAAGTGGTACGTGCGTCTGGATGCTATGAATCGCTGTGCATCAGACAGGTTTTTGAAGATGAATCATTTTCATGGCTGATGCGAGCAGAGCTGACACCTCGGTCATGTTGCTGGGAACAATCAACGTGGTCGTGGCATCTGCGGCCACCTTGGAGTAGGCTTCGATCGATTTTTCGGCCACTTTCAGTTGAACCGCTTGCTCACCACCAGGCTGACGGATGGCAGAAGCCACCCTCTCGATCGCCTGCGCATTGGCCTCTGCCACGGCCAAAATCGCAGAAGCTTCACCTTGTGCCTGGTTGATAGCTGCTTGTTTTTCACCTTCGGAGCGGGCAATAAAGGCCTCACGCTCGCCAGTGGCAATGTTGATTTGCTCTTGCCGGCGACCTTCGGAAGCGGCAATCAATGCACGTTTTTCACGTTCGGCAGTGATTTGCTGCTGCATGGCATGAAGAATTTCTTTGGGAGGGGTCAAGTCCTTGATTTCATAGCGAAGCACTTTGACACCCCAGTTCAGGGCTGCTTCATCAATGGCTTGAACCACTTGGGCGTTAATGATGTCGCGCTCTTCAAATGTTTTATCCAACTCGAGCTTGCCGATCACCGATCGCAGCGACGTTTGGGCCAATTGTGAAATGGCAGTGATGTAGTTACTTGACCCGTAACTGGCCCGCATGGCATCTGTCACCTGAAAATACAAAATGCCATCGACTTGCAACTGCGTGTTGTCCCGTGTGATGCAAACCTGGCTGGGGATGTCCAGGGGCACTTCCTTGAGCAAATGCTTGTAGGCCACTTTGTCGATAAATGGCATTAAAAAATTAAGCCCGGGTGTCAAAGTGCCGTTGTATTTGCCCAGTCGCTCAACCACCCAGGCATGTTGCTGCGGCACGACCTTGATGGATTGGGGAATAAAAATAACGGCAATGATGAACAAAATGAGGGCGATTTCCATGATTGACTCCTGAAGTTAAGAAAGAGAGGAAGGTTTCAGCATCAGGCGGTTGCCAACCACTTCGGCCACCACATACTGCCCCGATGGCACCACCTGATCCTTTGAGCCGTTTTGCAGCGCTGCGTCCCACAGGGCACCCCGGTATTTGACACGGCAGGTGTTGTTGGCCTGCCAGTGATCGACTTGCACGGTGGCTCCTACGTCCATGTTCACATCCTGATTGGCTTGTGCGGGTGCCGGTGGCGGCTGGGTGCGCCTGTAACTGCGCCATGCCGAAACGGTTCCACTCCCCATCACTGCTGCGATGGCCCACTGCCAGGTGACAGGCAGTCCTGCATGAGCCGCCAAGGCAGCAGCACAAAGGCCGACCGAGACCATGAGTAAATAAAAAGTACCGGTGACCAATTCCACCGCGATCAAACTGCCGGCTGCTAACCACCACCATGTTGAATCTGCCATCATCATTTTTCCGCTGTGTTGTAACTGATCCATTCTAGGCCGAATGGTGAGAGCGTAAGACTTACACTTTGCGCCCATTTCCCACACCCCACCAATGGACTGCGCGCTGCAGAACTTACCATGAAATTTCGTTTCCCCATTGTCATCATCGACGAAGACTTTCGTTCAGAAAATACCTCGGGGCTGGGGATTCGCGCCTTGGCGCAGGCGATTGAATCTGAAGGATTTGAGATTCTGGGTGTGACCAGCTATGGCGATTTGAGCCAATTTGCCCAGCAACAAAGCCGCGCCAGCGCTTTTATTTTGTCCATTGACGACGAAGAATTTACCCCCGGGCCTGACCTTGACCCGGCTGTGTTGAACTTGCGTCTTTTCATTAAAGAAGTGCGTCGCAAAAATCTCGATGTGCCCATTTATATTTATGGCGAAACCAAAACCTCGCGCCACCTGCCCAATGATATTTTGCGCGAACTGCATGGTTTCATTCACATGTTTGAAGACACGCCCGAATTTGTGGCGCGCCACCTGATTCGTGAAGCCAAAAGCTATCTAGAAGGTGTACAACCCCCCTTTTTCAAGGCGCTTCTCGATTACGCCGAAGACGGCTCTTATTCCTGGCATTGCCCAGGGCACTCGGGCGGGGTGGCTTTTTTGAAAAGCCCGGTTGGGCAGATGTACCACCAGTTTTATGGTGAAAACATGCTCAGGGCAGATGTGTGCAATGCGGTGGAAGAACTCGGCCAGTTGCTCGATCACGATGGAGCGATTGGGAAAAGCGAACGCAATGCAGCACGCATTTTCAACGCTGACCACTGCTTTTTTGTTACCAATGGCACGAGCACCAGCAACAAAATGGTGTGGCATCACACCGTAGCTCCCAATGATGTGGTGGTAGTGGATCGCAATTGCCATAAATCCATTTTGCACGCCATCGTGATGACTGGGGCAATTCCTGTGTTTTTAAAGCCCACGCGCAATCACTTTGGCATCATCGGACCTATTCCCAAACACGAATTTGAAATTACCAGCATCAAGGCCAAAATCAAAGCCAACCCATTGATTCAGAAAAATTTTAATGAAGTTGATATCCATCAGATCAAGCCCCGTGTGCTCACGCTGACGCAATCGACTTACGATGGTGTGCTGTACAACACGGAAACCATCAAAACCATGCTCGATGGTTATGTGGAAAACATCCATTTTGACGAAGCCTGGTTGCCTCATGCCGCATTTCATCGGTTTTATGGCACTTACCATGCCATGGGTCATAAAAGGGTTCGGCCCAAAAAAGCGATGGTTTATGTCACCCAGTCCATCCACAAGCTGCTGGCCGGTATCAGCCAGGCCAGCCATGTTTTGGTGCAAAACTCTCAAACGGTCAAGCTCGACAAACACCTGTTCAAAGAAGCCTATCTGATGCATACCAGCACCAGTCCTCAGTACAGCATCATTGCCAGTTGCGATGTGGCAGCAGCCATGATGGAGCCGCCAGGCGGCACAGCGCTGGTAGAAGAAAGCATTGCCGAAGCCCTGGACTTCAGGCGTGCCATGCGCAAAATTGACGATGAGTATGGTGATGACTGGTGGTTCAAAGTGTGGGGGCCTGACAAACTGGCTGAGGAAGGGATCGGTCTGGCCGACGATTGGGTGATCAAGGGCGAACCGCGCACCAACAAAACAGGCGCCAACTGGCATGGCTTTGGCAAAATGGCAGCAGGTTTTAACATGCTTGACCCCATCAAATCGACCGTGGTCACTCCCGGCATGGACTTGGATGGCAAGTTTGCCAAAACCGGCATTCCCGCGAGCGTAGTGACCAAGTTTTTAGCCGAACACGGGGTGGTGGTTGAAAAAACAGGCCTCTACAGCTTTTTCATCATGTTTACCATTGGTATTACCAAAGGCCGATGGAACAGCATGTTGACAGCGTTGCAACAGTTCAAGGACGACTATGCCAAAAATCAGCCCTTATGGCGCATCTTGCCTGAGTTTTGCCAAAAATACCCGCGCTACGAAAACACAGGTCTGGCCGACTTGTGCCAAAGCATTCATCAGCTTTACGCCAAATACGACATTGCACGCCTGACGACCGACATGTATTTGAGCGACCTGACCCCCGCCATGAAACCCAGCGATGCCTACGCTCATATTGCATTGCACAAAACCGATCGCGTTGAAATTGACCACCTGGAAGGCCGCGTGACCGTAGGCCTGGTCACACCCTACCCACCGGGCATTCCTTTGCTGATCCCCGGCGAAGTGTTTAACAAAAAAATTGTGGATTATCTGAAGTTTTCACGCGAGTTCAACGCCAAGTGCCCGGGGTTTGAAACCGATATTCACGGCCTTGTGGAAGAACAAGACAATGACGGGCAGGTGCGCTATTACGCAGATTGCGTTCAACCTGGATTCCTCAGTTGAACGCGCCCGAGTGGGCTGCATCAACATCAAACAAGACTCACCGGAATGATGCTATGATTTTTTACAGTATTTCATGCCAAGAAATCTGCCTTTAACGCACGTCCAGCTTGCATAGATCGCTATGATTTTTGCGGCTTAGATCAGGCATGACAGACACCACATCACACCACTTTAAAACGCACCCAACCGGGAGAACATTCTCGCTGCTGGCTTTTCATTCCAGAGGGAGTGGCCAATCGGGACGGCTGATGGTCATACCCAACCGTGTGGCTTCCAAAATGGGATGGTCAATTTTGTGCAAAAAAGACGGCACGACCCGCAAAGACGCATTGAGCAACTGCGCAATATCAGCGTAATCGTCAGGCAGGGCAGCGTTGTTCCAGCCTTGTGCCGTATGACGCGCTAGCCTCTCGGCCAACACCACGCATTTCACATTAGCGCGCTCGGCGTGACGGTCGTCACTGATATTGACCAACAGTTCAGGAAAATGCCACAACCTCATCAATGCCTGGCGCAAATCATTGATTTCAATACCTAGAATTTCGCGCTGAATGGTGTTGGAGCGAAGCGTTGAATCGGCCTCTTGGGCATCTTGAATGTCCACTGCCAACGTGGGGGCGTGTATCCAGATCAGCATCTCGGCAAAATCATGCAAAAAAGCTGCCTGGTGGATGATGGTGGCATCGGTGTCGCCTCGATGAATGGCAAAGCCCAAGGCAAATTGCCCCGCCCGCTCTGATCGCGTCAAGAGTTTTTGCAGCCCTTGCAAAGCACGGGGCTGGTCAGACAGCCAGTTTTCCAGCGTCATTTGTGCCTGGAAATGCCTGAAAAATGGCGCTATACCCATCAACACCAAAGAGCTGGTGATGGATTCTGTCTCCGTGCTAACCCCCGGCGTTCTTAAAGTGGCAACCAGACGAATCAGTTTGAGCGACATCAAAGGATCAGCCTGAATGACGGGGGTAAGCATGTTGGCATCCACATCGTCTTCTTTTTCGCGCAACTCCTCTAGCGCCTGTGCAGTGCAAGCCAGCACGGGAATCTCTGCATTTGCAAAATAGTGCGTCCAGGCACCCAGGTGCGGCAAAGGCGATGTCAAATAACTGTGCATCGGCTGGGTGGCTTCAAAATGGGGAGGGATCGTGTCAGTCATCATTGATGTGGAATTTTCAGTAGCTTGTAGAAGCGGCTTCCAGCCGCTTATTTAAAAGCGGCTAGAAGCCGCTTCTACAGTGGGCAAAATGCCCGCGCTCCCAGAGGTGAGTTTTTTTGTATAACAAATTAGCCTCTAGCCCCCGTCCTGCTTGCGTAGTTAGCTATTTTTTTGATAGTAAAAATAGACAAACACATTCGTCAAACTCGTCTTCTTGTATGTGGCCAGATGGGCTGCTCCACATCACTTTGAATCGTAACCGTTCAGATCCCCCTGAGCAAATCAACGCACCGTAGGGGTGTCAACGATTACATTATTCAAAACCGTGCATTTAAATTCAAATGGATTTTCTGGTCGCCATCTTGAGGAATAGACGAGCCTTGCGTGTAAGGCAACACACTTCCCTTCACCACACGCCCCCAGTCCAGATTCAGACCATAAGCACCTGTGGCGTAGCGCATTCCTAACCCAAGACTGACCAATTGATCGGACTCCGGTTTGTTCGCATTGACCACGCTGTTGTAGTTATTGACCCAGCCACCCTCTACAAAGCCAATCGCCCGCAGCCCTGACTTGAGTTCAGGGCTTGTCAATTCCATCGACAAAGACATGCCCTTGTCGCCAGAAATGGGCCTCTCACCCGTGCCGCGCACCGAAGTGACACCGCCAATCCCAAATTGCTCGCCTGAGATGAGCGCATTTTTGGTGTATTGATACTGACCTCGCCAACCCCACAACCACCCCTTGGACAAGGCAGACATGTAATTTGCACCCCCGCGCAACGCACGCCAGTTGGCTTTGCCAATGCGCGGATCTTCGGCCTGGTAAGCGGTCAAGTCGCTGTCTGCACCATTGCCCAGGTTCATCACCAAATCTGTGTTGAAACCCCATACGGCTGTATCAGACTCCACTTTAGCGGTATAACCCAGTGAGAGGGGTTGGCTTTTTCGATCCACCTGCCCAGGTGCAACCATGCCATTGATTTGAGAGGCGTTAAACCGCTTTTGCTCCAACGCTGCCGACAAGTAAGTTCGCCACCCACCCACAGGTGCCAGGTAATGGCTGTAATTGATACCGTAGGTTTGACCGGCACCTGTGCTGTTAAATTCTCCAAAACTGCCCACCACATCAGACTTGGTGTAGCTCACACCCAATACGCCCCCTTGTGCATACAAAGGAATGCGGTAATTCAGGCCAAGCTGTTTGACATCGCTGGTGCGTGCTATTGATGTCGTGTAGGCTGCAGAGAACTGGTGGTCCCTCCCCAGTATGTTGGAATGGTTGCCCACCACGGTCAAACGGTCTTGCCCTGTTGCATCTGATCCCGTGTTGGACAGACCCACCGATACATTCCAGGGTTTGCTTTCTTTCACAATCAGCTTGACATCAATTTTGTCGGCTTCTTCAGATTCTTTGAGTGACACCTGCATTTGTTTGCCAGGGTTTTCATTACCGATGGCCGTCTGAACCGCCAACGTAGTGAAGTTGGGGGCCACACCTGCTTGCAGCTCTGGCACACTGGCCAAAATATTGCCTTGGGTAAAGTGATTGTTGCCTTGAACCGTGACTTTGCCAATCACAAATTTGACAATGATCAAAGTAACACGACCCCCCAAATTTTGCGGTGGTAACGACACACGGTGCAAAAGATAACCTCTGACTTTGAGTGCTGCTTCATAGGTGGCAGTGGCTTTTTGCAGGGTGATCAGCGTGGCATCCGTCACGACAAAAGGGGCAAGTATTTTTCTGCTTTCCTGGGCGCTCAAGGGGTTGTCGCCCTGGATGTCAAAGTCGCTTATTTTGAATTTGGCCGTGGCCCCGGTGGCTTGCGCCATGGGTTCTTGTGCCAGGGCCTCAGGCAGAACGGTTTTTTGTGCATGAAGAGAGGCCATAGGGGAAAGCAGGATGCACCCCAGCAGTACTTGACAATGACGGCGTGTCGGTACAAACCGTTGTAATGAATGATTCAAATTAAACATGAGAAAAACCGCTTTTAACGACATTGGTTGCTGGAGGGTTGACTGACTTCACCCAACACACTGTAGAGCATGGGGTTGGCTTGATTGGGCATGGGGACTTTGTCAAATTGAATGAACAAAGGGGTGACAGCAGGCCGTCCGGTGCGACCATCGTTGCCGGCAAAGCCCGTTTCACCGCGCCCTAGGTGCAGGGTTTGCTGTGTGGTCGATGTGACTTCAATATGACCCTCACGAACATAGACAAACAACCCTTCATCATCAGCAGACGCCGTACCGCTTGAGAACAATTGCGGCACATTGACTGGCACTTTGTCTGGGCGCTGCATGTTGTCAAGCGTCGAGGCAGTGATGGGACTGGACTGTGTTTTGCTGACCCACAGGCCTTGACCGGCTTGAAGGGTCTGGATACCCGTTTGCCCCATGCGCATCACATCAATACTTCCCAACCAGGTAAAGAACTTGCAATTTTCCTCTTCACTGCAATCCAGATCAAGCCCTGTTCCACGAATGCCAACTGTGGCCGTTGGCGTTTTGAAGCTGACGTTGCGTTTGTTGGTTTTGCCGATGATGCCCGTCAGGGCGCGCATAGAACCCCGCAGCAGCGAAATGAGGAAATTGCCTTCCCCTGGGGTTTTTTCATCAAATACAAAACTATCGACCTTGAACTTGGTGTTGGTGCCCAAAGTCAGACGGCTGTCATCACGAAAGATCAGAACGCCCTTGGCATCGGCCCCTGTAGCTATCGTGTCGCCAGAATATACACTGGCACCAGCCACCATAACGCGCTTTGATCCTGAAAAATCAAGTGCATGAATATCGCCTTGTGCCAAGATCAGCTTGGCGCTGGCGGCAATGGTGTTGGGGCGTGCTTTTTCTGAAACAGAGGCAGATTCAGCCCGACAGTCTGCACCACACAGCCTGGCATCAAAGTCAGTGCCTCGTATGCCAACCGTGGCTGTGACGGTTCTGATTTGGGCTGCGTTGGGAGCGCCTTTGGAAATCAGACCGGTGATCGCCCGAAAGCCACCGCGTAACAATTGCATGATCATGCTGTTGCTGGCAGCTCCCTGGCTGTACTGGTATTGCTGAACCATCATTTCAGAGTTGGGTCGCAGTGTCATGCGAGTGCCATCGTTGAGTTTGATAATGGCTGTCGCCCCTGCAGATGTGGTCAGACGGTCCCCCTCACCGAGTGATAAGCCTTTGCCCAGTGTGCGTGGGATTTGGCCCTGCAACTGGGCAAAGCCAACGCCGCGTGAAAATTCAACCACCCCCGCGTTTTGTGCCCAGGCTGAGAAGGACAGGCCAAGCAGCAGCCAGGTCAGGATAATTCGCAGAGTATGTAAGTTGATTAACGTGTGCATGATGCCCCCTCGACCACAATGATGGATGGGTCTTTTTTGGTTTCAGTTTCAGGTTTTGGATTGTTGCTGGTGTTGTCTTGGGTGGCACTTTCGTATTGCCCAAATTCATCAGTAGCCTGACGGGTCTGCCCATCGTAGGAATGACTAAGAACATCAAAAGCTGCGGCATTTCTGGCCACTGCCTCGGTAATCATGGAAATCGGGGTTTCAGGTTCATAGACCTGCGTCATCAGAACTTGCGCAAAATTATTGTTGAAGGTGACTGTTTCAACATTGGCTTGTTCTGCGACCTGTGCCTCAGGTTCAGACAGAACAGGCTCTGGTGTCAGACTCACAGGCGGCGGAGTTTTAGGTAAACCGCCGGCGGTGTAGCTGATTGGCGAACCCACTGTGGTGGCCATAGAACCGAACGTGACTGAGCCTTCAGCACTGACCTTCACACCCGCAGGGGCAACAACAGAACTGTTTTGAACGTAATTGTCGGCAGCCGTGAATAGGGCTGAGCCTGCCTTTGAGTTGATGGGACCATTGAGAGTCATGTCGCCTGAGCTGGTCAGGTTGGTCGCAGTCAGTGTGATGTTGCCGCCGGCATTTACCCCTGGTTGGCCGATCGTCAATGGGCTGTTGGCGATGATGCTCACTGTGCGGTTTTCGTTGTTGGCCACCACATCGCCCGATGTGCTGATTGTCCCCTTGTTATTAACCACAATGTTGCCATTGGCTGCAACAATGCCTTGTATGTCAAGACCTTGTGGATAGGTCAAATGGGTCGAATTGGTCAATTCAATATTGCCTGCACCAGTTGAAATTGCATTGAAACTGCTGACTTGATTTTGTGCATGGTTGAGCAATGTATCGGTCATCGATCGTGTGGTGAGCAAGCCTGCTGTGGTTAATGCGCCGGTCTGGGTAATGCTGCCGTTTTGTGCCAGCAAAGTCAGCGATGAACCACTGGTAGTACCCACACTTAAATTCCCGATATTTTGCTCGATGACGATGGGGCCACTGAGCAGGATGCTGCCCCCTGTTTGGGAAAAATTACCTTTCACATTCATGGACGCACTACCCAGCAATGCACCGCCTGTTTGACTGTACTGCGTGGTGGTCACGCTGTTTGCTATCGACAGATTGCCACCGGTCAAAACCAATTCCCCCGTGCTGCTGATGGATTGCAAAGAGGTGTTACCTGCGTTGGCATCGTAGGTGACGGATGCACCTGGGGGTATGACGACTTCGCGTACGTTCGTTCCTTCGGGCAGGGTATCCCACTGGGCAGGGTCACTCCACAGACCGCTTCCAGTGGCAGTCCATGTCGATACGGGTCTGGTACTGATGCTGGCAACAGCTTGGACAGTGGCAGTGTTCAATGTGTAGTTGGCCGCATCTGCACCGCCCAAGACAACACCAGAGATGGTGACGATCTTGTCTGTGCCAACATTTTTGTCGCCAAAGCTGCCTACTGCATTGGCAATGGCCACGTTATCACTGCTGATGATGCCACTCAAGCTGACGTTGGCTACATTGACACTGGCCATTGTGTCGCCGTTATAAACTTTATCATTGGCAGCTATGCCGTCCAAGATGGTCAGGACGGCCTGGGTGATGTCGGCTTTGGCGGTGGCTGTGTTGTTTTGGAGAGAATAGTTGATGGCATCATCACCCACTAAACCCAGGCCAGTGACAGCGACTGTTTTGCCCTGACCAGCGTTTTTGTCTTCAAAACTGCCAGTAGCACCCGTCACTGCCACGTTGTCGCCAGCAACCATGCCACGCAAATTGGCACTGACTGTGCTAACTGTTGCGCTGGCGTTGCCGTCATATATCTTGTTGGATGCAGTGATGTCGGTGATGGTTAGGGCTTTGTGCGTGATGTCCGCACTGGTGATGCCTGCAGTGCTTGCAATTTGATAATTGACGGCATCCGTGCCTGCCAAGCTGCCGCCGTTCACGGTCACGGTTTTGGCTGTGCCTACGTTTTTGTTATCGAATGTGCCGGTCAGTCCGCTCAAGCTGACCTCTTCACCGCCTACCACGCCCGTCAGTGTGCTGGCGCTCACAGTGGCGTTGGTGTTGCCGTCATAGGTTTTATTGGCCGCTGTGACAGCAGAAAGGGTTAGGCCTTTGGCTGTGATGTCTGCACTGGTGGTGCCAGCTGTGCTTGCAATTTGATAGTTGCTGGCATCTGTGCCTGCCAAAGTGCCGCCATTCACGGTCACGGTTTTAGAAGTGCCAACGTTTTTGTTATCGAATGTGCCGGTCAGTCCGCTCAAGCTGACCTCTTCACTGCCTATCACGCCTGTCAGTGAGCTGGCGCTCACAGTGGCGTTGGTGTTGCCATCGTAGGTTTTATTGGCTGCTGTGACAGTAGAAAGGATTA
>CAIYWD010000039.1 GCA_903929815.1 uncultured beta proteobacterium
ACAACACAGAGATTAGGCAGACGGTGTAGAGATCAGGTTGTCTGATGCGAGGCGCAAATCGTGCGGTGTGGCCCAGCCACATAAGCGATTTGTAACGACGCAGGGCGCCCTAATCTGACGAGCCAAATGTGGAACTTATTATTGACCATATCCTAACCATTCTCATTCCCTAGGCTGTCGAAATTCGATGGTTTTTCCACAATTTCCTGTCCCACTTTCTGGATGGTAGGTTATGAGTTGTATGTTATTGATTTACATTTTGTATTCATGTCACCTGCAAAAACAAGATTCCAAAAAATGGAAAATTTTTTTCACGCAAAACTGGCAGATTTCGACAGCCTAACAAGCAGCTCTCTTGGGACGAACTCTTTATGATACCTATGACAGCATCACAAAATCCCATTCAACTGAACCAGTGTCCACATGGCCATGTGGCCACTTTTTCGCCATCTGCATGACAAGCTCAGGCGACATGTTTTTGAGCGTGTGGTCGCTCCAGACCTGTCGCCAGCGCCTCGCACCCGGCAGTTTGTGGCGCAGCCCTAACATATGACGGGCAATGAAGGGCCAGGCTGTGCCACGGTGGGCTGATTCATCAAGCATGTAAGCCACCATTTGTTGCTCTACAAATTCACGGGTCATGGGGTTTGAACGCTGTTCTTGTGAACCCAAAAATGTGGCGTCCCAATCGCTTAACCACCAGGGGTTGTCGTAGGCCTCGCGTCCCACCATCACACCATCGACCTGTTGCAGATGGCTTTGAATCTGATCGGTGGTATGTACACCCCCATTGATCACGATCTGAAGATGTGGAAAATCTTTTTTCAAACGATAGACCTGTTCGTAACGCAAGGGAGGAACTTCGCGGTTTTCTTTGGGACTCAATCCCTGCAACCAGGCGTTGCGGGCATGAACAATGAAAGTGTTGCAACCGGCCAAGCTGATTGTTCCAACAAAATCTCTAACAAAATCATAACTTTCTATTCTATCAATGCCAATACGGTGCTTGACTGTGACATCAATGGCCACGGCATCTCGCATGGCTTTGACGCAGTCTGCCACCTGATGCGGATATTCCATCAGGCAGGCCCCAAAAGCGCCACGCTGCACCTTCTCACTTGGACAACCGCAATTCAAATTGACTTCCACATAAGCCCACTGCTCGGCCAAACGGGCACACTGCGCCAACTCTGCGCAATCATTGCCACCGAGTTGCAGTGCCACTGGGTGTTCCTGCACGTGATGGCGCAAATAGCGAGCCACATCACCATGAATCAGCGCACCCGTCGTGACCATCTCGGTGTAAAGCAGCGCATGATGCGTGAGCAAGCGATGAAAATATCGGCAATGACGATCCGTTAAATTCAACATGGGTGCAATACAGAGGGTGTGATGGAGCATTATTGGGTTTTTCTAAAAGGGTTTGGTCTATCATCATAGACCTACGCATACCATCATCCTGGATTCCTCAGTTGAACGCGCCCGAGTGGGCTGCTGGCGGCGCGTCTGGGTAGGCGAGACGACGACGCAGGCTACTGCCTGCTAGGAGGAACAACACCCCCAGACGTGTTGCCAGTAGCTCAATCGGGTGCGTA
>CAIYWD010000040.1 GCA_903929815.1 uncultured beta proteobacterium
CCTGGTGGTCGCCAAACAACTGGTGGAACTGATGGACGGCAACATCGGCGTGGAAAGCAGCGTGGGCAAAGGCAGTGTATTTTGGTTCGAACTTCCCTCTGTGGCAGCACCTGTGGTGGGTATCGAGAGTAGCGTCAAGACCCTGGGGCTGAACGCCTCGCCCACGCCAACCCAGATGCATACCCTGCTGTATGTGGAGGATAACCCGGCCAACATGACGCTGGTTGAGAAAATCATGGGGCGCTACCCCTCCATCCGCCTACTGACGGCGATCAACGGCGAAACTGGCATCGCGCTGGCCCGCGAAAGTTTGCCAGATGTGATCTTGCTAGACATCAATCTGCCTGGTATCAATGGTTTTGAAATATTGAAGCTGCTGCGCAAAGACCCTGTCACCATGCACATTCCAGCCTTGGCCATCAGTGCCAACGCCATGCCCAGCGACATCAAAAAGGGCAAAGAGGCCGGCTTTTTGCGTTACATCACCAAACCCATCAAGGTCGATGAGTTCATGGATGCCATCAACGCGGCGTTGAAGTTAACCGAAGAAAACAGACCGTGATCACAATGAATGGCAATGAAACGTGGCTGAAATTTGGACGAATTTTCGTGGAAAAACAGAAGTTCAGTGAAAAAAGTCAATATCAATCAACATAATATTATCTTCACTAAACCGTTATGAAAATTGATATTTGTTACTTCGATGGAGTGTACCCTTTGGGTGAGAGCGCTACGCACCCGATTGAGCTACTAGCGACACGTCTGGGGGTATTGATCCTCCTTGCAGGCAGTAGCCTGCAGCGTCGTCACGCCTACCAAGATGCGCCGCCAGCAGCCCACTCGGGCGCGTTCAACTGAGGAATTTAGGATGATGGACATTTTTCAGGCCAATATTCTGATTGTGGACAATGAGCAAGCCAATATTATTTTGCTGGATCGCATGCTGCGCGGGGCAGGCTATACGTCCGTCGCCTTCACAACCAACCCCGCAGCAGTGTGTGATCTGCACCAACAAAACCAATATGACCTGATATTGCTGGATATCCAGATGCCTGACATGGATGGTTTTCAGGTGATGGACGACTTGCATGAGAGCTAGGCAGGAGGTTATCTGCCAGTGCTTGTGGTCACCGCCCAGCCAAGCCACAAGCTGCGTGCCTTGAAGGCCGGGGCCAGGGACTTCATCAGCAAACCGTTTGAAATGCCTGAGGTGCTGGCGCGGGTTCGCAATATGCTGGAAGTGCGACTGCTGCAAAAAGAACTACTAGGCCAAAACGACAGGTTGGAACAACGTGTGCAAGAGCGCACTGCCGAATTGCGCGAAGGCTATATTGAAACCATTTTGACCATGACCCGCGCCGCTGAATACAAGGACGAATACACCGGATCGCATGTGCAGCGCATCAGTTTCTACAGCCGCGATCTGGCTTGTACTTTGGGCATGGATAAGGAATTTGTGGACTTAATCTTTATTGCCAGTCCCATGCACGACATAGGCAAAATTGGCATCCCTGACCATATCCTACTGAAATCCGGTGGCTTTACGCCTGATGAGTGGGTGATCATGAAATCCCATGCAGAGATGGGGGCCAAAATTCTAGGCAACAGCAAGTCGCCTTATCTCAAAATGGGGGTCGAGATAGCGCTTGGCCACCACGAGCGATGAGACGGTGGCGGCTACCCTTATGGTCTGAAAGGCGATCAGATTTCACTGGCGGCACGCATTTTGAATATATGCGACATCTATGACGCGCTGCGAAGCAAACGTCCTTATAAACCGGCCTTTGACCATCCAACAGCGGTCAAAATCATAACCACGGGTGACGGACGCACCCAGCCAGATCATTTTGATCCCGTCGTTCTGGCGGCATTTGCACAAACCCACACGACTTTTCAAAACATCTTTGATGCGGTCAATAGCATGTATCCGTCGGCTGTATATTCATGCCCTTTAGGATATGGTCAACAATAAGTTGTGCATTTGGCCGTCAGAGTTAAAGATGCAATGCTAGGCGCAAATCGTGCGGTGTGACCCAGCCACATCAGCGATTTGTAACGACGCAGTGCGCCCAAATCTGACGAGCCAAATGCACAACTTATTATTGACCCTATCCTTAGATCAGACAACCTGATCTCCAGGATTTTGCGTTGTACCCGTGTGTAAGCCATATTGGCAAAAAAACCAATATCAGCTATGGCCAACATGTCTGAACATTGCCAAGATGGTATCTTTGCAAAATCCGAG
>CAIYWD010000041.1 GCA_903929815.1 uncultured beta proteobacterium
AGGGGGGACAAATACAGCGCTTTGCCCAAATAAGCTAACCGTTCTCATTCCCCCCTTTGAAAAAGGGGGGGTAGGGGGGATTTGGATGTCGCAAGCCCAAGCAAAGCCACATCACTTTGAATCGCACCCGCAGCGTCCATCTTACACATGGGAATCTGTACAGCGAAGGCCATGACGTAAAAAACGGTTGCGGTTCTCAAAACGAGGCAGGTAACGCGCCAGTTCGGTCAGCGCTGTCACATAAACTTCGCGCTTGAACTCAATCACCGTATCAAGTGGTACCCAGTAATCGTTCCAGCGCCAGGCATCAAACTCGGGATGGTTGGTGGCGCGCAAATTCAGATCCCAATCGTGACCGATAAGCTGCAATAGAAACCAGATTTGTTTCTGGCCCTTGTAAAGACCGCGTGTATCGCGGCGAATAAAATGGTCTGGCACCTCATAGCGCAACCAGTCACGGGTTCTAGCGACAAAGCGAACATGTTCTCGCTGTAGTCCTATTTCTTCGTGCAATTCCCGAAGCATGGCCTGCTCGGGGCTTTCGCCACGGTCAATGCCACCTTGCGGAAACTGCCACGAATGCGTATGAATACGTTTACCCCAAAACACCTGATTTTTCTGGTTGAGCAAGACGATGCCAACGTTCGGCCTAAAGCCATCACGGTCAAGCATAATCAAACCCTAATTTGTCAATTGCCCTGATTATGCACAGCGCCCGGTTGTGCATCAATACACATCCACTTTATCGCTTGATTCCTGCCATGAAATCTTCCCAATTTCTGATTTCCACCCTGAAAGAAGCCCCTGCCGATGCTGAAGTGGTGAGCCACCGGCTGATGCTGCGTGCGGGCATGATTAAAAAACTGGGGGCTGGCATTTACACCATCATGCCCCTGGGTTTGCGGGTGATTCAGAAGGTGATGGTCATTGTGCGCGAAGAAATGAATAAGGCAGGGGCTGTGGAGCTTTGCATGCCCGTCATTCAACCGGCAGAGCTGTGGCAGCAAACAGGCCGGTTTGACAAGATGGGCGCAGAGTTGCTTCGCATCAAAGACCGTCACGCACATGATTTTGTGGTGCAACCTACCAGTGAAGAAGTGATTACTGATATTGCCCGTCAGGAAATTCGCAGTTACAAGCAGTTGCCCAAAAATTTCTACCAAATTCAAACCAAGTTTCGTGACGAGCGTCGCCCGCGTTTTGGCTTGATGCGTGCGCGCGAATTCATCATGAAAGATGCCTACAGTTTTGACTGTGATGCTGCGACTGCCAAAGCCAGCTACCAGTTGATGTCAAAAACATATCGGCAGATATTTGACCGGTTTGGCTTGACTTACCGTGCCGTGGCAGCAGACAGCGGTGCCATTGGTGGCGATTTGAGCGAAGAATTTCAGGTCGTAGCAGCAACAGGTGAAGATGCCATTGTGTATTGCCCCGATAGCGCATACGCCGCCAATATGGAAAAGGCAGAGGCTCTTGCCCCCACTGGCCCACGGCTTCCTGCTACGCAGGTGATGGTCAAAATCGCCACGCCGGGCAAAAGCACCTGTGCTGATGTGGCTGAATTTCTGGGCGTGTCTGTGCAGCGTACCGTCAAATCCATTGTGTTGGCTACTGATACTTGGGATGAACGAGGCGTGGTGACCCACACCAACATCTGGCTGCTGCTGTTGCGCGGTGACCATGAGATGAACGAGGTCAAGGTCAGAAAATTGCCAGGATTGGATACTTTTCGGTTTGCAACGATGGCTGAAATTGAAGTCAATTTTGGATGCCCACCGGGTTATTTAGGACCTTTGCTTGAACGGCGTATTCACACCTTTGCTGATCGTGAAGTCATGGTGATGAGCGACTGGATTTGTGGTGCCAATGAAGAAGGCTATCACCTGACCGGCGTGAATTGGCATCGCGACTTGCAAGAACCTGCGCAGGTGGCAGACCTGCGCAATGTGGTGACAGGGGACGCATCGCCTGACGGAAAAGGTGTTTTGTCCATTGAACGCGGCATTGAAGTGGGGCATGTTTTCTATTTGGGCACAAAATACAGCCAGGCCATGAATGCTACATTTCTTGATCAAAATGGCAAACCCCAGTGGATGGAAATGGGGTGTTACGGCATTGGCATCACCCGTTTGCCTGCGGCTGCCATTGAACAAAATCATGACGATCGTGGCATCATCTGGCCAGATTCACTAGCACCTTTTACAGTGGTGCTGTGCCCCATCAATGCCGATCGATCGCCCGCCGTGAAAGAATCATCTGAGCGACTCTACGCCCAATTGATGTTGGCAAATGTGAATGTGATTCTGGATGACAGGTGTGAGCGCCCTGGCGTCATGTTTGCCGATTGGGAGTTGATTGGCATTCCACACCGCATCACCTTGGGAGATCGCTCACTGAAAGCAGGCGAGGTGGAATATCAACACCGGCGTGATACAGCGCCTAGCCTGTTGCCATTGAGCAATGTAGTGCCATTTTTGTTATCCAAACTGAAATGCCTATGAGGCCGTCATGCTGACAAGACGCGCCATTTTATATGGTGTTTTTGGCCTCAAACCCTTATGCAGCTTGCCTGGGATGCTATTATTTTCAGAGCAATTGTGGGCGGGAGAGCAGCACGAAGAACCCTTGATGGATGCGGTTCGCACCGCTTTGAGTTCAGCCATTGCCAACGAAGCACCTCCTGTGCCCGAGTTTGCCGACACCGAATCGCGATTGGGTTACTTGCGCTGGCTAAGTCTTCAAAGTGATCGATTGAAGGTTAAAAAGTCTGACTTCAACACGCGCAAGGAATTTTTGCAAACCGTCTGGTACGAAGCCAAGCGCTCCGGATTGGAGGTGTCTTTGGTGTTGGGTCTGATTCAGGTAGAAAGTAACTTTCGCAAATACGCAGTCAGCAGCGCTGGAGCGCGTGGCTATATGCAGGTCATGCCGTTTTGGACACGGTTGATCGGTGATGGCGATACAGGCCGCCTGTTTCACATGCAAACCAATTTGCGCTTTGGCTGCGTGATTTTGCGCCATTACCTTGAACGCGAACGAGGCAACTTGTTTATGGCGCTGGGGCGCTACAACGGCTCACGTGGTCTGGCGGCCTATCCTGATATGGTGTTGTCCGCACAAAAAAGATGGCAGATGTCATAAATTTTAGAGTTTCCCTGTTTTGTAATTCCCACGTCAAATCTGCGCTTCCATGCAATAAAATTTCGAGGTAATCGGCATTCACCGGATACTTGGGATGTGGTCAGAAATAAGTTCCGCATTTGGCCGTCAGGTTTGCGACGCAGTGCGTCTAAATCTGACGATCCAAATGCACAATTTGTTGCTGACTGCATCCTTACCCACTCAAAATACCATAGGAAGCAACGTATGTCTGAATCAGCGACAACCCCGTTAAAACCCCGACCCCAGTTTTATAACATTGACTCTGCCAGCCTGATCAGTTACCGCTGGCCATTGGCATCTTTGGCCTCGGGCATGCATCGGGTGAGCGGTGCCATCATGTTTTTTCTGATGCCTTTTATTATCTGGATGTTTGATACTTCCATCACCTCAGAAATTTCGTTTGATAAATTCAAATCCCTCTTCAATGCAGGCCTATGGGGTGTGCCAGGCTGGATGTTCAAGTGGGTGGTTCTGGGTCTGATTTGGGCAAGTTTGCATCACTTCATGGCTGGCATTCGCCACTTGTGGATGGACACCCATCACCATCAAATCACCAAGGATTTCGGTCGGCAAACTGCGGCTGTTGTTCTGGTGCTGACATTTGGCTTGACACTCATTCTGGGTGCAAAGCTGTTCGGTCTTTATTAAATTCCAAGGGAGTGATTTATGTCTGTTCATTTTGGTTGTCATCGCACTGTAGTCGGTGCGCATTACGGTATGCGCGATTGGTTGTCGCAGCGTGTCACTTCAGTGTTGATGATTGTGTTCACAGTCTTGGTGCTGTCACAAATTATCTTCAGCAAAGGCACTATTGGCTATGAACTCTGGGCGGGTATTTTTGCGCCTCAATGGATGAAAACCATCACTTTTGTGGTCATTTTGTCCATGCTCTACCATGTTTGGGTGGGTATGCGCAACGTCTTTATGGATTATGTCCAGCCCTACGCTGTGCGGTTTGTCATGCACGTCTTTGCGATAGTGTGGTTGATTGGCTGCTCGGGCTGGGCTATTCAAGTTCTATGGCGCGTGTAAATTTCCCTCCATTCCAGGACATTCGCACACCCGGTCATTTAACCGCGGTGGGCATTCAATAACCCAGACTTTATTCACATCATGACTGTAACTTCAAAAATTTCCAAACGTAAATTCGACGTGGTGATCGTCGGTGCTGGAGGTGCCGGTATGAGCGCCTCGCTGCTACTGGCCAACGCCGGATTGAACGTAGCTGTACTCTCCAAGGTCTTTCCCACCCGCTCACACACGGTAGCAGCACAAGGCGGCATTGCTGCGTCCTTGTCCAACATGAACGAAGACAACTGGGATTTTCACTTTTATGACACCGTCAAAGGCGGCGACTGGCTAGGCGACCAGGACAGTATTGAATTCATGTGCCGTGAAGCCCCCAAAGTGGTTTACGAGCTGGAGCATTACGGCATGCCGTTTGACCGCAACCCTGACGGCACGATTTATCAGCGTCCTTTTGGTGGCCACACCAGCAACCACGGTGAAAAAGCTGTGCAACGCGCCTGCGCTGCGGCTGACCGCACAGGCCACGCTATGCTTCACACCCTATATCAACAAAACGTCCGATCAAAAACCAATTTCTTTGTGGAGTGGATGGCGCTCGACCTGGTTCGTGATGCCGAGGGTGACGTGATTGGCGTGACTGCGCTAGAGATGGAAACCGGCGATATTCACATTTTGGAAGCCAAAGCCGTACTGATGGCATCAGGTGGCGCAGGACGCATTTTTGCTGCATCGACCAATGCTTACATCAATACGGGTGACGGTTTGGGCATGGCAGCACGCGCAGGCATTCCTTTGCAAGACATGGAATTTTGGCAATTTCACCCCACAGGGGTTTATGGTGCCGGGATTTTGCTGACCGAGGGTTGCCGTGGCGAGGGTGCCATTTTGCGCAACGGTGATGGTGAACGCTTTATGGAGCGCTACGCCCCCGCTTACAAGGACCTGGCCACGCGCGATTTTGTCTCACGCTGCATGGATCAGGAAATCAAGGAAGGCCGTGGCTGTGGCCCGGACAAAGCCTATATCAACCTGGACATGACGCACTTAGGCGCTGAAACCATCATGAAGCGCTTGCCTTCGGTGTTTGAAATTGGTCACAATTTTGCCAATGTCGATATCACCCGCGAGCCTATCCCCGTTGTTCCGACCAATCACTATCAAATGGGGGGAATTCCCAGCAGCATCACAGGTCAAGTGGTGGCGCCTAAAAATGGCGTGCAAGAAGTGGTCAATGGCCTCTATGCCGTTGGCGAATGCTCCTGCGTGAGCGTGCATGGTGCCAACCGGCTGGGATGCAATTCATTGCTTGACTTGATTGTTTTTGGTTTTGCATCGGCCAACCACATCATTGAACACAGTCATAAAGCCAAAAATCACAAGCCATTGCCCGCCAACGCTGCTGACATCTCACTTGATCGTCTCAACCGGCTTGAAACCAACACGTCTGGCGAGTACTCACAAAAAGTGGCCGATGACATTCGCAGCACCATGCAAACTCACGCCAGTGTTTTCCGAACTCAGGCCGGTATGGATGAAGGTGTGAGCAAAATTGCCCAAATTCGTGATCGTGTCAACACAATGGTACTGGCCGACAAGTCCAAAATTTTTAACACTGACCGTGTGGAAGCACTCGAAGTTGAGAACATGATTGAAGTGGCCCAGTCCACCATGGTGTCTGCGGCAGCGCGGCACGAGTGTCGGGGTGCGCACAGCGTGAGCGACTACGACCGCCCCGCAGATGATGCCCATTGCCCCCTGGGGCGCGATGATGTCCATTGGCTTAAACACACTTTGTGGGACAAGGCCACCAACAGCCTGAGTTACAAACCCGTCACCCTCAAACCTTTGACGGTGGAATCTGTTCCGCTCAAGGTTCGCACATTCTGATCTTGCCTTGTCCTGGAGAAAAATAAATGTCTAAACGTACTTTTCAAATTTACCGCTACAACCCCGATACCGATGCCAAGCCCTACATGCAAAAGCTCGAAATTGAACTCGACGGCTCAGAGCGTATGCTGCTTGATGTTCTGGTCAAAATCAAGGCCATGGATCCCACACTGTCCTACCGTCGTTCGTGCCGTGAAGGAGTTTGTGGCTCTGATGCCATGAACATCAACGGAAAAAATGGTCTGGCTTGTCTGGTCAATATGCGCACATTGCCTGAGACTGTGGTGCTCAAACCCCTGCCGGGTCTGCCGGTAGTGCGCGATTTGATTGTGGATATGACTCTGTTTTTCAAACAGTACCACTCCATCAAACCTTATTTGATCAATGACACACGTCCGCCAGAAAAAGAGCGTCTGCAAAGCCCTGAAGAGCGAGAAGAACTCAACGGTTTGTACGAGTGCATTTTGTGTGCAAGCTGCACAACCAGTTGCCCTGTGTATTGGTGGAATCCTGACAAATTTGTGGGGCCGGCAGGCCTGTTGCAAGCCTACCGCTTTATTGCAGACAGCCGTGACGATGCCACCTCTGATCGTCTGGACAATCTGGAAGACCCTTATCGCCTGTTCAGGTGTACCACCATCATGAACTGCGTGGACGTTTGCCCCAAGAGCTTGAATCCAACGGCTGCTATTGGCAAAATCAAGGAACTGATGGTGCGTCGTGCCATTTAGGCAGCCCTCCATGACTGATGTTGCTGCAATCAACCAAGACGATGTGATTGACGTTCGCGCCATGAGTAAACTCAGGTGGCGTTGTCGTCGCGGTCTGCTTGAAAACGACATTGTTATTGATCGGTTTTTCAAAAAACATGCGGTTGCACTGACGCTCAGGCAGGCGCAGGGTTTAAGTGACTTGATGGCGTTGAGCGATGGTGATCT
This sequence comes from uncultured beta proteobacterium, assembly GCA_903929815.1. Taxonomy (GTDB): domain Bacteria; phylum Pseudomonadota; class Gammaproteobacteria; order Burkholderiales; family Burkholderiaceae_C; genus Rhodoferax. The sequence goes on from CAIYWD010000041.1 coordinate 7,020, forward strand.
GCTTGATCTTCACCTGGGTCGCCAGGACATTGCACAGATCAATGCTGCATTGGCGCAGGATGACGTTGTTGTTGAAGTATTAAAAATGTTGAAAGAAAAACCTGAAAGGCTTCCATGAAACTCGCTGAAAATAAAGCCACCCTGTCATTCAGCAATGGCAGCCCAAGTGTTGACTTGCCCGTTTATCACGGCCATATGGGACCGGATGTCATTGATATTCGCAAGCTCTACGGACAAACCGGCATGTTTACCTATGACCCCGGTTTTTTATCAACCGCTTCGTGTCAGTCCGCCATCACTTACATTGACGGCGACAAGGGTGAGTTGCTTTATCGTGGCTACCCCATTGAACAATTGGCCACGCAATGTGATTATCTTGATACCTGCTATCTTTTGCTGAAAGGGGATTTGCCCAAGCTCAAGGAACGACAAGATTTTCACAAGCTCATCATCAGCCACACCATGGTGCATGAGCAGATGCAGTTTTTCTTGCGTGGGTTCCGTCGGGACGCGCATCCTATGGCCGTTTTGACAGGTTTGGTGGGGGCTTTGTCGGCCTTTTACCATGACAGCACCGACATCAGCAACCCCGAGCACCGAGAAATTGCAGCCGTTCGATTGATTGCGCAAATGCCCACCTTAGTGGCCATGGCTTACAAATACGGTGTGGGCGAGCCTTATGTGTATCCGCGCAATGAGCTGAGTTACGCCGGTAATTTTCTGCGGATGATGTTTGCCATTCCCACTGAAGACTACTGGGTCAATCCTGTGCTTGAACGTGCTTTGGATCGCATTTTCATCCTTCATGCCGATCACGAGCAAAATGCTTCAACTTCGACGGTTCGTTTGTGTGGTTCTTCTGGCACCAACCCTTTTGCTGCAATAGCCGCGGGTGTGGCGTGCCTATGGGGGCCTGCGCATGGAGGGGCCAACGAAGCCTGCCTGAACATGCTCGAAGATATTCAACGCCAGGGCGGCATTGCCAAGGTGGGGCAATTCATTGACCAGGTTAAAGACAAAAGTTCCGGTATCAAGCTCATGGGTTTTGGACACCGTGTTTATAAAAATTATGATCCCCGTGCCAAACTCATGCAAGACACCTGCAATGAAGTGCTCGCTGAACTGGGTCTGGACAATGATCCGTTGTTCAAACTGGCCAAACAGCTTGAAAAAATTGCACTGGAAGACGATTATTTTGTGCAGCGAAAGTTGTACCCCAACGTTGATTTTTATTCAGGCATTGTGCAGCGTGCCATCGGCGTTCCTGTTAATTTGTTTACCGGCATCTTCGCGCTGGCCCGCACCGTGGGTTGGGTAGCTCAATTGAATGAAATGATTGGTGATTCTGAATACAAAATTGGTCGTCCTCGCCAGTTGTTCACAGGGTCTGTTGCGCGCAACGTCAAGCCGATTGAACAGCGTTGAGAGTGGATGTGGTGCAACACCAACACCAAAACCAAATCCACTCTAACCCCCCTTTTTTACAAAGGGGGATAAGAACGGTTAACTTGGGTGCGTTTCAAAGTGATGTGGCTTTGCTTGGGTGCGACATCCAAATCCCCCCTAACCCCCCTTTGAAAAAGGGGGG
>CAIYWD010000042.1 GCA_903929815.1 uncultured beta proteobacterium
CCCCCCTTTTTCAAAGGGGGGACAAATACAGCGCTTTGCCCAAATAGGCTAACCGTTCTCATTCCCCCCTTTGAAAAAGGGGGGTTAGGGGGGATTTGGATGTCGCACCCAAGCAAAGCCACATCACTTTGAAACGCACCCCCTTTAACCTTATGCTGTCGAAATCTGCCAGTTTTGTGTGAAAAAAATTTTCCATGATTTGGAATCCTGTTTTTGCGTAACCGTTGAGACCCCTGGCCCAGATGTCGTCATTCCCGCGAAGGCGGGGTCTAAACGGTTACGTTTTTGCAGGTTACATGAATACCAATTGAAAATCAATAATATACAACTAATGACCTACCATCCAGAAAATGGGACAGGAAATTGGGGAAAACCATCGAATTTCGACAGCCTAGGGTGTTGCTCCTACCTTGATGCGCCGCCAGCAGCCCATTCAACTGAAGAATCCAGGATTCACCCTATCATTGGGAAATATGCACAGTCAAAGTATCCTCAGGGCAAATGAAAGTCAGCAACATGAATGAGACCCCCATGGTTTATCCGGCTTATCTGGCAAACACCTACCTCTACGGTGGCAATGCTGCGTATGTTGAAGAGATGTATGACCGTTATCTAGACGATCGCAGTAGTGTGCCAGACACCTGGTGCGACTGGTTTGATGCCTTGCAACACACCCCTGCCGTTGATGGCAGTGCTGCCAAAGATGTTTCCCATCAAAAGGTATTGGATGCTTTTGTGCAGCGTACCCAAGTGGGTCGCACCAACACTAAGGCAGCCTGGGTGGATGTTGAACTGGGACACAAACGCACCGCCGTTCAGCAGTTGATTGCCGCTCACCGTAACGTGGGGGTTCGGTGGGCTGATCTAGACCCCCTCAAACGTGCCGAGCGCCCTGCCATCCCTGAACTTGAACCGTCGTTTTATGGCCTGGGCAATGCTGACCTGGATACCGAATTTGATGTCAGCAACACATTTTTTGGTCAAAGCACACTGTCGTTGCGCGAACTGCTTCATGATTTGCGCGAAACATATTGCGGCACACTGGGTGCAGAGTACATGTATTTGACCGACCAGGCGCAAAAACGCTGGTGGCAAGAAAAATTGGAGACGGTTCGCAGCAAGCCCCATTTTGAGGAGGCCAAAAAGAAGCACATTCTTGATCGCCTGACGGCTGCCGAGGGCTTGGAGCGTTTTCTTCACACGAAATATGTGGGGCAAAAGCGTTTTTCATTGGAAGGCGGCGAGAGCTTTATTGCCGCCATGGACGAGTTAATTCAGCAAGCCGGCACAAAAGGAGTTCAGGAAGTTGTGATTGGCATGGCGCATCGGGGGCGTTTGAATGTGCTGGTCAATACCCTGGGAAAAATGCCCAGCGATTTGTTCGCAGAATTTGACCATACCGCCCCTGAGTACTTGCCCGCAGGCGATGTGAAATACCACCAGGGTTTTAGTTCCGATGTGATGACTGCGGGTGGCCCTGTGCATTTGAGCCTGGCGTTTAACCCGTCTCATCTTGAGATTGTGAACCCTGTGGTGGAAGGCTCGGTTCGTGCGCGCATGGATCGCCGATCTGACCCCACGGGCAGGCAAGTGCTGCCGGTTCTGGTGCATGGTGATGCCGCATTTGCCGGTCAGGGTGTCAATCAGGAAACCCTGGCGCTGGCGCATACGCGCGGTTACACCACTGCTGGCACGGTACACATCATCATCAACAACCAGATTGGTTTTACCACCTCTGACCCGCGTGACATACGATCTACGCTGTATTGCACCGACATTGTCAAAGGTGTTGAAGCGCCGGTCATGCACGTCAATGGTGATGACCCCGAGTCCGTGGTCATGGCCATGCAGTGGGCGCTGGACTATCGCATGACGTTTCACAAAGACGTGGTGCTAGACATCGTCTGTTTTCGTAAACTGGGCCACAACGAGCAAGATACTCCCGCGCTCACGCAGCCACTGATGTACAAAAAAATCAGTCAGCACCCCGGCACGCGTAAGCTCTACGCTGACAAGCTCGCAGCTCAGGGACTGGGGGATGATTTGGGTGATGAGATGTTCAAGGCTTACCGTCGCGCCATGGACATTGGCCGGCACACCACCCCCCAGGCTCTTAGCAACCCCCATCATCAACACCTGGTAGATTGGACTCCCTTCATTGGCAAGCCATGGACTGACGATGGCATCACCGCTTTGCCCTTGTCGCAATGGAAGCTCCTAGCCAAAAAATTGACGACACTCCCGTCTGATGTGACCCTGCATCCCCTGGTCAAGAAAGTCTATGACGACCGTGCCGCGATGGGGCGGGGCGATATTCCCGTCGATTGGGGCATGGGCGAACACATGGCGTTTGCCTCGCTGGTGGCAAACGGTTATGGCGTGCGTTTGTCAGGCGAAGACAGCGGGCGCGGTACTTTTTCGCACCGTCACGCGGTCATTCATGATCAAGATCGTGAAAAGTGGGATGTAGGCAGTTACATCCCTTTGCAACATGTGGCGGATAACCAGGCTCCTTTTGTGGTGATTGATTCCATCCTGTCTGAAGAGGCTGTGCTGGGTTTTGAATATGGCTACGCATCAAGTGCCCCCAACACACTGGTCATTTGGGAAGCCCAGTTTGGTGATTTTGCCAATGGTGCGCAAGTGGTGATTGACCAATTCATTGCGTCAGGCGAGGTCAAATGGGGGCGTCTCAATGGCTTGACCCTGATGCTGCCTCACGGTCATGAAGGCCAAGGCCCGGAGCATTCATCAGCGCGTATTGAACGCTTCATGCAACTGGCAGCCAACACCAATATGCAACTGGTACAGCCCACCACGGCCAGTCAGATTTTTCATCTGCTGCGACGCCAGATGGTGCGTGACGTGCGCAAGCCCTTGGTTATTTTTACGCCCAAGTCTCTGCTGCGCCACAAGGATGCAGCATCTCTTATGTCTGATTTCACCCAGGGCAGTTTTCAGACATTGATTCCTGACGCACGTCCAACCGAGAAGGTGAAAAGGGTTTTGGTGTGCTCAGGCAAGGTGTATTACGACCTGGCCAAAAAGCGTGAAACTCTTGGGGCCAACGATGTGGCTATTCTTCGTCTGGAGCAACTCTACCCTTTTCCGCACCAAGCTTTTGCCACAGCGCTTCAACAATACGGCCAAGCCACTGAAATCATCTGGACGCAAGATGAGCCACAAAACCAGGGAGCATGGTTTTTTGTGCATCCCCCCATCATTGAACACATGCACACAGGGCAAAAGCTGGGTTATTCAGGTCGATTGCCTTCAGCTTCGCCGGCTGCGGGCTATTCGCACTTGTACCAGGAACAGCAAAAAGCGCTGGTCGAAGGCGCGTTTGGTCTGTTTACGAATTTTGTACTGACCAAATAAAACCCTGTTTCTCAAACTGTTTTTGAGGTGGCGATAGACACCCCAACACGTTATTAATGTCCTTTTTTTGAAAGAAATCTCATGTCACTCCTGGAAGTCAAAGTGCCACAACTGTCTGAATCCGTGGCCGATGCCACCTTGCTGCAGTGGAAAAAGAAAATAGGCGATGCCGTTGCTGTGGATGAAATTTTGATTGACGTTGAAACCGACAAGGTGACGATGGAAGTGCCTGCACCTGCTGCAGGTGTTTTGGTTGAAATTAGGGTGGCCAATGGGGGCACTGTGGCGGGCGAGCAGGTCATTGCCTACCTTGACACCCAAGCTGCGCCTACGTTCATTTCGTCAGACGTTCATGCCAAGGTGGCCATGCCCGCCGCAGCCAAGTTGATGGCAGATCATCACATCGACGCGAACGCCATGGCAGGCACAGGCAAAGGTGGCCGCATCACCAAAGGGGATGTTTTGAGTGTCTTATCTGCTCCTCAAACAATAGCTAACTATGCAGACCCAGCAAGGGTTACAGCCACTTTATTACCTCAAAAAAATCAACCTTCCAGCAGCGAACGGCCAGAGCAGCGTGTACCGATGAGCCGTCTGCGTGCCCGAGTGGCTGAGCGTCTGTTGCAGTCGCAATCCACCAACGCTATTTTGACGACATTCAACGAGGTCAACATGGCGCCTATGCTTGAGATGCGCAAACGCATGCAGGAGGCTTTCGAGAAGGAACACGGCATCAAACTGGGTTTGATGAGCTTTTTTGTCAAGGCGGCGGTTCATGCCCTGAAAAAATACCCGGTGATCAATGCCTCGGTCGATGGCACAGACATCATCTATCACGGCTACTTTGATATTGGCATTGCCGTGGGTTCACCGCGCGGCTTGGTGGTGCCCATTTTGCGCAATGCCGACCAGATGAGCTTTGCTGATATTGAGAAAAAAGTTGCCGAATTTGGCGGTTTGGCCAACAGTGGCAAGCTGGAAATGGCAGACCTTACCGGCGGCACGTTCACCGTCAGCAATGGCGGCACGTTTGGATCGATGATGTCCACTCCCATCATCAACCCCCCGCAAAGTGCCATTTTGGGCATTCACGCCACCAAAGACCGTGCCGTGGTGGAAAACGGCCAAATTGTGGTTCGCCCCATGAACTACTTTGCCATGAGCTACGACCACCGCATCATTGATGGCCGCGAGGCTGTTTTGGGATTGGTGGCCATCAAGCAAGCGCTGGAAGACCCCGCACGTTTACTGTTTGATATTTAAGACAAGAATGGAAATAGTGATGAACAAGAAATTTGATGTGATTGTGATTGGCGCAGGGCCTGGCGGCTATGTGGGCGCGATTCGTGCAGCCCAGTTGGGCAAAACTGTGGCCTGTATTGATGCGTGGAAAAACAGCAAGGGCGGCCCGGCACCGGGTGGCACTTGCACCAATGTGGGCTGCATCCCCTCCAAGGCACTCCTGCAATCCAGCGAACATTTTGATCAAGCCAGCCACCACTTTGCCGACCACGGCATCACGGTCAACGGTTTGGCGATGGATGTGGCAAAAATGGGAGCACGCAAGGACGACGTGGTCAAACAAAACAACAACGGTATTTTGTACCTGTTCAAAAAGAACAAAATCAGTTTCTTTCACGGACGGGCATCGTTTGTTCGAGCCAACGATGACGGCTACGACATCTTGGTGACAGGTGAGAACAATGAAACCCTGACAGGTCGGCACATCATTGTGGCTACCGGCTCCAATGCGCGTGCGCTGCCCGGTGCGCCGTTTGATGAACAACACATTTTGTCCAACGACGGCGCTTTGCGGCTGCAGGCTGTCCCCAAAAAACTGGGATTGATTGGCTCTGGCGTGATTGGTCTGGAAATGGGTACCGTCTGGCGACGTTTGGGGGCTAAAGTCACCATTCTCGAAGCCTTGCCCACATTTTTGAGCGCAGTCGATGTGCAAATTGCTGCGGAAGCCCAAAAAGTATTTACCAAGCAGGGACTTGCCATTGAACTGGGTGTCAAAGTAGGCCAGGTCACCACGAGCACAGAGGGCGTTCAAGTGGCCTACACCAATTCTGAAGGCCATGCACAGTCGCTGGAGGTGGACAAACTCATTGTGTCCATTGGTCGCGTACCCAACACAGATGGGTTGAACCCGCAGGCTGTTGGGCTGGCTTTGGATGAACGCGGCGCGATTGTGGTCGATAACGAATGCCGCACCAACCTGGCCAATGTTTGGGCAGTGGGTGACGTGGTACGTGGCCCCATGCTTGCCCACAAGGCCGAAGAAGAAGGCGTGGTCGTGGCTGAGCGCATTGCAGGCCAGCAGGGTCATGTGAACTTCAACACCATTCCGTGGGTCATTTACACCAGCCCTGAAATGGCTTGGGTGGGACGCACCGAGCAGCAACTCAAGGCCGACGGCGTGACCTACAAGGCTGGCACATTTCCTTTCCTGGCCAATGGTCGCGCACGCGCTTTGGGCGACACCACCGGCATGGTCAAAATGCTGGCTGATGCAACAAGCGATGAAATTTTGGGTGTCCATATCATTGGCCCCATGGCGAGCGAACTGATTGCCGAATGTGTGGTGGCGATGGAATTTCACGCCAGCAGCGAAGACATTGCCCGAATCTGCCACGCCCACCCGTCCTTGAGCGAGTCCACCAAAGAAGCAGCCCTGGCAGTGGACAAGCGTTCGCTGAACTCTTAAAGTTAGACACAAAAATAGCCTCTAGCGTTGGTAGCACTACTTTCAAGAGTGTTGTAAGTCGGGTTGGCAAAGCATCACCCGACACGTTTTTACCGTCAGCCTCTGTCGGGTTACTTTGCCAATCTGCATTCCCCAACCCCCGTGAACGTTCAACAAATTTACCAAGCCGAGCTACAAACACGCGGCTACACCGCAGACTCATCACAACTGCAAGCCGTGCAAGTGCTGGAAAAATGTGCCTCTGAATGGGCAGCTTTCAAGGGGAAGCGTTCCAACGCCCTTAAAAAACTCCTCAACCGCCCCCCCATTCCGCGTGGGGTTTATCTTTATGGTGGGGTAGGGCGGGGCAAAAGTTTTTTGATGGATTGTTTTTACACTGCCGTGCCATTGAAGCGCAAGACGCGGCTGCATTTTCACGAGTTCATGCGTGAAGTGCATCGAGAACTCGCCGCCTTGAAGGGCAGCGTGAACCCGCTCCAAATGCTGGCAGGGCGCATGGCCAAAAAGTACCGGCTCATTTGCTTCGATGAGTTTCATGTGTCAGACATCACCGACGCCATGATTTTGCACCGATTGTTGGCCGCCCTGTTTGACAACGGCGTGGGCTTGGTGACCACTTCCAATTTCAAGCCGGACGATTTGTACCCTCACGGCTTGAACCGTGATCGTTTTTTGCCCGCTATTGCGTTGATGAACGAACAGATGACCGTGCTCAACGTGGATAACGGCACGGATTACCGAGGTCTGACCCTCGCGCAGTTGCAGCTTTATCACACCCCCTTGGGCGAGGCTGCACACCATGCCTTGCAAAACGCTTATGAAAGACTGGCCGAAGTCCCTGACGATGACCCCATTCTTCACATCGAGTCCCGAAAATTTCGAGCCTTGCGCAAGGCAGGCGGTGTGGTCTGGTTTGATTTCAAAACTCTGTGCGGCGGGCCACGTTCACAAAATGATTACCTGGAGTTGGCTACCCGGTTTCACACCGTGTTGCTCAGTGACGTTCCTCATTTGAGTGCCGCCATGTCAGCCCAGGCGCGGCGTTTAACCTGGCTGGTCGATGTGCTGTATGACCGTCGCGTGAAATTGATTCTGTCTGCGGCAGTGCCGGTTGATCAGCTTTATACCGGCGGAGTGATGGCGCATGAATTTGTCCGAACAGCCTCCCGACTGAATGAGATGCAAACCGCCGACTACCTGGCACAAGAGCGCCGTGATGTGGACACAGCGCTGACATAAAACATCAGCCAAGCCTGACCACCCGCCCTGGATTCATTAAATTCAGCGGATCCAGCGCCTGTTTGATGGCACGCATCATGCTCAATGCCACGGGAGATTTGTAGCGGGCAAGAGCGTCCACCTTCAAGCTGCCCACGCCATGCTCGGCAGAAATGGAGCCACCAAATCGGATCACCGAATCAAACACCATGGCATTGACTTTTTCCTCATAGTCACGCAAAAAGATGGCAGCATCCATTCCCTTTGGCGCTTGAACGTTGTAGTGCAAATTGCCATCGCCCAAGTGACCAAAATTGACCAGCCGCACACCGGCAATGGCGGCTTGCAATAAAGCATCCGTTTCTTTCACAAACGCGGCCACGGCTGACACAGGCACAGAAATATCGTGCTTGATGTTCAACCCCTCCAGGGATTGTGCCAGCGAAATACGCTCACGAATGTGCCAGAAGGTTTGGGACTGCGCCAGATTTTCAGCCAGCACGGCGTTGGTCACACAACCTTCTGCCAATGCAATTTCCAATAATGATTCCAAAGGGTTGCCTGTATTGTCGTGATGCTCTGAATTTTCAAGCAGAACACAAAATGGCACGTCCTGCAAAAAAGGCACACGCAATGTGTCAAAGTGCATCGTGACCAAGCTCAGTGCCAGTTGCCCCATCAACTCAAAAGCGGTCAAGCCGGTGCCCAAGTGGCGATGTGCCAAACCCAATAACGCCACAGCAGCATCGATCGACGACACCGCGGCCCAGGCCGTCTGTTGCGAAGCAGGCAAAGGGAACAGTTTGAAGGTGGCAGCAGTGATGATGCCTAGCGTGCCTTCAGAACCAATGAACAAATGACGCAAGTCATAACCGGTGTTGTCTTTGCGCAAACCACTTAAACCCTTCCAAATATCCCCTTGGGCAGTGACCACTTCCAGACCCAAACACAAATCGCGGGCATTGCCAAAGCGCAGCACCTGAAGCCCCCCCGCGTTGCAGCCCAGGTTGCCGCCAATGGTGCATGAACCTTGTGCGGCCAGGCTCAATGGAAATAAAAAACCATGCGACTGTGCCAGTTCTTGAACAGTTTGCAAAACGCAGCCAGCCTCAACCGTCAGGGTTTGATTGGCAACATCCACACAGCGCACAGCATTCATTCGCTGCAAGCTCAACACAATTTGCCGCCCAGAACCATCCGGCGTTGACCCCATGACCAAGCCAGTATTGCCGCCTTGAGGGACGATGGACAGACCACTGTTGGGGTATTGCCTTAAAAAATCAGAACAAGTTTTGACCACGCAAGACACCTCGTTTGTGTCAGCCGGTCGCACAACCGCCAAAGCCTTGCCCTGGGCGCGCTGTCGCCAATCCTGTTCCCAGGCGGTTAAATTGCCATCGGTTAAAACATGGGCATCGCCCACAATGGAAAACAGGGAATTAAGCAGTGCGTTCATGGTGTGCAAGCGATCATCCTGGATTCCTCAGTTGAACGCGCCCGAGTGGGCTACTGGCGGCGCGTCTGGGTAGGCGTGACGACGCTGCAGGCTACTGCCTGCAAGGAGGAACAACACCCCCAGACGTGTCGCCAGTAGCTCAATCGGGTGCGTAGCGCTCTC
>CAIYWD010000043.1 GCA_903929815.1 uncultured beta proteobacterium
CGAAGGCGGGAATCCAGACTGCCTTTGTACCCTGGTAAACCAACATGCACTGGATTCCCGCCTTCGCGGGAATGACGGCATTTGACATGAGGTCTAAACGGTTACATTTATCTAACTTTTGAAATAGAACAGCAGTTCTCAGTTTTAATTTATTGATTTTTAAATCAATAAGTTGCAATAAAATTGCATTTTATTAGTGTTTTTTAAGTTATTAGGACGGGTGCGATTCAAAGTGATATGCACACCTACTTTATGCTACCCAGATCACACTACACCACAGTCAGTTACACTTCGCGTCCCTATGCACTTTGACGCATGATGTAAGGATGTGGTCAGAAAAAAGTGCGTTATTCAACAATCTCAAACCGTCGTTTCCAAAGCGGCGTGCAGTTTTCAGGAGTGGAACATGGCTGTTCAACAAAACAAAAAGTCACCTTCAAAACGCGGTATGCACCGCTCACATAACGCATTGACCGTGCCATGTTTTGGTGTTGAACCAACCACTGGCGAAATACATCTTCGTCATCACGTCAGCCCATCAGGTTTTTACCGTAAGCGCAAGGTGATTAACACTAAAGTTTGACTCATGATCAGGGTACGGCATCAAGGCCCGAGGTCGCTTTTTGCGTAACCTCGGGCTTTCATGTTTTCAGGGCATGGCAACAACGTAGTTGGTTGTTTGCACGTCAAGGTTAGGATATGGTCAACAATAAGTTGTGCATTTGGCTCGTCAGATTTGGGCGCACAGCGTTGTTACAAATCGCTTATGTGGCTGGGCCACACTGCGCGATTTGTGCCTGGCATTGCATCTTTAACTCCGACGGCCAAATGCACAACTTATTGTTGCCCATATCCTTAATACGTTTTTATGATCACTATAGCGGTTGATTGCATGGGTGGGGACCACGGTCTTTCGGTGACGTTGCCTGCCTGTAAGCGTTTTTTGGCGGAACACCGTGATGCGCAACTGATTCTGGTCGGATTGCCTGATAGCCGTGGTGGTTTTGGTCATTCGCGTGCTCAATGGGTGAATGCCAGCGAAGTCATCACCATGAACGATCCTTTGGAAGTCGCTCTGCGACGAAAAAAAGATTCTTCCATGCGGGTGGCTATTGAACAAGTCAAAGCAGGAAGTGCGCAAGCGGTGGTGTCAGCCGGCAACACGGGTGCCTTGATGGCCATTTCGCGCTATGTTCTCAAAACTCTTGAAGGCATTGATCGTCCCGCCATTGCGGGCCAAATTCCCAATGCCAAAGGAGCTGCTACAACCGTGCTTGACATGGGGGCCAATGTGGATTGTTTACCGGAACATCTCTTGCAGTTTGCAGTGATGGGTTCAGCGCTGGTGTCTGTTTTAAACGGCAATGACAGGCCAACCGTTGGCCTGCTGAACATTGGCTCTGAAGCCATCAAGGGCAATGAGATCATCAAGCAAACCGGTGAATTGCTGCGTGCAGCCTCAAATGCCGGAGATTTGAATTTTTATGGCAACGTGGAAGGCGATGACATTTTTAAGGGCACGGTCGATATTGTGGTGTGCGACGGCTTTGTGGGCAATGTGGCTTTGAAGACCAGCGAGGGGTTGGCAAAGATGATTGTTGATTTTCTCAAGGCTGAGTTTTCTCACCATATGTTTGCAAAAATGGCTGCTGTGGCTGCCTATCCTGTGATCTCTGCACTGAAAAAACGTATGGATCACCGACGTTACAACGGAGGAGCTTTACTGGGATTGCGTGGCCTGGTTTTCAAGAGTCATGGTTCTGCGGACGAATTGGCTTTTGGTTACGCCTTGTCCCGCGCTCATGAGGCAGCACGCCATCATTTGCTTGACCGTGTTCGGGTTCAGATTGCACATGCTGCCCCGTTGTTGATCAGGAATGACATGTCTGCCAAACTGAATACCACAACATCATGACAATCTATTCACGCATCACAGGCACAGGCAGTTTTTTGCCGCCCCGCCGAGTCACCAACGCTGAGATGGTCAGTGCGCTGGCCACCCAGGGCATTGAGACCAGCGACGAATGGATTGTGGAACGCACAGGAATTCGCGCACGCCATTTTGCTGATGCCGATGTATTTAGCAGCGACATGGCGCTCAAAGCCTCGAACCTTGCCCTAAAAGCTGCTGGTATTGGGGTGAAAGACATTGACCTGATCATTGTGGCCACATCCACCCCTGACATGGTATTTCCCTCCACTGCCTGCATGTTGCAAGGCAAATTAGGCCATCATGGTGCGCCTGCATTTGACGTTCAAGCTGTGTGCGGGGGCTTTATTTATGCCTTGACAGTGGCTGATGCCATGATTCAATCTGGCAGTGCCAAAAAAGCGCTGGTGGTGGGGGCTGAAGTGTTTTCGCGTCTTCTTGATTTCAAGGATCGCAGTACCTGTGTTTTGTTTGGTGATGGTGCAGGGGCTGTGGTGCTTGAGGCTTCATCCACGCCTGGCATTTTGGCCACAGATTTACACGCCGACGGTCAATACGCCCGTATTTTGTGTGTGCCAGGGCATGTCAGCGGGGGACAAGCGCAAGGTGATGCTTTCTTGCACATGGATGGTCAGGCTGTTTTTAAGCTGGCTGTGAAGGTACTCGATGAAACGGCCCATGCCGTACTGGCCAAAGCTGGCAAACCATCGTCAGACATTGACTGGCTGATTCCTCACCAAGCCAACATTCGCATCATGCAAAGCACTGCGCGCAAACTCAAAATTCCCATGGACAAAGTGATTGTCACGGTCGATCAACACGGCAATACCTCTGCAGCATCCGTGCCGCTGGCGCTGGATGCCGCAGTGCGAAGTGGCCGCGCCAAGCCGGGTCAGACCCTGTTGCTTGAAGCAGTAGGCGGTGGCTTTACCTGGGGTGCTGTACTACTAAATTTATAGCTACTAACCCTTAGCCATCAAGCGTTATAGCCCTATTTCTTATATTTTTTTAATGTTCATGAAGTCATTTGCATTTGTATTTCCAGGTCAAGGTTCGCAGTCTGTGGGCATGTTGGATGGGTGGTGTCATCACCCTGAGGTGCAACAAGCGCTGCAAGAAGCATCGGATGCACTGGGTGAAGATATGGGCAGATTGATTCAGGATGGCCCCAAAGAAGCCTTGGCATTGACCACCAACACACAGCCAGTGATGCTTGTCGCTGGTATTGCAGCGTACCGCGTTTGGATGGCAGAGGTCGGCGTGGTGCCTCAAGCTCTGGCAGGCCACTCTTTGGGCGAATACACCGCCTTGGTGGCAGCAGGTGTTTTAACCTTGACACAGGCCGCACCTTTGGTACGTTTTCGGGCACAAGCCATGCAAAACGCCGTACCCGTGGGCGTAGGGGCGATGGCCGCTATTTTGGGGCTGGATGCTATTAAAGTAATAGCCTCTTGTGCAGAGGTGACGGCCGCTTTTGGTCTCAATGCATCAGAAGTGGTTGAGGCTGTCAATTTCAATGACCCTTCGCAAACCGTGATTGCAGGCACTAAAGCCGCGGTGGATGCTGCTTGTGCTGCGCTCAAGGCCAGGGGCGCCAAGCGCACGCTGCTTTTACCTGTGTCAGCACCGTTTCACTCCATTTTGATGAAGCCAGCAGCCCTTTTGCTTAAAGAAAAATTAGCGAGCACTGTGTTTGCTGCGCCAACCCTTCCGGTGATTAACAATGTGGATGTGCGCGTTGAACACGATCCAGATGGTCTGCGTGATGCCTTGGTTCGCCAGGCGTACGCCCCGGTGCGCTGGGTGGAATGTGTGCAGGCTATTGCGGCGCGCAACATCTCGAATTTGGTAGAGTGCGGACCCGGCAAGGTGCTCACCGGCATGACCCGACGCATAGCGCCTGAGTTGCACGCCTTGGCTTTGTTTGACACGTCCAGCCTTGCTGAAGTCCAATCCACTCTTTTTTAAAAAATATCAATATCCATGAGCGAAGTTCAATGGGAAGGTCAGGTGGCGCTGGTCACTGGCGCATCTCGTGGCATCGGTGCGGCCATTGCTGTCGAACTGTCACGTCGGGGTGTCAAAGTGATCGGAACAGCCACCACCGATGGAGGCGCTGCCAATATCAGCCAAATTTTGTCGGAATTTTCAGGTTGCATCGGGAAAACACTGAACGTCAATGATGCAGCAGGAGTTGATGCTTTAGTGGGCGATATCATCAAAGAACAGGGTGGCCTGCAGATTTTGGTCAATAACGCAGGCATCACGCGAGACAGTTTGGCCATGCGCATGAAGGACGACGATTGGGATGCTGTCATGGACACCAACCTCAAGGCCGTTTTTCGGATGAGCCGTGCCGTCATGCGTCCCATGATGCGCCAGCGCTACGGTCGCATCATCAGTGTGACCTCGGTCGTGGGTGCCAGCGGCAACCCTGGGCAGGCCAATTACGCGGCAGCCAAGGCCGGTGTGGCAGGTATGACCCGTTCTTTGGCGCGTGAACTGGGTTCGCGCAACATCACCGTCAATTGCATTGCCCCCGGATTTATTGAGACCGACATGACCGCCGAATTGAACGATGAACAACGACAAACTCTGATGTCCCGTATTCCGTTGGGATGTTTCGGAAAACCTTCGGACATTGCCCATGCCGTGGCTTACCTGGCATCCCCACAGGCAGCTTATGTTACAGGGCAAGAGTGGCATGTCAACGGTGGCATGTACATGGCATGAAAAATTTAGCCGTATCGTCTGCGCGGCTGGCCATGATGTGTAACTTTAATCTTGGCTAGAATGACAGACTTTCTACAACCTCTTTGAGGCAATCCATGAGCGATATTGAAGCACGCGTTAAAAAAATCATTGCCGAACAACTCGGTTTTGAAGAGTCAAAAATCACCAATGAGAAATCTTTTGTGGCCGATCTGGGTGCAGATTCGCTCGATACCGTTGAGCTGGTGATGGCTCTTGAGGATGAATTTGGCATTGAAATTCCTGACGAATCTGCCGAGCAAATCACTACGGTGCAAAACGCTGTCGATTACGCTAAAAATCATACAGAATCGTAAGCGCCTGCACGGCAACGTCATGGCGTTGCTTGTGCCGTTGATGTTTGTTTTGCTACAGACTGCTGTCTTGGGGTTTATTGCCTTACCTTGTTACCCTGTGACGGGTTCAAGCGACCTTCAACTTTTCTTTTGAGCCGTACCAAACTTTTGGGCATGGCCGTTTATTTCAGGTCAACCCTGTGTATTTTCTATGTCTCGTCGTCTTGTTGTTGTTACAGGTTTAGGTTGCATCAGTCCCTTGGGTAACACTGTGGATGCGCTTTGGGCTCATCTCTTGGCAGGTCAGTCAGGTGTAGGACTGATTACCAAATTTGATGCATCCACTTTCAATTGCAAAGTGGCCGCAGAGGTCAAAAACTTTGATGTTCAGGTTTACATGACTGCCAAAGAGGCACGCACCATGGACACCTTCATCCACTACGGCATTGCAGCAGCAGCACAGGCCGTGGTTGATTCTGGTTTGCCTACAGGTGGGGCTTTGGACAGCGCATTGTCTGAACGCATCGGTTGTATCATTGGCTCAGGCATCGGTGGTCTGTCCATGATCGAGGCCACACACAACGATTTTTTGCAACGGGGCGCACGTCGCATTTCACCTTTTTTTGTGCCTTCTACTATCATTAACATGATTTCCGGTCATGTCTCGATACGTCACGGTTTCAAAGGCCCCAATCTTTCCATTGTCACTGCTTGCACCAGTGGCCTTCACTGCATCGGACAGGCAAGCCGCATGATTGAATATGGCGATGCTGACGTGATGGTGGCAGGCGGTTCTGAGGCAGCCATATCGGAGTTATGTGTCGGCGGTTTTGCGGCCATGCGCGCCTTGAGCACCCGTAACGATGATCCCCAAACTGCATCGCGCCCATGGGACAAAGACCGCGATGGTTTTGTCCTTGGCGAAGGCGCAGGTGTGATGGTGCTTGAAGAGTATGAACATGCCAAGTCTCGTGGTGCCAAAATTTACGCCGAGCTGGCAGGCTTTGGCATGAGTGCCGATGCCGGTCACATGACCGCCCCCAACATGGACGGACCACGCCGCGCCATGGTCAGTGCCCTGAACAATGCCGGTATCAATGCAGACCAGATCGATTACATCAATGCCCACGGCACGTCAACTGTTTTGGGAGACTTGAACGAAACCAACGCCATCAAGGCCGTTTTGGGAGAACATGCCAGAAAAACGGTCGTCAATTCCACCAAATCCATGACGGGTCATTTGCTTGGCGGTGCGGGAGGCGTGGAATCTGTTGTTACAGTGCTTGCCCTCCATCATCAAAAAAGCCCGCCCACCATCAATCTGTTCAATCAAGATGCTGAATGCGATCTGGATTACTGCGCCAACACGGCTCGTGATATGAAAATTGATGTTGCCCTTAAAAATAATTTTGGTTTTGGTGGCACGAACGGGTCACTGGTTTTCAAGCGAATCTAACACTGGCCTAACAATTAATGTTGGTTTGATGGCTCATTTGCCGTGCATCGTGCGCCTCCTGCCGTCAGTTACCCCATGCCGCGTTCCGAGATTGAAGCTGCGCTTTTGGGTTTGACTGGTTTTGTGGGATGTGTGGTGCAAGTCTTGTGGATGATGGCATCGCCTCGTGTCGGCCTGCCACACTTGGGTGGCTTGCTTGTGTGCATGGCTGCCGTGGGTCTGGCTGCCTGGCAGTGGCGATCTTCTTTTGTCGGTACGCTCAATTGGAACGGCACTGCCTGGCACTGGAAAGTCCAGGAGACGACTGCTCTGGTCAATCCTGAAATTATTTTTGATCTTCAACATGTTGTATTGCTTCGCTTGCGTATCGTGCAAGGGAATTCCATCTGGGTATGGTCACAGAAAAATGCTGCCCCACAGTATTGGTTGGCATTGCGACGTGCTTTGTTCAATCAGTCCCATGCAGTTGTACTGAATACACGTCAGCTACCTTGAAAAAGAAAAATGCGTCACCACCTACCATCCGTGTATTTTGAAAGGTTCAACATGATTTCATTCAACTTAAAAAGTTTTTTTACCTGTGTGCTGGTTGGTGTACTCACGTTTGCAACGGTTGGTTCTGCCTCCGCGCAAATCCGCACCTTGCCTGACTTTACCGATTTGGTTGAGCAAGTTGGCCCCTCAGTTGTCAATATTCGAACGATGGAAAAGGTCAACACCACTGCTGCTCAAGGTGGGTTTCAAGACCAGGACATGCTTGAATTTTTCCGACATTTCGGTCTGCCCATGCCCAACATTCCCCGTCAAATACCTCAGCCCAAGCGCCAGCAAAGACAGCCCGAAGAACAACCGCGTGGCGTGGGTTCGGGCTTTATTTTGAGCACGGATGGCGTGGTGATGACCAATGCGCATGTGGTTGAGGGTGCTGATGAAGTCATTGTGACTTTGACCGATAAACGCGAGTTCAAGGCCAAAATTGTTGGCGCTGACAAGCGCAGCGATATTGCTGTGGTCAAAATTGAGGCCAGTGGCTTGCCCGCGGTCAAAATTGGCGATGTGAACCGGCTCAAAGTGGGTGAATGGGTGATGGCCATTGGCTCACCTTTTGGGTTGGACAATACGGTCACAGCAGGCATTGTGAGCGCCAAGCAGCGCGATACGGGCGACTATCTTCCCTTTATTCAGACAGACGTGGCCATTAACCCTGGCAATTCGGGCGGTCCACTCATCAATATGCGCGGCGAGGTTGTAGGGATCAACAGTCAGATTTATTCGCGGTCAGGGGGGTCGATGGGCATTTCATTTGCCATTCCTGTTGATGAAGCCATGCGTGTCAGTGAACAATTGCGGTTGAATGGTCGGGTTTCACGCGGCCGTATTGGTGTGCAAATTGACCAAGTCAGCAAGGAAGTAGCCGAGTCCAGTGGACTGGGTAAATCTTACGGTGCTTTGGTGCGGTCGGTTGAAGAAGGTACTCCTGCGGACAAGGCAGGGGTTGAAGCTGGCGACATCATCATCAAGTTTGATGGCAAAACCGTTGACAAGGCCAGTGACCTGCCGCGCATGGTGGGCAGCACCAAGCCGGGCACCAAAAGCACGCTGACCATTTTCCGCCGTGGCAGCACCAAAGACATCAAAGTGACCATTGCCGAAATGGAAGCCGACAAGTCACCCGTGAAAGTCTCTGACAAGTCAGGCTCGTCCAAGGGATCGAACGCAGCCCAAAAATGGGGACTGGTGGTTAGCGATGTGCCAGATGCTCAAAAGAGCAAACTAAAAATCAAAGGGGGTGTGCAAGTGGATGCCGCCACAGATGCAGCAGCACAAGCCGGTCTGCGTGAGGGCGATGTGATATTGGCCGTTGCCAATATTGGTGTTGTCAATGTTCGGGAATTTGAGTCCGCCTTGGCAAAATTAAGCGCCAGCAAACCGCTCAGTGTCTTTTTCAGGCGTGGCGACTGGGCACAATACACCGTGATTCGCCCGCAACGCTAATGTTTTTTTAACACCCCAACTACAATGGGGCATTCACTTGCCCAACAGGCGACATTCAGGGCGCGTTCCCAAGGATCGCGCCCTTTTTCTGTCTTAGGATATGCACAATTTATGATTGACCATATCCTTATTTACCCCCTTCGATGAATCACATCCGAAATTTTTCCATCATTGCCCATATTGACCATGGCAAATCAACGCTGGCCGATCGCCTGATTCAGCGCTGCGGTGGGTTGCAAGAGCGCGAAATGGAGGCTCAAGTGCTCGATTCGATGGACATTGAAAAAGAGCGCGGCATCACCATCAAGGCGCAAACGGCTGCCCTTCATTACCAGGCGAAAGATGGCAAGGTTTATCACCTCAATCTGATTGACACACCGGGGCATGTCGATTTTTCTTACGAGGTCAGCCGCTCACTGTCGGCTTGCGAGGGCGCTCTGCTCGTGGTGGATACCAGCCAAGGGGTTGAAGCGCAAACCGTAGCCAACTGCTATACCGCACTTGAGTTAGGTGTGGAAGTCGTGCCAGTGCTGAACAAAATGGACTTGCCCAATGCTGACCCTGACAACGCACGGTTTGAAATTGAAGATGTGATTGGCCTGGATGCTTCCGAGGCAATCGCTTGTTCGGCAAAAACCGGCATGGGCATTGATGATATTTTGGAAGCTGTGGTCACGCGCATTCCTGCCCCCAGGGGCAACCCTGCTGGCCCCTTGCGTGCCATGATCATCGACAGTTGGTTTGACAGTTATGTCGGCGTAGTGATGTTGGTTCGCGTGGTCGATGGCCGCCTAGCCAAGGGCGAACGCATCAAAATGATGGTCACCGGTACCACTTACAACGCGGACGGTCTGGGTGTGTTTACGCCTGCCAATGTGCCACGCGATGTCTTGGAAGCGGGAGAGGTGGGTTACATCATTGCCGGCATTCGTGAGCTGCAAGCTGCCAAAGTGGGGGACACCATCACTTTGATCAAACCCGGAACGGGTGGAGCAATATGGACCGCAACAGAGCCTTTGCCTGGCTTTAAAGAGATTCAACCCCAGGTTTTCGCCGGTTTGTACCCCACCGAAGCCAATCAATATGAAGGCTTGCGTGACAGTCTTGAAAAACTCAAACTCAATGATGCGTCTCTGCACTACGAGCCTGAAGTGTCGCAAGCTTTGGGCTTTGGTTTCAGGTGCGGCTTTTTGGGTTTGCTCCACATGGAAATCGTGCAGGAACGTCTTGAGCGCGAATTTGACCAGGAGTTGATTACCACAGCCCCCAGCGTGGTATATCAGGTGGTGCAGGCCGATGGTGTCGTCAAAATGGTTGAAAACCCGTCCAAAATGCCAGACCAGGGGCGATTGGATGAAATTCGTGAGCCTATTGTCACGGTACGTTTGTACATGCCTCAAGACTACGTTGGTGCAGTGATGACATTGGCCAATCAAAAACGTGGTGTGCAAATGAACATGGCCTACCACGGTCGACAGGTCATGCTCACTTATGAAATACCCCTGGCCGAAATTGTGATGGATTTTTTTGACAAACTCAAAAGCGTATCACGCGGTTATGCATCGATGGACTACGAGTTCAAAGAGTACCGTAGCGCCGATGTGGTCAAGGTTGATATTTTGTTGAACGGCGAGCGTGTCGATGCCCTGTCCATTATTGTTCACCGGTCGCAGTCGCAACACCGTGGCCGTGCGGTAGTAGCCAAAATGCGTGAAGTGATTTCACGGCAAATGTACGATGTGGCCATTCAGGCGGCCATTGGGGCCAACGTCATTGCACGTGAAACCATCAAGGCTCTGCGCAAAAACGTGATTGCCAAATGCTATGGCGGCGACATCACTCGCAAACGAAAATTGCTCGAAAAGCAAAAAGAAGGCAAAAAACGTATGAAACAAATCGGTTCAGTGGAAGTGCCCCAAGAGGCCTTCCTGGCTATTTTGAAAGTAGATTCATGATTCAAACCCTTACTTCCTTGATTCTGGCAGCCTTTGCTGCTTACATTGGTGCATGGTATTTAGGCAAGGTCGAAGGCAATTTTGCACTGCTGTTGTTTTTGGCAACAATCGTCACAGGTGTTTATTGGTTGGCAGAACGCTATTATTTTTTACCACAACGCCAACAAGCAGCAGCCCGACTGGAACTAGATGCACGGCAGCGCCATCAGGAATTGCTTAAATTGGGCATTGATCAAGTGGATGGAAATGTATTGCAGGCTAAGGCCAAAATTTTGGCCCAACCCTGGTGGCTGGATTGGACGGCAGGGCTGTTTCCGGTCATCATTGCAGTGTTTATTTTGCGTTCCTTTTTGTTTGAACCCTTCAAAATTCCCTCTGGATCGATGATTCCCACTTTGTTGGTGGGCGATCTGATTGTGGTCAACAAGTTTCATTACGGTCTGCGTCTGCCTGTCATCAACAAAAAAATCACCGAAGGCACGGCCCCGCAGCGCGGGGATGTGATGGTGTTTCGTTATCCACCCAAACCCAGTCTGGATTACATCAAGCGCGTGGTTGGACTGCCCGGCGATGAAGTAGCTTATTTGAACAAACGCTTGACCATCAATGGCAAAGCCATTGAAACCCAGGACGTGCCCGATTTTTTTGACGAAGATGCCATGCGCTATTTCAAGCAGTTGGAAGAATCACTGGGTGATAGCCCCCATCGTTTGCTCAATGACGACACCCATCCGGCCTATATTTCTGGTGCGCATGAGTTTGAAAGCAATAAAAATTGCCGCTACAGCATAGAAGGTGTGGTGTGCAAAGTTCCCACAGGCCATTACTTTATGATGGGTGACAACCGCGACAATTCCCTCGACTCTCGCTACTGGGGCTTTGTTCCTGATCAAAATATTGTGGGCAAGGCCTTTTTTGTCTGGATGAATTTTGGTAACCTCAAGCGCATTGGTCCATTTAATTGAAGGAAAAAACAGTATGAAAGTCTCATTCCAAAACAAGCAAAGTGGTATTACTTTTATTGGCCTGCTGATCATTGGCGGGGTGCTTGCAGTCGCAGGGGTGGTGGCAGCGCAAGTGCTTCCAACGGTCATCGAGTACCAGGCTGTCCTCAAGGCAGTCAACAAAGCCAAACAGGGTTCGACCATCCCAGAGATTCGCACTATCTTTGACAAGGCAGCTAGCATTGACAACATTAGCTCCATCAGCGGTAAGGATATTGATGTCAAAAAAGAGGGTGACAAGATCGTCGTGAGCTTTGCGTATCAACGTGAAATTCATTTGACAGGCCCTGCATTTTTAACACTGAAATACACAGGCCAGTCCAATTGAATTTCATTTCAAGCCACGTGGCGCTTCAAAATCATCTGAACTACACTTTCAGACAACCCCAATTGCTCCGTCGTGCCCTGACGCACCGCAGTTTTTCCATTGACCATAACGAACGACTTGAGTTTTTAGGGGATTCCGTTCTGGGGATGGCGGTCGCAGATCTGCTTTACCAGCAACTAGAACATTTGCCCGAGGGCGATTTGTCTCAGGTACGCGCCAGTCTGGTCAGGCAAGACACACTGCACCAATTGGCGGTCGGTTTGGGTTTGCCTGAGTGTGTGATCCTTGGTGAGGGTGAGTTGCATTCAGGCGGCCAAAAGCGCCCTTCCATCTTGGCTGACGTGCTGGAAGCCATCATTGGTGCGGTCTATCTGGACGGTGGTTTTGCAGCAGCGCAGGCTTTGGTGCATCGTCTTTATGGGTCTGTTGACATTAATCCTGCCATGGTAGCCAAGAGCAAAGATGCCAAGACTGAACTGCAAGAGTGGCTTCAGGCACGCAAATTCAAACCTCCTAGTTACCAAGTGGTCAACACACTTGGCGCTGCGCATGAACAAACTTTTGATGTTTCGTGCGAAATTTTTGAACTGAACCTGTGCGAGCGCGGCATAGGCGGGTCGCGCCGTTCAGGTGAGCAAGCTGCTGCTGCTGTCATGTTGCAATTGATCAAAACCAAAGGTACACCGTGACTGAATCACCTTCGAATGATATTTTGGATGCTACTGAATCAATAGTTGCTAATGCAGATGGGGCGTGCGTTAGAGGGCAAAATGAGCATGAAAATTTGCCCTCGGACATGCGTCGCAATTCGCGTGTCATCACAGAGGGTGATGCACCTGTTGCAGGGCAGCGTTGTGGACTGATCGCTATTGTGGGCAAACCAAATGTGGGTAAATCAACATTGCTGAACGCCTTGGTAGGGCAAAAAATCAGCATTACCTCACGCAAGGCACAAACCACTCGCCACCGCATCACAGGCATCCACACTGTAGGGGTCACACAATTTGTATTTGTAGATACCCCGGGCTTTCAGACCCGCCACGGCAACGCGCTGAACCGTTCATTGAACAAAACGGTTGTTGGCGCGGTCAGCGATGTCGATATGATTTTGTTTGTCGTGGAAGCCGGTCATTTCAATCAGGCTGATGATCAGGTGCTGGCGCTTCTTGGCAAACATATTCCCATCCTGGTCATTGCCAACAAACTTGACCAAGTCCACCGCCGTGCAGACATTGCGCCCTGGCTGCAAGACCTGCAACGTCACCACAGTTTTGCAGAATTTGTGCCTATGTCGGCTAAATATCCCAAAGACATTGTTCGTCTTCTGGGTATTTGTGAGCGTTACCTGCCTGAGCAACCTTGGTGGTACGCCGCCGACGAATTGACCGACCGCAGTGAAAAATTTCTGGCCTGTGAGACCGTTCGTGAAAAACTTTTCCGATTAACGGGCGATGAACTGCCTTATACATCTACTGTCATCATCGATAAATTTGAAGAAAAAGCAGGTCATGGAACAAGCAAGCGCCTGCTCAAAATCGCAGCCACCATTGTGGTTGAACGCGATAGTCACAAGGCCATGGTCATTGGAGACAAAGGTGATCGTATCAAACGCATCGGCACTGAAACTCGCGTGGAACTTGAAAAGTCGCTCGATTGCAAGGTGTTTATTGAGCTGTGGGTCAAAGTGCGATCGGGTTGGGCCGATGACGAAGCGCGTGTGCAGTCGTTTGGTTACGCGTAAGCCACCCGTGCCAACAGGGGGGCGATGTAGAAGCGGCTTCCAGCCGCTTATTTAAATGCGGCTGGAAGCCGCTTCTACAGTGGGCAAGATGCCCGCGCTCCCAGATGTGAATTTTGTTTAGGAAATCGTACACGTCGCCAAATTGCTTTTGGCTACACGGGTGATTCAATAAATTATTGCGTCTTATTCAATCTTGGCTTTGCTGCGCAAGTCTTCCTGGTACTTGGATAAATTCTGCTGTTGCAAACGTTGTGATATCTGAGGTTTGATCTCGTCCATCTTGGGCAATTGGGCATCACGAACATCATCCAACCGAATGATGTGATAGCCAAACTGGGTCTTGACCGGGGTGGTTGTTGTCTTTCCTTTGGTCAATTGAGTTAAGGCATAGGAAAACTCGGCTACATAATTACCAGACAGTGCCCAGCCCAAGTCTCCACCTTTGGCACCAGAGCCTGGGTCTTTGCTGGATTTTTTGGCAATCTCGTCAAACTTGCCACCTTTTTTAAGTTGAGCCAGAATAGCCTTGGCCTGGTCTTCGGTTTCAACCAGAATATGACGTGCTTTGTATTCCTTGCCCGTGTTGGCTGCAATAAACTTGTCGTATTCGGCCTTTATTTCTTCTTCAGTGACTGGATGCGCTTTTTGATAGGTCATGAAGAGGTCACGAATCAGGATGGTTTGGCGGGCCAATTCCATCTGCATCTTGAAATCTTCAGTGGCATCAAGACCTTGTTTTTTGGCTTCCTGCATGAAAATTTCACGCGCAATAACTTCGTCCTTGATTTGCTTTTCCACCTCAGGTGTCACTTGACGGCCTGAGCGCGCTACTTGCTGGCTCAAAATATCTGCGCGCGCTTTGGGCACGGCCACACCGTTGACAACGGCCACATTTTGGGCCAAGGCCACAGTACACAAGCTGCCAAGCACCATAGCACTGACAACTGCTGAAACAAGTTTCATTTTCATGCAAATTTCCCCAAGATGAGAGTCAAAAAATTAAAGTAGATCAAGGTTTTAGCCAGTGCCTTGATGCATCTGGCAGTCTGGCAGTCTGGCATGTGGTATTTTCGCCTGCAAACACCGTACCCAGGAAATCTCTATGGCGTATCATACACAAACAAGACGGCGTGGTTATGGCGTTATGGCGGGTTGGACTGACTGTCGTCAGTCACCAAATAGCGCGAAATATAAAACCCTTGTCCCACAATGAAGATGATTGGAAACACATAACCCCACAGTTTGAAATTGACCCATGCATCAGTGCTGTAAAAAGCAGCAACATAGCCGTTGATGGCCGCCATGAAAACGCAATAGATCATCCACAGCTTGTTCAGATGCATCCACACCCTATCAGGCAGGGTGAGTTGACTGCCCAACAGTATCTTCAAAAAGTTCTTTTTGGACACCCAAACAGCAATGGCCAAGCCTAAAGCCATCGCGGCGTAAAGCACGGTAGGTTTCCATTTGATGAACCGGTCATCATGCAGCACGAGCGTGAACATGCCGAAAATAAGCACCATCGCCAGGGTGATTTTGTGCAGGGCATGCAGTTTTCGGTCAATGCCGTAAATCAGACCCATTTGCACCACAGTGGCCGCCATCAAAACGATTGTGCCCATGTAAATGTCATAAGCTCTGTAGGCACCAAAAAACAGCAGAATAGGGAAAAAATCAATCAGTATTTTCATAAGGGTGCAAAGTGTAACGATGCCAGATGGAAATTTTTCCAATGAGGTATGAGTCTTTGCGTCTGGCATTGCGTCCCAACTCTGACAGCCAAATGCAAAATTTTTTGTTCCCTATCCGAAGCATTTGGCAATGGAAAATTTCGCACACCAAGTGGTCTAAACTGTTACACAAACAACCCATCAAACATCTCTTCATTTCACCCAACACAAGCAAGAAATTTAAATAAAAAAGTCTGTCCTGAAATTGTAGTTTTACAAAAATATAACTATAGATCAACATGTTAATGTTTTTGATACGTTTAAATTATTCAAAAAAAGACTAATATTTTTAAAATCAATGAGTTACATTCTGAAGTTTCGGGGTTCATTTTGACCCACAAACATTACACAACCCATTGATTTACGACGATTCCAATCGCATTTGCAAGGGGTCGAGTTGAAGGGCTTGCGCGAAGAAGCGTTGTACGTGTAGGTCAATCGTTTTCATCAC
>CAIYWD010000044.1 GCA_903929815.1 uncultured beta proteobacterium
CCTTAACCGATGTTTAACATAAAAAAATGATAGCAAGCTCATTTTTGCCAGCTATAAAATTAGTAGTTTATTGATTTATAACTGTTTTATTTAGTATATACCGTTAAATTTGCTTTTGTTGTGCCATAATCGTGTGTTGTGCCATAATATTTTTGTCGAAAATCTGTTATCATGTTTCACATGTTCATTCGACAAACACGCACCAACAATTCCTCTACTGGCGAGGACTATTTCACCTTCCGTCTGGTTCGCGGGCAACGCATCGCCGGTAAGGTTCGCCAGGTTACCGTTCTCAATCTGGGACGTCACTTTCCCTTTGCTCGTGAAGACTGGCCTTTGCTTTGCAGTCGGATTGAGCAGTTGCTTGCACCGCAAACGCAGCTCTGTCCCATCGGGTGCCCCGATGCCATTGAGCGTGCTGCTCTGCGCTATTTCGCCAAACTGGTCGGGCGTTCCTCTTCTGGTGTTCCTGCACAAGGTACTACTGATTCCAACCTTGGGCCGTCTGACGGATCGTTACAAACATCGCAGACGCCGGCTCCGCTGGGTGTTGTCGTTCCTGCCTCCGATTTCCATGAGGTCGATATCAACTCTATTGAGCTCACTCAGCCGCGTAGCGTGGGCGTAGAACACGTTGCATTGCATGCCATTGCCCAGCTTGGCTTGGTCGATAAGCTCACGCGTCTGAATATCACTGGGGTGGCACGCGCCTGCATTCTGGGCAACCTGATTGCGCGTATGGCTGCACCTGCCTCTGAGCGGGCTACATGGGAGTGGCTCAAAACACAAAGTGCATTGGGCGAGTTGCTTGATGTGGACTTCAATGACCTGTCCCACATCAACCTGTACAGGGCTTCGGATGTTCTGATGAAGTACCGCCAAGACATCGAAGACCATATCTTTGGTGTGGTGACATCCTTGTTTAGCCTGGAAGAGACGGTCACACTGTATGACCTGACCAACACTTACTTTGAGGGACAAGCTGATGCCAACCCCAAAGCTCAACACGGGCGGTCCAAGGAAAAACGAACAGATTGCCCGTTGGTCACACTAGGGTTGGTACTTGATGGCAGTGGCTTTGTACGACGGTCAAAGACATTTGCCGGTAACGTGTCAGAGGGCAAAACTCTGGAAGTCATGCTCCAGGGATTACAAGCACCTGCGAAAGCGTTGGTCATCATGGATGCTGGCATTGCCACCCAGGAAAATATTGATTGGCTTATCGAAAACAACTATCGCTACCTGGTGGTTCGCCGTGGCAGTGAGCGCGAATTTGATGAAACGCAGGCCGTTGAAACCAAGACAGCAGGAGGTGAGACGGTCAGGTTGCAGAAGAAACTGAGCGAAGACGGCAAAGAGGTTGAACTGCACTGCCACTCCAAAGGGCGAGAAGAAAAGGAAGAGGCAATGTTCAAGAAATTCTGTGACGCATTTGAAGCAGGTTTGAAAAAAATCGCAGATGGGCTGGCACCGGACAATTTGCGCAGTGAGAAGCGTCTGGATAAATTGCAAGAACGCATAGGTCGGCTCAAGCAAAAAAGCGCTGGCGTAAGCCAGCACTACCAAATCACACTGACCCCTGATGAACAGGGAAAGAAAGCCACCGCACTGACCTGGAAAAAAGAGCTGGTGCTAGGCACGATGGCCACGCATCCGGGGGTGTACTGTTTACGCACCAATGAACTCAATTGGGATGAGCAAAAGCTGTGGCAGACGTATTCCATGCTGACTGATATTGAAAGTGTATTTCGGAGCTTGAAGAGCGAACTGGGGCTGCGCCCTGTGTTTCACCAGAAAGAAGGTCGCACGGACGGACACTTGTTCATGACAGTATTGGCGTACCAATGCGTACAAGTGATACGCAAGAGACTCAAAGAGTCAGGAATCAATGACAGTTGGGCGACATTAAGAAAAACGCTACAAGTACAGCAGCGAGTGACCACAAGCATGCGAACCAGAGATGAACGCATGATTCATGTGCGCAAAAGCACAAAAGCAGAGCCGCAGTTGATGCGGATTTATGAAACGCTTGGCATAGATGCGATGCCTGGCAGCACCAAAAAACTGGTCGTTTGATGTGAAATAACGAGCAAATCAGCAGCTACAAAAACTGAAGCAACGCAAGTCGTTGATTTGTGTAAGTGTTTTTTGGGGTATGTTAAACATCGGTTAACAATACCTAACCGCCGAACAAGAATACTCTTTGAACCTTCATGCATTTTTTTCATGGCTAATCTATCGCCAGCCTTGATTGTCATCATTCGCTTTTTCATGTTTTCAACGCTATGGCCAGAGTTGTTTTCAGTACTATTTTTTGCATCTTTGCTAAAACACCACCATGTACCTTCCTCTAAAAAAGTAGTTGAACAATCTTCAGTACCACCCCACGAAGCACCAACCACAAAGTATTGCGTCATAGATTTCTCCTTGAAAAACGCCTAACGTCGAAAATAAGGGTCGACGCGCTTTAGCGCGACATCCCGCTTGACTGCGGGGTTAGGCGGCTGTGCTGAAAAGGCGCACACGCCACGCAACCCATGAATGGTAACCTGCCCAAAACCTGCGTGCCGACAGCCAGCGCACAAAAGCCAAAACAACCCCTGGACAGCACGCGCCCATAAAGCGCAGCCACTACAAAATATAGAGCTGCAACCGCAGATGTGACAAGGGCTAAAGGCAAAAATGACATAACCACTTGAGCCGCCTAACGTCTGAATTCAGCGGCTGCCGTAGGCAGTCCACTGGAATGATGTGTTAGGCAGCGGTGCTGAAAAGGAAGCACATGCCACGCAACCCATGAATAGTAACCTGCCCAAAACCCGCGTGCCAACTGCCAGCGC
>CAIYWD010000045.1 GCA_903929815.1 uncultured beta proteobacterium
CGACGCAGTGCGCCAAAATCTGACGAGCATCTGACGAGCCAAATGCACAACTTATTATTGACCATATCCTAAGTAGGAAGCCACTTTTTTTAATGATCACTTGGCTAAACCATTTCGTTGGATTTACAAGGGCAAGCCGCTTAAGCGGGTAATAATAAGTTTTATATCTACTTTTGCATCTTAAGTAGTTGATTCGCAATAGAACTGATACTATTTATACGCATCTAATTTATTGCCATCCTCTTATGGTATAATTAATTTCATAGCATTAATCTATATACTAAAAAATTATTTTTTAGCTTTCCAATAAAGTCTATTGTTAATCAATTACAAACACTTTTTTCATTGATGAATCCATTTTTTGACTTTCAATCATTTTTAAAATTTAGACCACACACTTTGGTATTAACCTTGGTTGATGGATATTTACTGGCTACAGCTCAGTCGGCAGTTCGCAAAGAAAAGTTCACAGTGCGTGTTGATGAAGATGTGTATTTGCCCTCTGATGTCAGTTGGCTTGCCGAAAATGTTCGCTGGAATGTTGCAGAATATCTGGCGCATTTATTGGGTGATGTCCCTGCACATACTTTAGCCATGGCAGCTAAAACCTGGTCAAAAGGTTTGCGTCAATTTCTGACTCAATCTTGGGCGATGGTCACTGGCACGTTAGCCACATGATACGGTTTTTTCGTGGATTATTCATCCTGTGGGTGATGTGGCGTTATGGCATCGATGAACTGGCATTAACCAGTTTCAAAAAGCCATGGTTGTCTTTTTTGGCACGGACAATGAAGTTCGGGCGCAAATTGGATGCGCCGCGTGGTCAACGTATTCGCCTGACCTTGGAAAAATTGGGTCCTATTTTTGTCAAGTTTGGGCAGGTGTTATCGACGCGGCGTGATTTGTTGCCGATTGATATTGCCGACGAACTGGCTAAGCTACAGGATCAGGTGCCACCTTTTCCAAGCGAAGTTGCCATTGGCGTGATTGAACGTGCATTCAAAAAACCACTGAATGATATTTTTGTATCGTTTGAACATTTACCTGTTGCGAGTGCCTCTATTGCTCAGGTTCATTTTGCGGTTCTCAAAGACAAGCATGGACTTCAACGTGAAGTGGCCGTCAAGGTTTTGCGGCCCAATATATTGAAAGTCATCGAGAAAGATTTAGGGTTACTGCGCATGATGGCGGTCTGGGTAGATTACTTGTCTGAAGATGGTAAACGCCTTAAACCGCGTGAGGTGGTTGCAGAATTTGACAAATACTTGCACGATGAGCTGGATTTGGTGCGCGAGGCTTCCAGTGCAGCTCAATTGCGACGCAATATGGAAGACTTGAATTTGGTACTGATCCCAGAAATGTGTTGGGATTATTGTGCTCCAGAGGTGATTGTGATGCAGCGCATGAAGGGCGTGCCCATCAGTCAGGTAGATCGCTTACGGTTGGCAGGTGTTGATCTTGCCAAACTGGCCAGGGAAGGTGTCACCATTTTTTTCACCCAAGTGTTTCGTGACGGATTTTTTCATGCCGACATGCACCCCGGCAATATTCAGGTCAGCCTTGATGCTGCCACATTTGGTCGCTATATTGCGCTTGACTTCGGAATCATGGGCACATTGACGGAAGTGGATAAAGAATATTTGGCTCAAAATTTCACAGCTTTTTTTCGGCGCAACTACAAACGTGTGGCAGAACTTCACATTGAATCGGGTTGGGTGCCTGCCAGTACACGCGCAGACGAGTTGGAATCAGCCATTCGCGCGGTGTGTGAGCCGTATTTTGACCGCCCTCTCAAGGAAATATCGCTGGGGTTATTGTTGATGCGCTTGTTTCAAACTTCCAGACGTTTTCATGTGGAAATCCAGCCACAGTTGGTTTTGTTGCAAAAAACCTTGCTCAACGTTGAGGGGTTAGGGCGTCAGCTTGACCCTGATTTGGACCTGTGGCACACCGCCAAGCCTTTTCTGGAAAAGTGGATGGTTAGGCAACTCGGCCCTAAAAAATTGATCGATGAATTGCGCAATGAAGGCCCGCGCTATGCCAAGCTGCTCCCGCAGTTACCACGCATGCTTTGCGATTTTCTGACGCATCGACCATCGGCAATGGCTGCCCCCGAACTGCGTGAGCTACTACAAGAGCAAAAACGAACCAACAGACTCTTGCAAGCGCTGCTTTATGGAGGTGTGGGATTTGTTGTAGGGCTGGTTGTGATGCAATGGGTCGTACGAATCAGAGCGTTTTAACCGGCTTCCCACTTAGGATATGGTCAACAATAACTTCCACATTTGGCCGTCAGAGTTAAAGATGCAATGCTAGTGGCCCAGCCACATAAGCGATTTGTAACGACGCAGTGCGCCCAAATCTGACGAGCCAAATACGGAACTTATTATTGACCATATCCTTATCCTTAGGGGGGATTTGGATGTCGCACCCAAAAAGCCACATCACTTTGAAACGCACCCTGCGTCGTCGTCTCGCCTACCCTGATGCGCCGCTAGCAGCCCACTCGGGCGCGTTCAACTGATGAATCCAGGTTTACGGCGATGCTTGTATGACATAGCGACCGTGAGGTTGGACTGTTCTTTCACCCGTCTTGAAAAATGCAATGCTGCGTTGTAGTTGACCTGCCTGATTTGCCAACTCTTCGCTAGTCGAGGCCAGTTCCTCTGATGCTGTCGTGTTTTGCTGGGTCGCACGGCCAAGCTGGTCCATGGCAGCGTCAATGTGCTTGACCGATTCGCTTTGCCCTCTCGATGCCACTGCAATTTCTTGCACCAGTTCACTCGTTTTCTGAATACTGGGGACGATTTCACCCAATAACTGACCGGCAAATTCAGCGGTAGTCACGCTATTGATGGCAAGCTCACCAATTTCCTTGGCTGCTTCCTGGCTTCGCTCGGCCAATTTGCGCACTTCCGCTGCCACCACTGCAAAGCCTTTGCCGTGTTCTCCTGCACGGGCGGCTTCAATGGCGGCGTTCAGTGCCAGCAGATTGGTTTGGTAGGCAATGTCATCAACAATACTAATTTTGACCGCTATCTGTTTCATGGCTAACACCGTTTGACTGACAGCCGCACCACCCTCACCTGCTTCATGGGTTGTTTTGCTGGCCATGCTATCGGTGATTTTGGCGTTATCGCTATTTTGGTTAATGGATGCCGACATCGCATGGATTTGCAAGGAGGCTTGATCCACAGATGCAGCCTGCTCAATAGCAGCCTGGCTGAGCGATTGCGCTGTGGTGCTGACCTGGTTGGCAGCACCCGTCAGGGCATTGGCCGCACGGCGCACATCATTGACCACATGGGTCAGATTTTCACTGGTGGTGTTGACGCTGTCCTTGACTTTGGCAAACAGGCCTTGGTAGTTTTGTGTGATGCGCTGGGTCAAGTCGCCTTCAGCCATGGCGGCCAGTGCCTGAGCAACTTCACCCAAGCTTTGCTCGCAGGTCGTCATCAGCAGATTCATGCCTTCAGAAATTTTGGCAAAAAATCCGGTTTTATTATCCAAATTCAGTCTGCCACTGAAATCGCCTTGCTTGGCAGCACTGACCATGCTGTCTAGCTCCTGCTCTGAAGCAACTTCGTCTGTGCGATCTTGCCACTGGGTGATGCGGCCAATCGGATTGCCATGGCTGTCACACACGGGGCGTGCGAGCAAGCGTAACTGATGCCCATACACGTCCATGTCAACGATTTCACCTGAATGCACGGCTCGATCAAAGTGGGCAGCATGCTGTAGGTCAGTGAACAGGCTGCTGAGTTTATTGCCATAGAACTTGTCGGTATCAAAGCTGGCGCCACCAAACAGCTTGAGCACTTCTTTGGCTGAGGGTGATGCATGCACCAGCAGGGCCTGGGCGTTGGATACCGTCACGCACACCGTGTCGAGCGACATCCGTATGCGCTCGTTGAATGTGGCTGCTTGTGCGGCTAATATCATGGCTTCCTGAACCTTGTCCACCGCCAGTGTGACACGGGCTTCCTGGCCTGGCAAACGATCCATAGCTACATCCAGGCGGCCTTCGGTGTAGGCGGTAACGACTTCCACCACCTTCATATTGACCGCAATGTGTGATTGCACAATGGTGTTAATGCTGTGCGCCATCTCTCCATAGACACCTGGGAGCTTGCTTGCTGGCATGGTGTGATCGATCATGCCTGCCTTATGTTGGTGTGCCATCTCGGCTTGGGCATCCTGAAACTCGACGAGAACTGACTGCATCCTGGACATGGTATTGATCAAATACCCAATTTCGTCTTGTCGGTCACTGGCTAGCACCGTCGATAAATCGCCTTGGGAAACTTTTTCAGCAACCTCCTTGACCAAGCTCATAGGTTCTATCACCATGCGGCGTATCAACAGCCTCCAGATGGCAGAAATGACCAACACCATACCCAGTCCAGTCCACGCATAGGTGAATGTCAGTTGCTTAATTTCTGCAGTGTATTCATCTACATAAGTACTACCACCTACCACCCAGTTCCAGTCTTTCAAATAGACGAAAACAGCCACTTTGTCACGTGCGACGGTCTCACCAAGCTCCTGATTGATCCAGGGGTAGCGAAGCAGCCCGTTTTTGCGATCCATCATGTCCCGAATGAACTCACGCCCACTGGAGTCCTTGGCACCCAGCACATTTTTGCCTTCTTGCGAAGGGTGAACGATCAGATTGCCATAAGTGTCGCCTGGGCGTGCGTCCAGCACATAGTAGTAACCTGATTCGCCCAGCTTGAGGCTACGAATCGAGTTTTTGAGTGCGATCAAATGGTCTGAAAAATCCAGCCCGATAAAGCTCAAGCCCACCATTTTTCCATGTGTATCCATGATGGGGTCGTACTGCGTGATGTACTGCTTGCCAAATAGGGTGGCCAATCCGGTATAGCTACCACCTGAGAGCACAGACTGATAGACCGGGTGGTTTTTGTCAAGCAAAGTGCCGATCGCACGTTCACCCTGATTGTTTTTCAACGAGGTGGTAATGCGAACAAAATCGTCTTCTGTTTTGACAAAGATCGTCGCTACGGCACCCGTCATGCGGGTAAACCTGTCCACCAGTTCAAAGTCTAGGTTGACTGGCTTGCCATCGTGCATCATGACAGGCGTTGCCCGACCTTTGATATCCATGGTGGATGCGGTCAGTTCAAACGTACCTTGAAAGCTGGTCTGAAACGCTTTCGACAAATGAGTCGCGCGACTGCGCATGTCATTATTAGTGCCCTCAATCAGGTGGGTCAATAAATGAGTTTTGCTATCGATTTCAGTAATGACATGGCGCTCAATCAACTGCGATACGGAATAACCAATGCCCAAGACGCAAAGTGTCAGTGCTGCGGCCACTAAAACAAAGTTGCTCAGCGCTAGCTTACCTCCCAGGCTCATAGACTTCCAGTTAAAAAATTCGTTCATCATCGATGATTCCTTTGTGGTATGGCTGTTTGAAGGGGATGAGTTGTGAATGCCCGAAGTTAGAGTAAAAGAACCTGGGAGCAAGGGGTGCGTTTCAAAGTGATGTGGCTTTGCTTGGGTGCGACATCCAAATCCCCCCTAACCCACCCCCCCTTTTTTTTTCAAAGGGGGGAACAAATACAGCGCGTTACCCAAATAGGCTAACCGTTCTCATTCCCCCCTTTGAAAAAGGGGGGTTAGGGGGGATTTGGTTTTTGTGTTTCACCACATCACTTTGAATCGCACCCCAAGATGCCCTCGTTCCCAGGGGGATTTTCATCATTTGGGGTGGACTGAATGCCATGAAAGTTAGAGCGGCGTTCAGGCGTTGTCAGCGCAAGACACCATCACCGGTATGGAAAAACGAAATACTTTGCTGCAGTTGTTCAGCTTGACCCATCAGCTCTTCACTGGTAGCTGCCAACTCTTCTGAAGCCGATGCATTTTGCTGGGTGACTTGGCTAAACTGCCCCCTGGCACCGCCAATTTGTTTGACGGATTCGCTTTGTTCTGAACTAGCAGCAGCAATTGCTTGAACCAGTTCGCTTGTTTTTTGAATGCTGGAGACGATCTGGTCCAGTAATTTGCCTGCGTGGTCGGAAGTATTGACGCTGCTGCCGGCCCGTTCAATAATTTCCTTGGCGGCTTCCTGGCTGCTCTCTGCGAGCTTGCGTACCTCTGCTGCTACCACGGCAAAACTTTTGCCATGTTCACCTGCGCGGGCAGCCTCAATGGCAGCGTTCAATGCCGGTAGATTGGTTTGGTACGCGATATCATCCACAATGCCTATCTTGGAAGCTATCTGTTTCATCGCTTCTCCCGTTTGACTGACGGCGCTTCCACCCTCTTTAGCTTCTTGGGTCGTCTTGATGGCCATGCTATTGGTGAGTTTGACGTTGTCGCTGTTTGGGTTGATGGAAACTGATATCACATCGATTTGCGAAGTGATTTCATCAACCGATTCAGCTTGTTCACTGAGTGCTTGAGCCGTGGCATTCAGTTGGTTGGCTGCTGCAGTGAGCGCGTTGGTCGCCCTGCGCACGTCGTCAATCACATGAGTCAGGTTCTCAGTGGTGGTATTGACGCTGTCTGCGACCTTGCCAAAAAGGCCTTGGTATTTTCTTGTAATACGTTGAGTCAAGTCACCCTTGGCTACAGCATGCATCACACGTGCAACGTCTTCCAGACCCTGTGCGCTAATGAGCATCAATTGATTCATGCCACCCGAAATTCTGGCGAAAAGTCCGGTTTTGTTGTGTAGTCGCAGTCTGCCACTGAAATCGCCCTGCGTGGCGGCACAGATCATGATGTCCAAATCTTTCTCTGCTGCTATTTCGTCTGTGCGATCAATCCATTGTGTGATGCGGCCAATCAGTTGACCGTGGCTGTCATACATGGGCCGAGCCAGCAAACGCAACTGGTGTTTTTTAACTTCAATATCTATGGTTTGACCTGTACGCATGGCATGGTCAAAGCGGGTAGCCTGCTGCAAGTCTGTGAATAGATTGCTGAGTTTTTGTCCATAAAACTTTTCTGCATCAAAGTCGTCACCACCAAAAAGTCTGAGGATTTCCTTGGCTGACGGTGATGCATGAACCAGTAGGGATTGAGCATTGGAAACTGTGACGCACACCGTGTCGAGCGACATGCGAATACGCTCATTAAATTCAGCAGATTCGGCTGCTGACTTCATGGCCGCTTGAACCTTGTCCATCGCTTCGGTGACGCGTGCTTTTTGACCCGGCAGGCGGTCCATCACCACATCAAAACGACCTTCGGTGTAAGCCGTCACAACATCCACCACCTTCATATTGATCGCAAAATGCGACTGCACAATGGTGTTGATGCTGTTCGCCATCTCTCCATAGACACCGGGGAGTTCACCCGCTGGCATGTGGTGATCGATCATGCCCAGCTCGTGTTGGCGAGCCATTTCGGCCTGTTCTCTCTGAAATTTCACCAGAACCGATTCCATTTTTTTCATAGCGTTGATCAAATGACCAATTTCGTCCTGACGGTCACTGGCTACGGCAGTGGATAAATCGCCCTGCGCCACTTTTTCGGCGACCGCAGCCACCATGCCCATCGGCGTGGTCACCATGCGACGAATCAACAGCCACCAGATGCCTGAGACCAACAACACCATGAATAGGCCAGCCAGGGCATAAACGTTGCGAAGTTGAGCTATTTCTGCTCTGTATTCATCAACATAAGTACCACCACCTACCACCCAATTCCAATTTTTCAGATAACCAAAAGCAACAACCTTGTCACGCACAGACGATTCACCCAGTCCCTGATTGATCCAGGGGTAACGAATCAGACCATTTTTTCTTTCCAGTATTTCCAGAATAAATTTTCGCCCATTGGAATCTTTGGCACCTAGAACATTCTTGCCTTCTTGCGAGGGGTGGACAATCAACTTGCCAAAATTGTCACCATTGCGCGCATCCAAAACATAGAAGTAACCCGTTTTGCCGAGCTTGAGGCTGCGAATCGTGTCTTTCAATGCACCCAAACGCTCAGAAAAATCCAGCCCGATGAAGCTCAAGCCCACAACTTTTCCCTGCATATCGACAATGGGGTCGTATTGCGTCAAGTACTGACGACCAAACAAAGTGGCGAGTCCAATGTAGTTTTTGCCCGTGATTGCCGCTTTGTAGCCAGGATGTGTTCGATCAAGCAAGCTACCCGTAGTGCGTTCGCCATTGTCATTTTTAAGCGAGGTAGTGACCCGAACAAAATCATCTCCTGTTTTGGCAAACACCGTGGCTACGGCACCCGTCATGCGTGTGAACCTGTCCACCAGATCGAAATCCAGGTTGACAGGTTTGCCATCGCGCATCAAGACGGGGGTTGCCTTGCCTTTGATATCGATGGTGGCGGGAGTCAGTTTGAACGTGCCTTGAATGTTGGCCTGAAATGCTTTGGCCAACTGGGCAGTACGGTTATGTAAATCATGGTCAATTCCCTCCATTATCCTAGTCAGCAGTTGAGTTTTATAACTGACATCGGCGATAACCTTGTCCTCAACCAACTGAGCAATGGAATAACTGATGGCTATCACACACAGTGTCAATACCGAAGCCACCAGCAACAAATTGCTCAGCGCCAGTTTGCCACCCAAACTCATGCGCTGCCAGTTCAAAAATGCACTTTTCATCAATTGTTCCCTGTTGATCAATGTGTCATTCATGGCGCTCAATAAGGTCGGAAGTTGCTCCCTGAACGGCTAGGTGCTGCCAGTCGCACAGGTGTCACTGGCGCACGCCGTTCAGGAGCGCGCAAAGCGTGGCGACTAGCCACCACGGATTTTTCACCCCCCAGATTAAAAAACGCGACAGACTGCTGTAATTGCTCCGCCTGGCCTGATAACTCTTCACTGGTCGCTGCCAGCTCTTCTGACGCGCTGGCATTTTGCTGAGTGGCTTTGCTCAGTTGTCCCATCGCTCCGCCAATTTGCGTGACTGATTCGCTTTGCTCAGTACTGGCTGATGCAATTTCCTGCACCAGTTCGGACGTTTTTTGAATGCTGGGCACAATCTCGTCAAGCAGCTTGCCTGCTCGCTCTGCAGTGGTGACACTCGAACCTGCGAGTTCGCCAATTTCCTTGGCTGCTTCCTGGCTGCGTTCGGCAAGTTTACGTACCTCTGCGGCCACCACGGCAAAACCCTTGCCATGCTCGCCTGCACGGGCGGCTTCAATGGCGGCGTTGAGTGCCAACAAGTTGGTTTGGTAAGCAATGTCATCCACAATGCCAATTTTGGCGGCGATTTGTTTCATGGCTGCGACAGTTTGACTCACTGCGCCACCACCATCGACTGCTTCTTTGGTGGTTTTGGTGGCCAGGCTGTCGGTGACACGGGCGTTGTCACTGTTTTGGGTGATGGAGGCCGACATCACATCGACTTGCGAGGTTGTTTCTTCAACGCTGGAGGCTTGTTGGCTTGCCGCTTGACTGATGGATTGTGCTGTGGCACTGACCTGGTTGGCAGCACCGGTCAAAGCGTCGGCTGCGCTACGAACATCTTTAATGATGCTGGCCAGTTTTTCAAAACTCTGGTTGGCATCCAATTTAACCCGATCAAAAGCACCTTGTGTCTGCCTTGTAATGCGCTGGGTCAGGTCGCCGTTGGCCAGAGCCTCAAACAGGCGCGCCATGTCATCAATAATGTTGGCCAATTTTTCGCTGGTGGTATTGGCATCTGTCTTGATTTGGTTAAAGGTGCCGGCGTAATCCCGTGTGACACGTTGGCTTAAATCGCCGACGGACAAAGCTTCCAAAATGCGTCCAATGTCAGAAAAAGCAACCACTGTAGTGTCAAGCAGGTCATTGAGGCCAGCACTCAGCGCTTGTATCGGACCCGTTTTTCCACTCAGATTGACGCGCTGACTCAAGTCGCCTTGCCTGGCCGCTGCAATCACGGTCAAGGATTCATTCACTGCATTTTTCAACATGGTGTTGGCGTTCACTTCAGCAGTGACATCCGTGGCAATCTTGACAATTTTCAAAACACGGCCCATTTCGTCCGTCACGGGGGCATAAACGGCATGAAGCCAGGTTTCCTGGCCTGCCTTGGTGATGCGTTTGAAAGTAGCTTTTTGTGCTTTGCCGGCGTTCAGATCTGCCCAAAACTGCTGATAGATGGGTGATGCTGCAAAACTGCTCTCAACAAACATGCGATGGTGTCTGCCCATCACCTCAGAGCGGGTATATCCCATGGTCTGCAAAAAGTTGTCATTGGCTTGTAAAACATGCCCGTTCAAGTCAAATTCAACCATGCCATGCGAGGCATCAATCGCAGACAACACGGCGCGTGCTTCCTGTCTTTGTGATTCTGCCACTGTGATGTCATAGCGCACACCAAGATACTTCATGGGCTTGCCGTTGTCGCCCAAAATGGGGGCAATGACAGCATCGACATAGTAGGGCGTGCCATCTTTGGCGCGGTTTTTAATGATGCCCCGAAAAATATCGCCACGCCCAATGGTGGCCCACATTTGCCGAAAAGTTTCCTTTGGCATATCGGGATGGCGCGTGGTGCTGTGCGGATGCCCCACCAGTTCACTGCGGCTGTATTTCGACACCTGTATGAATTTTTCATTGATGCTGGTAATGTCGCCTTTTTTATCCGACTCAGACACGATGCTCGTCAGGTTCATGATGTTGGTGCGCACCTTGAGTTCGTCCTCCAATAAGGTGAGACGACGGTTGATTTCAGCACCTTTAAAGAGGCGATCAAATAAAGAAAACTGTTTACTGCTCATGACGTACTCGATGTGAATGAATGTGAATGAACCTGGTAGCAAGGGCATCTTGCCCTCGCTTTCAGGGTGTGTGTACTTTCGTTGTGCAGGACGGCTGGATGTGTCATGCTGGTTAACGTGAACGAACAAAGAAAAGAAAACAATAGCAATGTATCCTTATCCCATAAGGGTTACAGGCACTTTTTATGGTAAAAAATTCTTTCATCATTCAGGGCTGCCTGGATGTCATGACAGTTAGCTTAATACCCGTCGCAAATTGGCTGCTAGCTCACGCGGCGAAAACTTGGCCACATAACCGTCAGCCCCCACTCCTTTAACGTGGCCTTCGTTGGTAGTGCCCGTCAGTGAAGAATGGATCACGACAGGAATACCCTTGAAGCGCACATCTTGCTTGATCAAACGGGTCAGGGTAAATCCATCCATTTCAGGCATTTCCAGGTCGGTCAATACCGCTGCAATTTTATTTTTGACTGGCGTACCATCTGCCTTGGCCTGATCCGCTACGCCCAACAAATAATCCCAAGCCTCTTTGCCGGTCTTGGTCATGATGAAAGGTGCACCCATGGCTTTGAGGCCAATTTCGATCACCGAGCGCGCCACATACGAATCATCCGCCACCAAAATTTTGGTACCCGGCTGCATCGGTAGCTCAGGCCCAACCACTTCACGATCCAAATCCTCTTTGCTAGCCGGCGCTACGTTGCGAAGCACTTGTTCAACATCAAGCACCTGGGCTAGCCGTGTTTCGGGATTACCCGGGTCAAGACGGGCAATTCCAGTCACCAGTGAACCTGCGTGAGTCCCCTCTGCCGGCAACACCTGATCCCAGTCCAGCCGAACAATTTCGCGAACATCTTCTACCGCAAAGGCTTGCACTGTGCGTGCAAATTCGGTCACCATCAAAATAGTATGACCTTGCCTTGGCTTGCATCCCACGACAGCAGAAAGGTTGATCACAGGAATGATCTGACCGCGAATATTGGCCACCCCCATCAAATGTTCGTGGGCATTGGCCAGTACCGTGATTTTTGGCATGACCAGCACCTCTCGAACCTTGAATACATTGATGCCATACAACTCTCGCTCACCCGTGCTGGGGGTTTCGCCCAAGCGAAAGAGCAAAAGTTCAAATTTATTGGTACCGGCAAGCCGTGTGCGTTCTTCAATGTCGCTATTGATGTTCATGGTGCATGATCTCACAGGTGGGGATGTGGGGTTCAGGTTCAGTAAAAGGTGATTTGATTGGTACTTGCAACGGTCGATGCTGGCAAGCGCCTGCCTGTAGCGGTGGGTCTGGCTGGTTTTGTAAATCGGTCTGCTGCCACACTTGTGCCATCCCCAATATTGAAAAAACCAATACTTTGCTGCAACTGCTCTGCCTGACCTGAAAGCTCTTCGCTGGTAGCCGCCAATTCTTCTGAGGCAGACGCATTGTGCTGTGTGGATTTGCTCAAGTTTTTCATGGCCGCGCCAACTTTGGTCACAGTGTCGCTTTGCTCTGCTGACGCTGCGGCAATGTCTTGAACCAGTGCAGATGTTTTTTGAATGCTGGGCACAATGGCATCCAGTAATTTGCCGGCACGCTCCGATGTGCTCACGCTGTTGCGTGCAAGCTCCCCAATTTCCCTGGCTGCCACCTGGCTGCGCTCAGCGAGCTTGCGAACCTCAGCGGCCACCACCGCAAAACCCTTGCCATGCTCCCCCGCCCTGGCTGCTTCAATGGCCGCGTTCAATGCCAAAAGATTGGTTTGGTAAGCAATGTCATCCACAATCCCAATTTTTGATGCTATTTGTTTCATGGCAATCACTGTTTGACTGACGGCATCTCCACCTTCAACCGCCTCTTTGGTAGTCTGGGCGGCCATGCCATCGGCGACACGTGCGTTGTCGCTGTTGTGGCTGATGGAACCTGACATGACAGCAATGGAATCCGTAGTTTGCTCTACACCGGCTGCTTGCTCGCAGGCCGCTTGGCTTAAGGACTGTGCTGTCATGCTGACCTGGTTGGCTGCGCCAGAAAGAGCATCTGCTGCGGCACGAACTTCACCCAGGACGCGCGTCAAATTGTCGCTGGTGGTGTTGACACTGTCTTTGACCTTGCCAAACAAACCGGCATAGTGATGAGTGATACGTTGAGTCAAGTCACCTTCAGCCAAGGCAGAAAGGACTCGCGACACATCATCTAGGCCCTGCTCAGTGGTTTGCAAAAGCTCATTCATGCCGATGCTTAAATCGGCAATAAAGTCTTTCTTGCCCTCCAACCCAATCCGTTGGCTAAAGTCACCAATACCGGCTGCAGCAACGATATTGGCAAGTTCAATTTCTGATTTAACATCTTCGGTGCGATCAATCCAGCGGGTAATTCGACCCAACGTGACACCGTGAACATCTCGAATGGGCGTGGCCAGGAGTTGAAATTGATGACCATCTTTTTCAATATCAATGGTTTGTCCGGTCAACATGGCTGCATCAAACTTAGCCACGGCATCCGGATTATTCAGGATGTGACTGAGTTTCTTGCCGTCATAATCCTGCATATCAAATTCTGGTCCACCAAATTTTTTCAGCACAGAGCAAGCAGCCGGTGTGGCATAGACAAAACCGCCTTGCGTATCCGAGACGGTCACACATTCTGGCAGGCTGTCAAAAGCAAGTTTGATACGCAGATTGTGCTGAGCAATGGCATGTTCTTTTTCCTGAGCCATGCGCTTTTCGTGGGCTGCCAACTGTTCTGCCGCGACGTTATTGGCCATGGTTTGTAAGGATGCATTGGTTTGGTTCAGCGCTGTCTGAAATGAACCCCGCAAGCCTGCTGCCTGTGCGCGTCTGAAGTATTGGGCATTGCTGGCGTAGTGCAAGGCTGTGGCCTGTTCACGAAAACAGGCTTCAAGTTGATCCAGCATGTCGTTAAAGTCCCAGCACACATCATGAAACAAGCCCTTTGTAGGGATGTGATGAAGGCGACGCTCAAATTTTCCGTTTGCCACATCCTTTGCTACGGTCTGAATTTCCAGGACACGCAAACGTTGACTGCGCAAATTCAAACTCCAAACCACCAGGCACAGCATGGCAGGCACCACCCAAATCAATACAAACACACTCCAGTCTTCATGCCAGCTTTGCAACAAGGCACCCGCTACCAAGAGCAGCGCCATCGCCCAAGCATAGCCCCAGCCCTCACAGCGACAAGATGAGTTGCTCATAGCTGACTCCTTTTTGCTTCAACACAGTGTCTAGCCAAGCCAGCGACGCATTGCAAGCGTCCTTGGTACCTGCACGACGCTCTTCATCTTGCATGGCCTTATAAATATCGCTCACC
Organism: uncultured beta proteobacterium; assembly: GCA_903929815.1. Taxonomy (GTDB): domain Bacteria; phylum Pseudomonadota; class Gammaproteobacteria; order Burkholderiales; family Burkholderiaceae_C; genus Rhodoferax. The sequence goes on from CAIYWD010000045.1 coordinate 14,036, forward strand.
ACAGCAATGGCCGAAGGTTTTGCCTTGCGACGCACCGAAAAATAGCCTACCGGATGGCCTTGCGTGTCCAGATCAGGTGTGACGTTGGCGAATACCCAATAAAACCCGCCATCCTTGGACATGTTTTTAACGTAAGCAAAACACTCCTTCTTTTGCGCTAGGGTATCCCACAAAAACTGAAATACGCCACGCGGCATGTCGGGGTGACGAATAATGTTGTGCTGCGCGCCTAGGAGTTCGCTTTCGCTGTAACCTGAAAACTCGATAAAAATCCGGTTGCAGTAGGTCACATGGCCTTTGAGGTCAGTCTTGGAGACAATGAAGTCATCCTCGCGCATGATCCGTTCATGTCTTGTGGGTTCAATTTTGTATTTCATACATCGGTCTCAGGATATGGTCAACAATAAGTTCCGCATTGGGCCGTTAGAGTTGGGATGCAATGCTAGGCGCAAATCGCGCAGTGTGGCCTAGCCACATAAGCGATTTGTAACGACGCAGTGCGCCCAAATCCGACGAGCCAAATGCACAACTTATTATTGACCATATCCTTAACATTAACATTACACCGCTTGATGTTGTTTAGCCAAAGCCGCCATATCGTCAATATTCAATGCCCTTTCAGGCTCCAAGATGACGATAAATTCAGAACCTATCTTGCCTAGCCCGTGAATAAATTCGCGTGCAATGGTGGATCCAAATTGAGGAGGAGGCTCGATGTGGGACAGGGTAATGTCAATCACCTCGCTGACAGAATCGACCAGCAGGCCCAATTCGACTTTGTCACTCTCAGTGCCTACATCAAAAATGATGACGCAGGTTTTCTTGCCAATTTGCGCCCTTGCCCTGCCAAAACGGGACTGTAAGTCAATCACCGGCACCACAGAGCCGCGCAGGTTGATGACACCCCGAACGAAGGCGGGCATCAGGGGCACAATCGTCATGGCGCTGTGCTGAATGATCTCGCGAACACTGCGGATATCGATGGCGAAGACTTCATCACCCAAACCAAAGGTCAGGTATTGCAAGCTGTCTTCTTTGCTGGTGTGGTGACCGATCGGTGTTTTTTCCGAAAATCCGGTCAGAGACTGGTGATGAGTCATGGCGCTACCTCAATAAGGTTTGAAAGGGGCTGTAGCGCTCCGACAAACGGGAGCTGCGAGCAGCGAGGCTGAGTTGTGATGGGGGTGCTACACATTGTGCTGGGTGAACATGTCCATGGGTTGGTAGGGTGTTGAAAAACGCGACGCTGTCCTGAAGTTGAGATGCCTGACCGAGTAGATTCTCGCTGGTGGCAGCAAGCTCTTCTGACGCACTGGCGTTTTGCTGGGTGGCTTTATTGAGCTGCCCCATGGCACTGCCAATTTGTTTCACAGATTCGCTTTGCTCTGAACTGGCTGTCGCAATTTCTTGCACCAACGCACTGGTTTTCTGGATACTGGGAACGATCTTGTCCAATAACTTTCCGGCATGTTCAGCAGTGGTCACACTGCTAACCGCCAGTTCCCCAATTTCCCTGGCAGCTTCCTGGCTGCGCTCGGCCAGTTTGCGAACCTCGGCTGCCACCACCGAAAAACCCCTGCCATGTTCACCTGCTCTTGCAGCTTCTATGGCGGCGTTGAGCGCCAACAAATTGGTCTGGTAGGCAATGTCATCGATGATCCCAATCCTGGATGCTATTTGTTTCATAGCATCCAACGTATGACTGACGGCGCTTCCGCCGTCTTTTGCCTCTTTGGTTGTATGGGTAGCCAAGCCATTGGTGACTTTGGCGTTGTCGCTGTTTTGGTTGATGGAAGCTGACATCGCCATAATTTTCGAGGTGGTGGTCCCAACCGATGCCGCTTGCTCGCTGGCTGACAGGCTCAAGGATTGGGCGGTGGCGCTGACCTGGTTGGCTGCTCCGGTGAGCGCATCTGCAGCAGCACTCACTTCGCCAATCACGCGGGTCAAATTGTCACTGGAGGTGTTGACGCTCTCTTTGACCTGACCGAACAAGCCGTGGTATTCGTGGGTAATGCGCTGGGTCAAATCACCTTGGGCAACAGCGAGCATCACACGCGCTACATCTTCAAGACCTTGTTGACTGATGTCCATCAGTTGATTCATACCACCTGAAATTTTGGCAATAAATCCAGTTTTGTTATTCAGGCACAGTCTGGCGCTGAAGTCGCCCTGTGTGGCCGCATTGACCATAGTGTCAAGCTCTTGTTCTGAAGCTACTTCGTCCGTGCGATCCATCCATTGGGTGATGCGACCTATGGGTTGACCCTGGCTGTCACACACAGGCTTGGCCAAGATACGCAACTGATGACCCTGAACTTCCATGTTAACGACAGCATCTGAATGGATAGCTTGGTCAAAGAGGACTGCGTGCTGTGGGTCTTTGAACAGACTGCTGAGTTTGTTGCCATAAAACTTGTCAGTGTCGAAGTGATCACACCCCAAGAGTTTGAGCACTTCTTTGGCCGACGGCGAAGCATGCACCAGTTGAGCCTGAGCATTGGATACTGTCACACACACGGTGTCCAATGCTGTACGAATGCGCTCATTAAAGGTGGCAGCCTCAGCGGCTGACTTCATGGCTGCCTGAACCTTGTCCACTGCATCGGTGATACGTGCCTTTTGGCCTGGCAGTCGATCCATGGTCACATCCAGGCGACCTTCGGTATAAGCCTGCACCACCTCTACCACTTTCATGTTGACGGCTATATGCGAATCTACCAGGTCATTGATGCTCTTGGCCATGGATGCATACGTTCCGGGCAATTCGTGCGGGTCTATTCGGTAATCAATCATTCCTACGGCATGTTGTTTGGCAATTTCGTTCTGGGCAGATTGAAACTGCCCCAGAACATTCTGCATTTTTTCCATGGCTTTCAGCATTTGGCCGGTTTCGTCCTTGCTTGTTGCAACTATTTTTTTATCAAACCGACCCTCCGCCACATTGTCTGCAATTTCCAGAGCAAGTTTCATGGGTAGGGTGATACTGCGTATCAGGTAAAACCCAAAACCAAGCGCAAAAGCAATCGCAAGCAACAACACCACCACAACCAGCATGCGCGTGATTTCAAAACTTGCCAGAGAATGTTGGTACTCTGTTTTGGCCACGTCCATCTGTAGCTTTTGCAAACCCCTGATAACGGGAGACACTTCATCCCAAAGCGTAGCCACATTGGGTTCGTAAAGACTTGCTACGTCAACGCTGTTGGATCGAAGGGCATCAACCATGGGAAAAATGCCATTCTGTAAAAAAGATTCGCGTTTGACCTGAAAACTTTGCACCAGCTTCTTCTCTTCTTCAGTCAGTTGGTTGGCACAGTAAGTTTCCCATGTACTGGCAATTTTTAAAATGTTTTCAGTCACACGCTTGACCGCTGCCGCAGAATTTTCAACGGAAGAATTAGACACAGCGCGCGAAAGCAGCAATTGGTTTTCTTGCATGAGCGATTCCACTTGGGCCAACTGGTTCAGTGGCACCAGTTGATCAGATTGCATCGTCTTCAACCTTTCGTTGGCCATACCCAGCGAGCGAAGCCCCGTCGCAGCGATGACAATCAGTACCACGACCAGTACCGCCAACAAAAGCATCAGACGGATACCAATTTTCAAATCGTTCAATTTCATTTCAACGTTCCTGGGAATGGTAAAACCGACTCAATGAAAGATAAGACAGCAGCCATCCATTTTCTACTTAATAACATATCAAAATAATAGCAAACTATGCAGTATTGACGAGCCTTGGCGGCGAATTTGAATATCAACAAATGAGAGCCTTTGGCCGCAGCTTTATAGCTGAACTCCAACCTTGCGCAGCAACGGCAGCATGACCAGGTAACACGCAGCCGTTGCTGCTGCCGAAATACCCAAACACAACCAAAAGTTCATATCCAGCTTGAGCAAAACGGGCAATACAAAAAACAAGACAAGCGATGGCAGAACGAGCCAGAACACTTGCATTGAAAGCTCACCGATCAACGTGGAAGACGACCCCTCAACGTGTAACCAAATGAAGGCGAACAAAGAGGTAAGCGGAAGAGCTGCCACCAGCGCAGCCATGCCGGAATGGCGCTTTGCAATCTCGGACACAGCCACGATGACAACGGCTGAGAGGACGACCTTGAGTGCATAGAAAAGCACGATGAGTGGCCTCAGGTGAAATAGCTTTGATGGCTAATGGATAGAGCGGTGGTCCTACAAGTTAGTAGGGTATGAAATGACCAGACCCTGAACCGCGCACAGAGGTAGAAAGCAGGGGTGTATTGGATCGGAGAGTGGTACCCGTGCGACTTTTGGGTACTGGCCATGCTTGACGACTCCGCCCAGTTGGTTGCTCAACACCCGTATTAAAAAATGCAATACTTTGCTGCAGTTGCCCCGCCTGGCTTGAAAGCTCCTCACTGGTCGCTGCCAGTTCTTCAGAAGCGCTGGCATTGATCTGGGTAGCTCGGGTGAGCTGCCCCATCGCGCCACCAATTTGAGTGACAGATTCGCTCTGCTCGGCACTGGCTGCTGCAATTTCTTGCACCAGCTCACTGGTTTTTTCAATGCTGGGAACGATTTCTTCGAGCAACTTACCGGCACGCTCTGCAGTGGTCACGCTGCTTTGCGCCAGTTCACCAATTTCCTTGGCTGCTTCCTGGCTACGTTCAGCGAGCTTGCGAACTTCGGCTGCCACTACCGCAAAGCCTTTGCCGTGCTCCCCTGCCCTGGCTGCTTCAATGGCAGCGTTCAATGCCAGTAAATTAGTTTGGTAGGCAATGTCATCAACGATACTGATTTTGGATGCTATTTTTTTCATAGCCGCCACCGTATGACTGACGGCGCTTCCACCGTCTTTGGCCTCTTTGGTGGTTTTGGTGGCCATGCCGTTGGTCACTTTGGCGTTGTCACTGTTTTGGTTGATGGACACCGACATGACCTCAATTTGCGAAGTAGATTCTTCAACCGATGCCGCTTGTTCGCTGGCCGCCTGACTCAAGGACTGGGCGGTAGCGCTCACCTGACTGGCCGCACCGGTGAGGGCATTTGCTGCACTTCGCACTTCACCAATCACGCGGGTCAGGTTGTCACTCGATGCATTGACACTGTCTTTGACCTTGCCAAACAGCCCATGGTAGTCGCGTGTGATGCGCTGGGTCAAGTCGCCTTCAGCTACAGTGGCAAGTACGCTGGCAACATCATTCAGACTTTGTTCGCAGGTCTGTACAAGTTCATTCATACCTGTACTCAGGTTGGCCAGGAAGCCCGTTTTGCCCTCGGTTTTGATACGTTGTGAGAAGTCACCCAAACCGGCTGCAGCCACAATATGAGCCACTTCGCGCTCGGAGGCCATTTCTTCGGTGCGATCCACCCAGTGTGTGACACGCCCAATGTTCTTGCCTGCGTTGTCCAGGATGGGCTTGGCCAGCAAGCGTATCTGACGCCCTTCCATCTCAATATCCTCTGCAAGGCCTGACTGCACTGCATGGTCAAACTTGACTGCTGTGTCGTGATTTTTGAACAGGCTGCTGAGTTTGTTGCCGTAATGCTTGTCCGCATCAAAGCCGGAGCCACCCACCAATTTCAGCATTTGTTTGGCAGCCGGCGTGGCATGGACAAAAATGGTGTTGGCATCCGAGACCGTCACGCACTCTGGCAAACTGTCCAACGACTGACGGATTCGCAAGTTAAAACTCGCAGCCTGTGCTGCATCACGCAAAGCGAGTTGCACTTTGTCCATGGCATCGCTGATATGCGCTTTTTGACCAGGCAGGCGATCCATGGCAACATCAAGTTTGCCTTCGGTATAGCCAGACACCACGTCGACGATTTTCATCGTGACGGCAAGGTGAGACTGCACCATGCTGTTGGTGGACTCAGCCATCACACCGTAAGCCCCAGGCAAGCCTTGGGTAGGCATACGGTGGTCAATCTGGCCTTTGTCATGCTGGGTAGCCATATCCTGCTGGGCAGCTTGAAACTGGCATAAAACCGACTGCATTTTGGCAAGGGATTGCATCAAAATACCTGTTTCATCACCGCGATCCACCACAATGTTGCCATCTAGCTTGCCATCGGCCACGTCATCTGCCACCTGAAGCGCTTTGGAGATGGGTGTAGTGATGGATCGAGTCATCATCCAGCCAAAAAGTATTGCAAACAATACATTCAAAACACTGACACTGATGAGCACATTGCGGGTTAACCGGTACTCCACCTCAGATTTTTCAAAATCTACCTTGTTCTCGTTTTCATAGTAGGCGATGTTTTCTTCAATGGCTTCAAGCAATAAAGTCAAGGCAGGAGCTGCCTCTGCGGTCAGCAAGGCAGTTGCCTCTGGTATTTTGTAGTTTTGCGCCAACTCCAGCACTTTGTTATTAAGCTCAAGCGCCTTCACTTTGGCCTGTGCAATTTTTTCAAGATTGGCTTTGCCAGTGCTACTGACGGAAAAAGTTTGCAAAGCCTCCCATTCTTTGGTGTAATCTTCTCGCGCTTTCGTGAATCTTGCCACTTCCCGCTTTCTGGCCGTTACATCCTCGTAAAGGATCGATGAGCGCACCACCCTCGCAACGACGTGTACAGATTCTGCCAACTTGGTGTTGATACGGATTCTGGCAAAGTTACTGATGACCACTTCTTCCAGATTGGATTGAATGCTGGAGATGTCTATCACGGCCATGATGGCCATGATCACCGAAAAAAACACGATCAGCCCGAAAGTGATAAACAGGCGTGTACCAATTTTGAGGTTACGAAAATTCATATAAAAAAACTCCATGATGGTTGAGACTTGCCAGAAAACAATGGTTTTTTTCGTGAGGATATGGTCAACAGTAAGTTGTGCATTTGGCCGTCAGAGTTAAAGATGCCATGCCAGGCGCAAATCGCGCAGTGTGTCCCAGCCACATCAGCGATTTGTAACGACGCAGTGCGCTCAAATTTGACGAGACAAATACAAAACTGATTATTGACCATATCCTTAGTAAGCCTTGAAATTACCGGTGACTATGTTGCGGATGGGCGTAGCCAGCAAGGGTGTCGCACCACCTCTGCTACGCTCCTGCAATAACTGGCGGCTGTCTTTTAGGCATACCTTTTCACCCGTGTTGAAAAATGCAATACTGTGCTGAAGTTGCTCGGCTTGGCCTGAGAGTTGTTCGCTGGTGGCTGCGAGTTCTTCTGCTGCGCTGGCGTTTTGCTGGGTGGCTTGGCTTAATTGCCCCATGGCACCACCAATTTGTGTGACAGATTCACTTTGCTCTGAACTGGCTGCTGCAATTTCTTGAACCAGTTCACTGGTTTTTTGAATGCTGGGTACGATTTCGTTTAACAATTTACCCGCACGCTCAGCGGTCGTGACGCTACTGAGCGCCAGTTCTCCAATTTCCTTGGCAGCTTCCTGGCTGCGTTCGGCCAGTTTGCGAACCTCGGCAGCCACTACTGCAAAGCCCTTGCCGTGCTCACCTGCTCTGGCGGCTTCAATGGCTGCGTTGAGGGCTAACAGGTTGGTTTGGTAGGCAATGTCATCGACGATACCAATTTTGGATGCTATTTGTTTCATAGCTACCACCGTATGACTGACGGCGCTTCCGCCATCTTTGGCTTCATGGGTGGTTTTGGTGGCCATGCCGTCTGTGATTTTGGCGCTAGCGCTGTTTTGGTTGATGGAGACCGACATCACTGCAATTTGCGAAGTGGTTTCTTCAACCGATGAGGCTTGCTCGCTGGCTGCCTGGCTCAAACATTGTGCGGTGATGCTCAACTGGTTGGCAGCACTGGTGAGTGCGTCTGACGCTTCACGAACTTCACCAATCACACGAGTCAGGTTGTCACTCGACGTGTTCACGCTGTCTTTGACGCGACCAAACAAACCGTGGTACTCGTGGGTGATTCGCTGAGTCAAATCACCCTGTGCCACACCGAGCATGACACGAGCAACATCTTCAAGACCTTGTTCGCTGATGTCCATCAGTTGGTTCATGCCGTTTGAAATTTTGGCAAAAAATCCAGTTTTATTGTCCATGTGAAGTCTGCCATGGAAGTCGCCCTGCGTGGCTGCATTGACCATGTTGTCAAGTTCTTGTTCTGATGCAATTTCGTCGGTGCGGTCTATCCATTGAGTGATTCGACCCATGGGTGTGCCGTGGCTGTCACGTACCGGCTTGGCGAGCAGGCGCAGATGGCGACCCTGAACTTCCATATCCACTGTTTCACCCAAGCGCACAGCTTGGTCGAAACGTATGACGTGCTGGGGATCTTTGAACAAACTGCTGAGCTTGTTGCCGTAAAACTTGTCGGTATCAAGGCCGGGGCCACCCAACAGTTTCAGGAATTCTTGGGCCGACGGCGATGCATGTACCAGCAAAGCCTGGGCATTGGAGACTGTCACACACACGGTATCGAGTGCAGTGCGAATGCGCTCGTTGAAGGTGGCGGCTTCTTGGGCTGACTTCATGGTGGCCTGAACTTTGTCCATGGCCTCGGTAATGCGTGCTTTTTGGCCCGGGAGTCGATCCATTTGCAAATCCAGGTGTCCCTCGGTATAGGCCTGCATGACCTTGACGACCTTCATATTGACGGCAATATGCGACTGCACTAATTGGTTCACCGATTCGGCCATCGATCGATAAGACCCTTGCAGATGCTCTGTAGGCATCCGGTAATCGAGCATGCCTTGGTCGTGCTGATGCGCCATTTCATTTTGAGCATTCAAAAACTGCCCCAACACCCCTTGCATGGTGGCCATGGCACTGAGCAATTGGCCTGTTTCATCCTGATGGTAGATGTCTGTAGTGACATCAAACTTGCCGAAAGCCACATCTTGGGCAACTGAGACGGCATGACGCATGGGTGCCGTGATGCCTCTGATCAAAAAGTAGCCTGACACGATGGTGAACGCCAGTGCAGCGACCATGGTCAAAATGATGCCATTTCGGGTGGTGTTGGCGCTGGCTTGCGACAGGATGTAAGCTGCCTTGGCATCTTCAAGCTGCATTTTTTTGATGCTTTGAATAACAGGTGACAGTTCTTCCCAACGGTTGGTGAGGGTCTCATCCAACAGCAGGGCACGACTGGGGCTGTTGTCTTTGAGTGCATCCACCATGGGGTTCAAGCCATCTTTGACAAACGCGGCTCGTTTGACTTCCAGGTCGGCGATCAGCTTTTGTTGTGCTTCAGAATTGGCTGTGGCGTGGAACAACTTGAGCGTGGTGGTGATGGTGGCAATATTGCCGGTCACCCCCTCAACCGCACGTTTTGAATTGTCGGCTGACGGATTGATGATAGCCCTGAGAATGAGCATCTGGTTGGCCTGCATCAGGCTTTCTATGCTTGACATATATTCCAGTGGCATCATGCCGTTGGAATACTGGTGTTCCATTTTGGTGTTGGCGTCACTGGCGGCGCGCAGGCCAACCCACCCCGTGATGAGCAACACAAGAGACAACAGAGCCAAAAGAAGGGACAGACGAGTCCCGATTTTCATATTCTTAAGACTCATACAACTGTCCTTTTTAGTCTTTTCAAATCCAACTTGCAGGGGAAAAATACTCAGGAAACGCTACCATAAAGATAGCTATCAACGTATGATGGACGCGGGTTATAGCACAAAACAATCTCAAAAATCCAGCATCAGCACATCAGGGGTAATACGTTCTCTCTCTCCCATGTTTTTTCACATTAACCGCCAAGCTCACTGAGCAAGCTCATGCACTTGTTGATGCGCTCTTTTTGAATGCCACCTGCCAGTTTCAAGGCTTCGTCTTCCTTGCCAGCCAAAATCATCGGAACCAATTCGGTTTCACGGGTCTTTTTGAATGCGCCCCAGGTTTCAACCAGTGCCTTGAACTGAGCCTCTTTGCCTGCGGGCGCTTTGAGCTGGTTTAACAATGCACTCGCAGCATTAGCCGTATCTTTCACCAGTTTTTGCTGCTCTGCACCGCGCTTTGTTTTATCGGTGGCAAGCGTCACCAGAGTTTCTCTAGCGACCATCATTTTGGCTCGAAGGTCTTTGAAACCATCAGCATGCGCCCAAGGTGCTGCCAGCAGGGTGGCAAAAGCAAAACACAAGACGGCAACAATTTTTTTCACGGCATAACCCTTTCAAAATAAAAAAATAACACCAACTCAAATCAACGTAACCGTTTAGACCTCATGTCAAATGCCGTCATTCCCGCGAAGGCGGGAATCCAGTGCATGTTGGTTTACCAGGGTACAAAGGCAGTCTGGATTCCCGCCTTCGCGGGAATGACGATGGTGGGGTCTAAACGGTTACCAAATCAACACATGCTCACACACTGACGCTAACGCTGGCAGCTTCAGCAGTCACCAGTTCACCCATTGACACCACATCCAGAATCAGCGCCACTTCACCACTGCCCAAAATACTGGAGCCTGAAATGCCACGCAAGGTTTTGAACAAGCGCCCCAAAGGTTTGATGACGGTTTGCTGCTGGCCGAGCAGAACTTCAACTTCAATGCCGTATTTGCCACGTGGCGAACTCACCACCACGACGCTGGTGCGATCCGGCAGGGTGGACTCAACACTGTAGAGGGTACGCAAGCGAACCACCGGCAACACAGCACCGCGCAGCTCAACACAATGGCGGCCTGTGGCATCCACACGCACATTCTGACCACCCGCTTCAATCACTTCCACTACTGAACCTAATGGCAATACAAACTTGGCCTTGCCAACACCCACCAAAAAGCCATCGATGATGGCTAGGGTCAGTGGCAAGCGAATATCCACCTGTAACCCACGCCCTGGACTGCTATGGAGCTTGATAGAACCCCGCAGTGCTTCAATGTTGCGACGCACCACGTCCATGCCCACCCCACGACCTGACAAGTTGGTAACTTGGTCTGCTGTTGAAAAACCGGCTTCAAAAATCAACATGTTGATGGCATCGTCGCCGGGCACAATGCCGGGTTCAACCAAGCCACGATTCCAGGCACGTTGCAGCACACGTTCACGATTAATGCCACGACCGTCGTCTTCAATGCGAATCAAAATGGCCCCGGTTTCATGACGTGCGCTCAACACCAGACGACCCGCAGGTGGTTTACCCGCTGCCACACGCTCTTGCGGCGGCTCAAGCCCATGATCGAGCGAGTTGCGTACCAGGTGCATCATGGGGTCGGCAATTTTTTCGACCATGGATTTGTCAAGCTCGGCCTCACCGCCCACAATTTCAAAGTTCACTTCTTTGCCAAGGCTTGATGCGGTGTCTCGAACCACGCGCCTGAATCGGCTAAAGGTTTCACCCACAGGCACCATGCGCAAACCCAGAGTGCCATTGCGAATTTCCTCAATCAAACTGTTCATGTGCAAATTGGCTTCAATCAAAGCCATGTTGCGGGTTTCACGCGCCAGCAAATTAGCACCTGCTCCTGCAATGACCAATTCGCCCAGCAAGTTGATGACGGCATCAAGACGATCGGCCTGAACACGGATATAACGGTTTTCTTCGCCAACAGTGGTTTCGCGCGCTTTTTGCTGCTTGTTGAGAGCTGCCTCAACCACTTCGGGGGCGACACCGGCGGAGGCCTCTAAAAGATTGCCAATTTTGGGCTTTTCACCCGACGCAGCGGGCATTGTCAGCTCTTGATGTGAGAGCGCTTCGGTCAGTTTGTTTTGACTGACAGCGCCAACCGATACCAACATGTCGCCCAGACGAGGGGTGTCTGGCATATTTTCAATAGCACGAACAAGCTTTTGCTCGACACTCTCTGGCGCTTTGATGTCAAGCTCACAGTCATCGGCCACAAAGCTGAAAGCACCTTCAATCTCTTCACGCGAGGCCTTGGATTCAAGCGCCATCACAAAGCTCAAGTAACAGGTTTCGGGGTTAAGGTTGACCAGTGCAGGCACAGCATCCATGCCACACACCATGGACTTGACCCTGCCCAAAACTTTAAGGTATTTGGCAATGGACAAAGGGTCCATGCCATTGCGAAAAGTATCTGCACCAAAACGGGCAGAAATGTTCCATACAGTCATGATCGGCGTATGGCTCAATACCAGGGCATCAGCGGGGATAGCGGCAGCAGCCACGCTTTCGATGTAGGCGCACAACTGAATGACCAAATCTGCCCGCAAGTCTTTTTGGTCTGCGGTGTCCGCAGCCTCATCAGAGGCCGTTTCAACCAAAAATTTAATTTGATCATTGCATTGCAGTAGCAAGGTGCTTAACTCAGGCGAAAGATGAATGTCACCTTCTCGCAATTTGTCAAGCAGGGTTTCAACATGGTGTGCAAAGTCCACCACTTTGTTCAAACCAAAAATACCCGCCGAGCCTTTGACCGTATGGGCGCAGCGAAACAAATTGTCAAGTAACTCACGGTTGTCAGGCTGTTCTTCCAGTTCAAGCAACAAAGATTCAATGGCATGGGTTTGCTCGCTGGCCTCGTTGATGAACGCGGGCATGGCCGCAGCAATAAAGTCCTGGTCTGCATCATGACTCATGGTATTTACCTTTTCAATGGTTCAAGATGGGTGTGCCGAAGGCATGAGCCACTGCGTCAAGCCCATGGCATCACAGGCGTATGAAAAAACAGCGCTGGGTTGAAGAATTTTCCAGGGATGATCCATATTGACCAGGGCAGCCAACAGTTGCAATCCAGCGCCATCAATTTCAGCGACCTTTGCTGCAGACACCAAAAGCACGTCTGAATTTTTGACACTTTGCTCGCTCACCCAAGCCAGCAGTTTGTCACGCGTTTCAACGGCGCTGTAAATGGTCATTTCTTCGGGAAGCTCAAAGGGTTTACTCATGGCATATTCCTGTTACCTGAAAACATCACTGATACATAAAACCGTGTCTGACCCTATCATTACGGGTTAGCAGTTCAGGGCAGGCACAGTTTGGAAACCGCATTCAACAACGATGCCGGTGAAAACGGCTTGACCATCCAGGCCTTGGCACCGGCGGCCTTGCCTTCTGCTTTTTTGGATTCCTGAGTTTCAGTGGTGAGCATCAACACGGGCAAAAACTTATAGTTGGGCAACGCTCGGGCGGCTCTCACAAACTCAATACCATTCATGCGAGGCATGTTGACATCGCAAACCGCCATGTGGATTTTGCGGCCATCCAGCAAAGCCAGGGCAGCTTGACCATCACCTGCTTGCAACACCTCGTAACCTGCCCCCTTCAGGGCCATGGAGACCACCTGGCGCAAGCTGGCTGAGTCGTCAATCACCATAATTGTTTGTGCCATATCTTCTTGTTACCTCAAAAAAAAGTAGTTCCATCATCCACCACAGCACCTTGTGTGTCGTCATGCTGTTGATGTTGCTCCGTCATCACATAGGTGGCCGCCAGGCGTTCAAGCCATTTTTCAGCGCTCACCGAAGTATCAGACTGATGAAGGGCCTGCTGCAAGCGATTCATGTCCTGATGCAACAAAGTGAGCATCTGGCTGATGCGATCCTGGTACTGAAAACCTTCGTACATGCGATCCACTTGCAAACTGACAATCTGGGTTTCGCGAGCAAAAGGTTTGGCGATATTCTCCAGCGCCTCTACACAGGAGGTGATCATGGCGATCACCCGATGGATCGCTTCAACAGCCTCTGGTGTACAACCGCTTAACACAGGTAGCAAGACAGCATCACACGCCTTTGCGAGTTGAGTCATGCCACCCTCACTTTGCGCCAAGGCCGCCGTAATTTCCTTGGACTGACGAACAGCCAAATCAAGATGTGGACCCAGCTCATCAAAAGCATCCAGCATTTGTTGAACGGCTTCCTCGGAATGTTGGCATGAAGAAACCAGTTGACGCGCCCACACAGGCAATATTTGCTCACTCAAATCAACCAAAGCCAGCGCATTTTGCAAACCTGGCTGCGCTTGGGCAACCGACCTTGTCATGCGTCCAGCCATTGAGAATTGAAGTAGCAGCCGCATCCCATCAAATGGTTCTCGTCCAGTGGTACGACATACGATGTCTTGGACTGCACCATAAGGGTGACTGGATTGAGAATGCTGTAGGTCACCCAGCCACCTTGTTCTGTATCGCACAAGCCCCAGGCATCAGCAATCAATTTTTCAGCATCTACGCCCGGCATGTCACGCAAGTCAGATCCATCTTTTTCGGGCATGGCACCGTGAACTGAATAAAAACCGTCTCGGTCAAAAATAAAGATGTACATATCACGGTCAATGAACGCCTTGCGGGGATCATGAAAATCGCGCAGAGCTTGCTCATCATCGGTATTGCGAATATGCACCAAGGCATCAAACACCAGTTGGCGGGCTTGATCGGCAGTACCTTGGCGAAGTTGAATGTCTCCTACCGAGATTTCCAAAACAGAGGCTTGGTCGATCAGGCGGTCAGAGTTGGTGCTTGCCCGATGGACCAAGGCAGCATTTTCCTGTGTCAAAACATCAAGGTCGCCCACAGCGTGAACCACTTCTTCAAGGGCTGCGCTTTGAGTGGCACTGCCTTCGGCCATGACGTTCACATTCATGGCAATTTCCGCAATGCCAGAAATAAGACTGACCATGTTGTCGTTGATGTGCTTGATGCTTTGGACAGTTTCACCCACTCTTGCGGAAGACTCTGCAATCAGCCCGCGAATTTCAGCAGCAGCCGTCTGGCTGCGTTTGGCCAGGTTTCGCACTTCAGAGGCCACTACCGCAAAACCCCTGCCTTGTTCACCGGCACGAGCGGCTTCAACAGCAGCATTGAGAGCAAGCAGGTTGGTCTGAAAAGCAATGCCGTCAATCACGCCAATGATTTCAGACATGCGTTTTGAGGTCACCTCCAAAGGTCCCATGCTTCGCACGGCATCGTTCATCATGGTGCCGGCCGAGTCGGCCTCATTATGCAAGCTCGAAGTCATCATGCTGACCTCGTGCGCCGCAGCCGCATTGCGTGCCACGGTTTCACTGACGCGCTTAACGTGAAGGGAAGTTTGTTGCAGGTGCTGGCCTTGAGCCTCTGCCCGCTCGGCGAGTGAACGGGTGTCATCGACCAGCTTTTTGCCGGTGTCGCCCAGCAAGACAGCAGCCGTGCGAATGTTGGCCACCATGCTGGACATGTTGGCAATCATGATTTCAAGGTGTCGCCCAAAATTGCCCAAGGTACTCACACCCCCATCGGATGTATTGGTGAGGTTACCTTGCGATACTGAACGCATCGCGTTTTCGGTTCGATCACGTTCTGTCTGGGTAATCTGAAAAAACGCCGCCTGAAAATAGACCCAAAGTGCTACACCCAACACGGCCACCATCGTGACCCACCAATTGCTGCTTGAATCTGGACCGCGTTCAACGAAGTGCATCAAGACAATGATGCCCAAAGCAATCAGCAACGGAGAAGGAAGCGCCCAAAAACGTGTACGCCCTGACAAGGGACGCAAAATTGCGGTTGCAGGCGTAAACATGGTCATTGATGCCTTAAGAATGGGCTAATGTGTCAACGCAAGGCCAGCTCGATTTTGGCTTGCAAGGTTTCAAGACGAGGCGGCTTGACGATGTACCCGAAAGTGCCTAGCGGCATGGTCGTCTCCAGCGTGGCAGTGCTGGCATCTGCACTCATGAAAATCACGCGCATGTTTTTCACCATAGGGCTGCTGTGTGTTCGCAATTGCTGAACAAATTCAATGCCATCCATGGGTTTCATGTGAACATCTGTCAAAACCAGATCGGGCTTGAAGACAATCATGGCACGCAAAGCGCTCACACCATCTGATGCGGTCTCAATAGACTGAATACCAAGACGACGCAAGCTATTGACCACAAAACTGCGCATCACTTCATCGTCTTCAACGACCAGAATCCGGGCAAGTGAGATTCTCATTTTGAACCTATCTTATAAAACACAGACGAAATTGACTGTTGTAAATTTATGAAAACAAAGCATTCTTTGAATGATAAATGCTTCACTGCAATACAAGAAACTTCCCAGGTTGACACCCAGAATACCAAGGTTTCAATTGTTCGCCAGAAAAGCGCGAATTTCAACGATGAGTGCCTGCAGTTCGGGAGCAAGTTCCCTGTAAAGAGGCAGCACAACAGCAACAGGCTCAGTCTTGCTGATTTTTTCTATGGTAGTGACTTGTGCGATCAAGGCATCGCAAGCAAAGATGGGCATATAACCCTTGATGGCGTGCAATATGCGATTGGCTGCGGGGACATCTTCTGACAGCAGTGCAGCGTCAATTTTGGGCAAATCGGCCACCATGCTATCGACCACAGTTTTCAAAATTTTGCACAAGCTAAGCTGAGATCCCATCATTCCTATACCACGCGCTGCATTAAGGCGCTGATATGAATTGGAGTTCGTTGTTTCCATGAATTGACCCTCTTTCAAAATGGCAAAGGCGTGAAATATCTGTCAGTCTGGTCTGTCTGAATCAACACCAGTGAAACTGACACTATATGCCGTGAATACGTACGTGAATACGTAGAGGAAAAACAAATAATGTCCATAAACCGCTTGATAAAAAATAGTGAACGTATTTTAGACTCAGAAAAACCATTGGGTATCCCATGCTGTTCACGGTTTCACGGTTGAGTATCGACATATATTTCACCAAGCACCTGCCCTGGCTGCAGGTGAGTGCCGCGCAAAAAATCTGCCAGGGCCAAACGCTTACCGCCTGATCGCTGCACTTGCGTCAATAACACGATTGAATCAATAGCTGCCACCGCAATGCCAGCAAGGGTTACAGCCATAATTTGTCCATAACTTGCAGACTTGGGCGCTCTTGTATCAGCCACTTGTGCCGACCAGATTTTGAGTAGTTCACCTTCCCATAGAGTGAATGCACCGGGGGATGGATTGAAAGCACGCACCCTGCGACATAGGGTTTGCGCTGGCACAGACCAATCGACTTGAGCCTCGCGCTTGTCAATTTTGGCAGCGTAACTCATGCCCGTCAGCGGCTGGGGTAGAAGTGCCATCTGTTCCAAAGACTTCAAGACTTGTACCATCAGGCACGCCCCCATTTGTGCCAGTTTGTCATGCAGCGTGCCGGTGGTGTCGGTGTCCAAAATAGGCAGTGACTCCATCGCAGCAATAGCACCCGTATCCAGCCCTGCGTCCATCTGCATGATGGTCACCCCACTGTGGGTATCGCCGGCTTCAATGGCACGGTGGATGGGCGCAGCACCTCGCCAGCGCGGTAACAATGAGGCATGAATATTAAAGCAGCCAAAGCGAAAAGCATCCAGCACCCACTGCGGCAGTAGCAGCCCGTAGGCGGCGACCACCATGGCATCGGCTTGTGTGGCTTGCAGGGCGGCATGAGCTGTCTGGGCATCGCCTTGATACTTGCCGTCAAGGCGCAAACTGCGCGGCTGAACCACGGCAATGTTGTGGTACTGGGCGAGTTGCTTGACCTGTGATGCCTGCATTTTCATTTTGCGCCCAGCCGGTCTGTCAGGCTGGGTCAAAACCAACACCACCTCATGCCCGTCTGCCAACAAATGAGACAGCGCAACGGCTGCAAATTCGGGTGTACCCGCAAAAACAAGTCTCATTCGTGGTTCTCTCGCTGGGCTTTGAGCATTTTGGTCTTGATGCGTTTGCGCTTGAGCATGGAAAGGTACTCTACAAACACCTTGCCCAACAGATGATCCATTTCATGCTGAATGCAAACAGCCAACAGACTCTCTGCCTCCATCAACCGCTGCCGTCCCTGGGAGTCTTGCGCCTCGACCTTGACGCAGGCATGACGCAGCACCTGATCGTAGATGCCAGGAACAGACAGACAACCTTCTTCGCTAAATTGTGTCTCATCACTGCTCCAGACTTGCCTGGGGTTGACCAGCACCAAAGGGTTGTTGCGACGATCAGAGACATCGATCACAATCAACTGTTCATGCACATTCACCTGGGTGGCTGCCAAACCAATGCCTTTGGCGCTGTACATGGTCACTAGCATGTCATCAATCAATGTCCGCAAACGCGCACCAAAGTCTTCCACAGGTTTGGCTTTGGTGTGCAATTTGGGGTCAGGGTAGCAAAGAATGGGGAGTAGAGCCATGATGTCGGTTGAAATATGTGTTGCTATTTTCGCTATTTTCTCAAGAACTGGGGTGCGATTCAAAGTGATGTGAAGCAATATTCACACGTCAAGCTGCGCGAATTGGAGTGAGTGTTTTTGTATGACAAATCGGCCTCTAGCGCCCGTCCTGCTTGCGTAGTTAGCTATCTTTTTGGTAGTAAAATAGGCGAATAAATTGACCTCACTCTTTTCCTTGTATGTATCCATATTGGCTGCTCCACGTCACTTTACATCGCACCCCAGGAACTCAAGAACTGGCTTCGTCGCTTAATATGACTTTGGACTGGTGCAAAATACCACACCATTCAACAGAATGCCCAATACCATGAACAAACTTTCTTTTCACACCCTTGCGCCAACGCTGGCTCTGGCCGCTGCGTCCCTGCTTTGCACATTGTCTCTGGCGAAACTCCCTCCTCCCACGGCGGCGCAGCGCTCCACTGCCGAGCAAGTATCGCAAAGCGGTGTCGCATTGAGCGAGTTGGCAGCCAACGCACCCCCTAGCTACACCATACGAGCTGGAGACACTCTCTGGGATATTTCTGGATTGTTCCTGAAAAGTGTGTGGCGCTGGCCTGAACTGTGGGGCATGAACATGGCAGACATCAAAAACCCGCATCTTATTTATCCCGGGCAAACTTTGTTTCTGGACACACGTGATGGCCGTGCGCGATTGCGCCTGGGAATAGACGGTAACGGTAATGCGCCTGGTGACTTGAACACGGTTCGAATATCGCCACGTACCCGCATTGAAAACATCAGCGCGGGTGCCTTGCCTACCTTGAAAAGTCACCTGATCGAACCTTTTTTGGCCGAACCCATCATTGCGGATGATGCCAACCTGGGCACGGCGGCGCGCATTGTGGCCACGCAGGAAGGCCGTGTGTTACTCACACGAGGAGATCGCGCCTACGCCCGCGGCCCAGCCGGTTACCCTTTGCAGGATGACACTACCAAAAAATACCAGATTTTTCGCGTGTTTCGCAACGCTACGGCACTCAAAGACCCCCTGACCGGTGAAGTGCTTGGCTATGAAGCGCGATATGTGGGTACCGCCAAATTGCAGCGTAGCGAGACCACCCAAAGCCGCATGGATGCACAAGGCAAAGGACTGACTGACATTGTTCCCGCCACCATTGACATCATTGCTGCCAAAGAAGAAATGCGTGTGGGAGACCGTCTGTTGCCCGATCCTCCCCGCCAGATTCAAAGCTATGTGCCCCATGCATCACCCGTGTCACTGGAGGCGCGCATTGTGTCGGTCTATGGCAGTGCCGTAGCCAATGCTGCACAAAATCAGGTGGTGGCCATCAACAAGGGAATGCGAGACGGCATCGAGAGCGGTCATGTCATGGCCATCATGAATGACGGCAGTCGTCTGATTGACAAAACCGACCCCAGCCTGCCACAAATCAAACTGCCCGATGAACGCAGTGGCTTGCTCATGGTGTTCTTGCCGTTTGAGAAGGTGTCTTATGCTTTGGTGCTGGACATCGATCAAGGGGTCAAGGCCGGCGACCGGCTCATCAGCCCCCGTTAATGATGATACAACGTCAAGAGCTTGAAGCCTGGCTTAGGCTCACGCAAAGCTCGGGTGTCGGCAACGTCACTGCACGCAAGCTGCTGGGGGCATTTGGTGTTCCCGAAGCTATTTTTGCGCAATCGGTCAGCGCCTTGCAACAGGTGGTTTCGTCTGCACAGGTCAGTGCTTTGGTGACCACACCGCCAGAGCTTGCCTCTTTGCTGGCCACCACGTGGGATTGGCTACAGCACAGCGCGCCTGATGCGCATCAGCGCCAGGTGCTCACGTTAGGCGATGCCGGCTATCCCCAAGCGCTGCTTGAACTCGATGACCCGCCCTTGATGCTCTACCTTTTGGGTAATGCACAATTTATGGAAAATCGGCCTGTAACGCTTGACAGTCAAGCGTTGGAAGCTCTTGATTCAGTAGCAAAATACTTACCCATCGACCGTCACCGATGTTTGGCTGTCGTAGGCAGCCGCAACCCAACGCCGCAGGGCATCGAAAATGCCCGTCTTTTTTCTAAAACGCTGGCACAAGCAGGTTTGACGATTGTCAGTGGATTGGCGCTAGGCATTGACGGCGCCGCTCACGAAGGTGCGCTCAGCAGTCAGGCAGACCATGCTCTGACGATAGCGGTTGTTGGAACGGGATTGGACAGGGTCTATCCCAAAGTACACCATACCCTGGCACATCGCATTGCCCAAAATGGCGTCATCATCAGCGAATATCCACTGGGCAGTGCTCCCATCAGCGCCAATTTCCCCAGACGAAACCGACTCATTGCAGCCCTCTCACGCGCCACACTGGTGGTAGAAGCCACACTGAAATCAGGCTCTCTCATCACGGCTCGCCTGAGCGCCGAGCAGGGCAAAGATGTCTTCGCCATTCCCGGCTCCATTCACGCCACCCAATCGCGTGGATGCCATGCCCTCATCAAGCAAGGCGCCAAGCTGGTCGAATCCGTCCAGGATGTTCTGGATGAGTTTTCCGATATTCAAAGCATTGCTATGACAACAATAGCTACCGAAGCACGTCCATCAAGCGTTACAGGCCTTTTTGACCAGGAACACATGATTCGTGAAGCACTCGGTTTTGACCCCGTGGGACTCGATGCCCTTCAGGCCAGAACAGGGCTTGAGACCGCTCAACTGCAAGCGGTGCTGATGACGCTTGAAATGGGAGGTGAACTAGCAAGACTGCCAGGCGGACTATTTCAACGTTTGGCTTGTAGCCGCGATACACGTCTGCTTTGAGTGTCTATTTTGGCTTTTGAAGTTTTTGCGTGTTTGTACAGTAATGCCATGTTTGAAGTTCTCGCCTACGTCTTTGAAAATTATGCCCATGCCAGCGGTGCTGTGACCTTGCCAGCACTACAGCGCCAGCTTTTTGCCCTGAATTTTGACCAGCATGTCATTGAACGCGCATTGCTGTGGCTGCAAGACTTAAAAACACAGGCACATCAACTGATTGAAAAACCTGTTGTGCCTGATCGCACCACACGAAGCATGCGGATTTTGGCATCGTGGGAGCAAAAACGCTTAGGCACTGACAACTGGGCTTACCTGTGCTTTTTGCAGTCTATCGGAAAACTGTCGGATGCCAAACTTGAACTCGTTCTTGACCGTGTGACGGCAACACCTGCTGCCCTACTTAGCCTGCCAGACTTAAAACTGATCATTTTGATGGTCTATTGGAGTATGAATGATGAGCCTGATGATTTATTGCTCGATGAACTTTGCGACAGCCCAAGGACGATACATTAATATAGCTCCACTTTAGGCATTCAGTTCCTTTATAATAGCTATCTTGTTGATTATTAATAATATAGAAAAAGTTATTATTCCGTCAAGTCATTGTTTTGTAACCGTTTAGACCCCATCACAGCCATCCGTCGCAGATATGGGCATCCAAGCTGGGAACGCAGGCATCTTGCCCGCAGCGGGCGGGACGCCCGCGCTCCCAAGCAACACATCACGGAATGTGGTCAGGGGGTCTAAACGGTTACATTGTTTTTGTTTAATAAATCTTTAAGTATCTAAAGTGGGGTTAATATAGATAATGGCTGCAAAACTGCGTCGTTACAAATCGCTTATGTGGCTAGGCATAACCGTTTAGACCTCATGTCAAATGCCGTCATTCCCGCGAAGGCGGGAATCCAGTGCATGTTGGTTTACCAGTGTACAAAGGCAGTCTGGATTCCCGCCTTCGCGGGAATGA
>CAIYWD010000046.1 GCA_903929815.1 uncultured beta proteobacterium
AATCCAGAACGCACTAGATTCCCGCCTTCGCGGGAATGACGAAAATTCAACAACTTGCCTTCAGAACAAATTCACCCTGCAGGATTCATGGATTGCGATACGTGCTAATAGCATGAATAAATTGGATTAGAGTAAAGTAAAAAGCCTAACCTAACATTCGAGAGGGACTGGCTACGCCAGCTCCTCAATTTAACGTTAGGCAGCTCAAATCGATATGCTCTTTTGTGCCTCTAGCCCTTGTCACATCTATGTTAGCAGCTATCATTTTTGCAGTAGTTGCGCCTTTGTTGCTCTTGCTGTTCAGATGTTGTTTTGACTTTTGTGCGCTGGCTGTTGGCACGCGGGTTTTGGGCAGGGTACCATTCGTGGGTTGTGCGTCGTGTGCGCCTTTTCAGCGCCGCTGCCTAACCCCGCAGTCAAGCGGGACGCCGCACTGGCGTGCGTCGCCCCTTACTTTTGACGATGTCCACTGGGTTTAAGAGTATCAATGCGCTATAGTCGCACATTTGCGCTTCACCAGTTGTTCGTATATTCATCGTTTTGATATTCATCTCTCATTAGCTTCAAGGGAATTCATTTTGAAAACAACAGTTTTTTTTAATTCGCGGACAATTCAGTTGTCTGCCATCGCTCTGACTGTCTCGGCAGCGGTGGCCAGTTTTTCAGGCTGTGGCGGCGGGGAAGACATCACGCCTGCCATCGACATCTCCATCGCAAATGCAGGAAATAGCTTGTTTGTGGGTGTTCAGATGACTGCAACTTGCGCCCCTGATGCCAGTGGAAACCATGTTCAAGCACAAGGCATCATTGGTGCAACGGCTACTGGTGCCGGCACCATCTCATTGCCCTCTGGCTGCGTGTTGCCTATCGTTCTTCAAGCCACAGGCGCTGGCAAAATGCGCCCCCTCGGCGCTAAATCTGACGGCACCGAAAATGTGGACTACGACCCCGCAGTCAATCTGCCCATCAGCACTATTTTTGCAACGCCACCGACAGCAGGTAGCCTTGTCACGGCAAACCCGGTGACAACGCTGGTGCAATACATGATAAGCATCAACTCGTCGCTCACTGTGGCAGAGGCCAAGAGCAAGGTTGAATTCGCGTTGGGCCTAGACAGCGGCGATGCCGACAGAGATTACACCGACCCCAATGTTGCAGAAGCTACCAGCAGATTGGCTGCCATGACTGCGTTAGCAGCGTTGAAGCTATCGACTGATCCCACTGTCCTTCAGGGCAAAACTTATGGACAGTTTGTAGCCAATGCCTTGGCTGCCAGTGTCATCACTGGCAAATTATTGAATAATGCTGCCAACATCGCCTTGGCACTGCAAAGCAAAGTAGATTTAACCACCGACCCCGCGACATTCACGGGTGGCGAGATTGACAATGATGCGACGATTGTCTATAACATGTTGTTTAAGGTTCAAAATCTGGAACAACTTGCGCTTGACCCAACGGCTGCATCGCACCTGGCTGAAGTGAGGAAGATAGCAGCCCAAAATGCTGTTGTTCAGGCAGTGCGGACATCTGCCAATGCAACTGCATTGGCAGCGGCTCAGGCTGCACTTGTAGCTGCAGCGGATGCTGCAAAAGCGAATGCACTGTTGGCGGGTGGAGTGATCGAACATGAACCGAACACAACTTCAACTTCATCTTCGACATCTTCATCTTCTTCGTCATCTTCTTCATCATCATCATCATCATCATCATCATCATCATCATCATCTACTTCAACATCATCTTCATCTTCATCTTCATCTTCATCTTCGACATCTTCTACTTCGACATCCTCTTCGTCATCTACTTCAACATCCTCTTCTTCAACATCCTCTTCAACGACGACCACCACCTTGGTACCCAAAGGTTGCGAGGTGAATGTGCCAACAACGGCAGCTACCTCCATGATTGAGGTGTGCTACACCAACTTGACACAGGCACAATGTTCCGCGGTGGGTATTACAGTTTGGGATACTTCTGCAGCGAAGACTTGGACAGAAACATCATTGGTGACCTACTTTTGGGGTGACCTCAATGTTATAGGGAAAAACATGTATTGCCCTAATAATGGTGCCAAGGCTGAAGATTTCGCAACTGCAAGTTCTTTGAAATTGCTGAGTGATGTAGCAGTAGTACCTCCTGCAATCGGCGGCGGCCTCCTATTGTTAAAAAATTAATGCCTCGTCCAAAGCATTACAACCGGTAATTTTGTTGTCCGCGCCAATCATGGGAGCCTTGTGCTCCCATTTTTAATGACGAAATGACGAAATGACGAAAAGGCTGCACCTTGATGGTTCTTGACTCCAGTCGTTGGTCTGGGTGGAAAGGATGTTTTTGGCAACGCCTGGCAGACCCGTTTCACCCTGTGATCAATAGGCATTTGAAAAGCGCATGTGGACGGTATGGGGTGCAGTGCCTGTTGTTATGTCTTGCACCTCTGGCCTATGCAGGTTCTATTGGCTTTTCAATCAGCATGACAGGTGAAGACATAGTCATCACCAATACCGGAAACGAAGCCGCCTACCAAATGACCGAGTGGACGCTCAATGCGTCTGGGCAATGGCAGCCAGTACAGTGGCAAGAGGGCAATCCGGCCTGGGTTGCTCCGGTGAAAAAATTGACAGGACGGCGACTTTCACTCACAGCAGACACCCGTCTGGGACGCGCTGACCCGCTGTTACTCATGTTTTACGATGCCGCCGGTAGCCAGTTTTCTCAACTGGCCTGGCGCAAGACCCCTGCACTTGCAACGCATCCACTGCATCTGCAACGCCAGGATCACAGTGTGACTTTAGACAAAGGTGATATCTCAAATATCGTGGTCACCTACGCTATCGCAGTTCCTGACGAGGGTATTGCAAGTCTTGCACGCGCCTTCGCCAGCGCCAAAACACCGCCCCATCCCATGCGTCACGATTGGACGAAAAGTGCATCTCTGGTGATCGAAACTGGCCCAGGGCAAAGGGGTGCCTGGCTGATTCATGAAAGTGCCACAGGCGGTTTACAGGTTCAAATCGTGCCTGACGGCCTGCCTGCGGGCCAAGAACAAATACCCCGTTGGCTGGTCTGGATGCGCTTGCACCTGTTGAAGTGGGCGGGCATTTTGGCGCTGGTAGGCATGCATGGCGTGATGGCGGGGTTGATGTGGTCAGCACACCGTGGCAAGTTGTTCACATCACGTCGGTATTTCCTACCTCGTAATTTAAAAAAACAATAGCGAACTATGCAATACCAGAGCGGGTTAGAGCCTAATTTTGTACAATTTTTGACGTAGAAAACTTTCCGTTAAGCGCTTATGCCAGTTATGCCAGTTATGCCAGTTACAACATTGCCCCCCAAAAAACAAACTGTGAATGCGTTGGCTGCATGCCTGATGGATGGCACTGTGGTTTTGATCGGTGTCTGGCTAATAGCCTCGTTGCTGGGCATTGATTTTTTACTGTCGAACAATCTGCCCACCGGCGGCGATACCGCATCGCATCTGCTTTACGTCTGGACTTACATTCACGAACTTTTACCCCACGGGTACATCACGGCCTGGATGCCTGAAGTCTTTGGAGGGTTGCCGTTCTTGTCGTATTACTTTCCATTGTCCTTTTTGAGCATGGCGGGTTTGGCAACTGTTTTGCCCTTTGCACTCGCCATGAAGTTGGGCATGTTTGCAGCGGCCATGGCACTGCCGGGAGCTGTCTGGTTAGGCAGCGTTTATCTGCTCAAGCTGCCTCGCCAAATTGCCATTTGGGGAGTGCTTGGCATTCTGCCATTTTTGCTGCATGAACAAAATTCCATTTGGGGCGGCAATTTGCTATCGACGCTTGCCGGGGAGTTTGCTTACGGCTATGGCGCACTGTTCTCGGTTTTGACCCTGTTGGCCTGGCAGCGCACCATGGCTTCGGGAAGATATTGGTGGCTGGCAGCGCTGCTGGAGGCCGCCACCGGTTTCTCACACGGTTTTGCACTCTTAATCACCGGTTTTGCTACTGCTGCGTTTTTATTTGATTCCAAAAATTTTGTTCGCAACCTTCGCTTCTTGATTTATGGTCACAGCCTGGCATTTTTCTTGTTGGCGGGGTGGTTGTGGCCCATGCTGCAAATGCACAGCCTCACCATTCCCAATGATGCGATGTTTGAAGTGGGCAAATGGCAGGAACTGTTGCCCCAGTCCATGCTGCCTGTGGCGCTGGCCGGCTTGCTGGCAGCTTTGCTTTTGGGATTGATTCATGGGATACCCTGGTTGCGCCAGCGCTTACCTGCCACGCCTTTCATGTCAGACAGTTTGCGTCATGCGGCATTCATGGCCAGTGCAGCGTTGCTCGGTGCTGTCGGTTTTGTGGCAGGCAGCAGTTTGGGGTTGGCCAACATTCGGTTTTTTCCGTTTGTGTGGTTGTTTGGCGGACTGGCCTGTGGCTGGGTGTGGGGCTGTTTGCTGGTTCGCGTGTCTGCTGTTTTGCCCAACATGGCTCGTAGGGGGCTGGCTTTGATGAGCGTATCGGCAGCCCTGGCTTTTTCGGCCTGGCTGGGCATGAACATCTCGGTCGTATCCGACTGGGGGCTATGGAATCACAGCGGGCTGGAGGCCAAACCGCAGTGGCACAGGCTGTCACAACTTTTTCCAACACTCACAGGCCATCCCAATAGCCCGCGCCTGTTGTTTGAACACGATCCGGCCAACAACGACATTGGATCGACGCGTACCCTGGAAGCCCTGCCCCTGTTTTTAGGAGGCCGGCCGGTGCTCGAAGGTCTTTACATGGAGTCTGCCTTGACAGGCCCTGCCATCTATCAACTGCAAAGCGAGGTCTCAACACATCCCTCATCACCCCTGGCACGATTTCCCAGTGCCAGCCTTGATCTTGACATGGCTGCCATGCACATGAATTTTCTGTTCGCCAACGAAGTGTTGATTCGCCATGAAAACACCACCCAAGCCTTTGCAGCCCACAGACAGTTTACAAAAATTGCCAGTGCAGCACCGTTTCAAGTCTTTCAACTCAAAACCTTCAACAGCCATCTGGTTGATTTGACCGACCGTCCACTGAACTGGACATCCAAAGATCGCTGGATGGAAAATAGCTTTCAGTGGTTTCGTTCACGGCAACGTTTTTTAAGCGAACTGCCAGTTTTTCACGAGGGTGATGTGCCCAACATCGTGACACCGGCAGCCACAGCTCAAATTCATAATATCAACATGGATCGTCACCGCTTGAGTTGGCGCACCGATGCCGTGGGTAGCGCCCACCTGGTTCGCATGGCCTGGCATCCGCGATGGCAACTGGCCACCCAAGGCCGCATCTATCTGGCCGGGCCAGGTTTTATGCTTGTAGTGCCCGAAGAATCCGATGTGGTTCTGGTGTATGGCCATACGGCGGTTGGCATTGCAGGCATGGTGAGCACGTTCATCAGTGCTCTTCTCCTGATCTTTCTGATCTGGCACGAATGTCGTGCCTCAACGGTGAAAGCGCCTCTCTCCACAACCTGGCCCGTGAATCGGCTGGCCCTCCTTTGGCCTCTTGTTTTATGGGGTGGAGGGCTATGGTTTTATCACTACAGCCCCGAGCGACTCTACACCCGTGCCTGGGATCTCATGCGTCATCAGCAAGTGTTAGAGGCTGCAAAACTATTTGACAGCGCTTATACCGATCGAAAAAGCGATGCCAAAAAGGAAGAAGCACTTTTTTGGTCAGCCAAGGCCTATGAACAGGCAGGCAAGCCTGATTTGGCCTTGCAGCGCTATCGTGAACTGAGCGCCCATTACCACGGCTATTGGCTGGCAGAGTCTCTCTATACACAGGCCAAATTGGAACAAGTTTCCAATGATGACACGCATACCCAAGAGGCACGTCAGCGATTACTGCAAGAGTTTCCCAATAACCGTTGGACGCAGCGCCTGGTGAAGGAAATGAATCCATGAACGTCTCCTTGATCAGACAGTTTTTGCAATATGGCACGGTTGGCCTGTGTGCCCTTGGGGTTGATGTCTGCACATTCACGGTCATGCGTGCCATGAATGCAGACATGGTATCGGCCAACGTGTTAGCCCGTTTTGCTGGCGCTGTCACAGCCTTTACAGGCAACTTTTTGTGGACATTTTCGCAGCCCCCCCAATGGACAGGCTGCCTGCATTCAGTCTGGCGTTATGCGGCCATATGGGTTGCAGCTACCCTGACATCTACTCTGCTTCTCAGCACCTTGACCGCCTGGGGCCTGCCCGAAACAGAGAGCAAAATTGGCGTGGAAATGTTCATGCCCATCTTGAATTTTTTTGTCGCCAGGCGTTGGGTCTTTAAATCACAACACTCGTCAAAAATAGGTGGGATGCACGGGTGCGATTCAAAGTGATGTGGAATTTTCTGTAGCTTGTAGAAGCGGCTTCCAGCC
>CAIYWD010000047.1 GCA_903929815.1 uncultured beta proteobacterium
ATTGGAATCAGGCATGGCACTCGTGGAAGCGGCATCTTGCCGCTTTGCCAGCGTCAGCGGCTGGAAGCCGCTGCTACATGACCACCAGCAGTGCCATTGTGCAATCTGAAGAACTTGCTTTTGAAATCAGCGAACCGTGAGCCTTAATGTGAAAGAACTCAAAAATCATGGCCATTTCCGTAGGTCAGACTTAACAACCAGCAATGAAAGCACCCTGGTGGCGAGGGCATCTCGCCCTCATGTGTTGATAGCGAGACGTCCTTGCCCCCAGTTTTTTTCACGTTAAAAATATACCGTGCCATTCAAAGACAAGAAGGTCTGAACTTATAGAATGAGCGTCTGAGCCTCGTGATGGCTTTGATTCATTTAACCCTTCGCCTCAGGTACTCCAAATGCCCCATGATCTTGCATTAAACACCGGCGCACCCGACCGCCGCAGCACCCGTTTTATCAGCCAACTGACCCACAACACTTTCGCGATGGTTCTAGCAGGTGGACGTGGTAGTCGACTCCATGACTTGACGAACTGGCGCTCCAAACCCGCCGTGCCGTTTGGTGGGAAGTTTCGTATTATTGACTTTACCCTGTCCAATTGCGTGAATTCAGGGGTGCGTCGGATTGGTGTAGCCACTCAGTACAAAGCACAAAGCCTGATTCGGCATTTGCAATTGGGCTGGAGTTTTCTTGATGGCCGATTAGGCGAGTTTATTGAAATCATGCCGGCGCAACAGCAAGTGGATGAAGCCCAGTGGTATCAGGGCACCGCCGATGCCGTGTTTCAAAATCTGCGCGAAATTCGCCACGCCAATCCCAAATATGTGCTTGTGCTCTCGGGTGATCATATCTACCGCATGGATTATGGACGGATGTTGGCAGCGCACGTAGAACGCGGTGCCGACCTTACCGTGGCTTGTATTGAGGTGCCTATCGAAGATGCCCATGAGTTTGGTGTGATGTCGGTGATGGAAGATGGTCGCATCAACGCTTTTCAGGAAAAGCCGGAGCAACCCCAGCCCATGCCCGGCAACCCCGACAGAGCCTTGGCCAGTATGGGCATTTATGTTTTCAATGCAGCCTTTTTGTTTGAGCAACTCAGGCGTGATGCCGATGATCCAAAATCAAGCCACGATTTTGGCAAGGATGTCATTCCCTACTGTGTGAAACGCTACCATGCTTTTGCACAAAATTTTGCTGAAAGTTGTGTCCAGGAACCTGGCAAGTCTGCCTACTGGCGCGATGTGGGAACACTTGATGCCTACTGGGCTGCCAATATGGACCTGGTGGCGGTCACCCCTCAATTGAGCTTGTACGATGACAATTGGCCCATCTGGACATGGCAACAGCAAAGTCCACCTGCCAAATTTGTTTTTGATGATGATGACCGGCGCGGAACTGCTGTGGACTCCATGGTGTCTGATGGTTGTATTGTCAGCGGCTCGACGGTGCGTCGCTGCATGTTGTTCGCAGGGGTGCGTTTGCACAGCTATTCGTTGATAGAAGATTCTATTTTGCTGCCCAATGTGCAGGTTGGTCACCGCTGTGTGCTTCAAAAGTGCATTGTTGACCGCGATTGCTACCTGCCCGATGACACCCGCATCGGGTTTGA
This sequence comes from uncultured beta proteobacterium, assembly GCA_903929815.1. GTDB lineage: Bacteria > Pseudomonadota > Gammaproteobacteria > Burkholderiales > Burkholderiaceae_C > Rhodoferax. The sequence continues at coordinate 1,607 of CAIYWD010000047.1, forward strand.
TCACGTGAAAGACAGTCAGCGCTTTCATGTGACTGAATCTGGTCTGACGCTGATCACCAGAACCATGTTGGGTCAGGATGTTGACGCCATACGCTGACGACGTATTGGTGTTGCAAAACTGTCAAGTTAGCAATCTTATTGATAGCTACTTATGCAGTACTGACGGGCGTTATAGCCTTATTTCTTGGTGAAAATAGTTCTCGTCTGAGTGTGTTGGATTCTAGACAGCGGGTCAGCTTTTTTCAGGCGACACTCTGCCAGATAATGCAATCCTTGTTGTGCAGGGATTGTTCCCCATTTTTAAGGTTTAAGTATGTCGTCCGTTGAAGTTGTCACCCCGTCATCCGCCGCCGATCGAGGTAGCAGTGTGCACCATGTCGTAGCAGTGGGTGCATCTGCTGGCGGCCTGGAGGCTCTGGAAAAGCTCTTTGACGGGTTATCTTGCGATTCTGGTGCTACCTTTGTGGTTATTCAGCATTTGTCGCCTGACCACAAAAGCATGATGGCCAATTTGCTGTCACGCCATACCCGCATGCCCGTGGTGATGGTCGAGCAAGACATGCCCATTGAACCTGACCGCGTTTATCTGATACCGCCGGGTTCCATCATGCACATGGGTGATGGCATTTTGAGCCTGACACCCAAAAATCCTCGCACCTTAACCTTGCCTATTGACGTTTTTTTCAAGTCCATGGCAGCTCACTATGGCGCACGATCGGTGGGTGTGGTGCTGTCGGGAACAGGGTCTGACGGCACAAGGGGTGCTGCCTCCATCAACGATGCAGGCGGGTTTTTGATTGCCCAGGAACCTGACAATGCCAAGTTTGACGGAATGCCGCGCAGCGTGATTGCCACCGGGTTGGTTGATGCCATTTTGCCCGTGGAGCAAATTGGCGCACGCCTGATTGCGCACATTACCAATCAGCCCATTGTCAAAGCGGCAGTGGCGCTTGAAGAGCCTGCGGTCAGGGTCCTAGTGCTCACACCCGAAGCCGCCATGAATGGCATCTTGCGTCTGTTGCTGCAAGTGGGTGGTATTGATTTTCAGGAATACAAAACCGGCACGGTGATGCGACGAATCGAGCGGCGCATGAATGTTCGTCAGGTCACATCGCTAGAGGCTTACCTTGACATGCTCAACGACGATCGCAATGAGGTTTTAACCTTGCGCCGTGAGTTGCTCATACCTGTGACCAGTTTTTTCCGAGACACCGATGCCTTTGAAATTTTGGGGCGTCAAATCATTGACCCCATGGTGGCCAAAAAGCAGGCCGGTGATTCGATTCGCGTTTGGGCAGCAGCCGTTTCTACCGGCGAAGAAGCATATTCGATTGCCATGATGTTTCTGGAGTCTTTCGATCAACTCAAGCGCTGGCCTTCCTTAAAAATTTTTGCGACCGATGTTGAGCAGCAAAATATTGAAACCGCCGGCGCTGGTACTTACCCTGAGTCTATTGCGGCTGAAGTTTCGCCTCAGCAGTTGGAGCGATTCTTTGTCAAAAAGGGCAATAACTTTGTGGTCAAGAACGAGTTGCGCCAATGCATTGTGTTTGCGCGGCACAACTTGCTGACCGATCCACCTTTTACCCGCATGGACTTGGTGGTGTGCCGCAATGCACTCATTTACTTTCGCAGCCAGGCCCAAGAACGTGCCCTCAAACGCTTGCAATACGCCCTGCTACCCGGCGCACATTTGTTTTTGGGTTCAAGCGAGTCTTTGGCTGAACTGCAAAAAGACTTCACGCCCGTCAGTGCCAAACACAAAATATGGCAAATGCTCAGACCTTTGAGTTTGCCACTGGATATGGCCAAGGGGAGTGGTTATGGTTATACAGGTAGCATGCCGTTGGTCACCAGTCAGTCCACACGTTCAAGTCGTATCAAGGCCAGCGCCGTCGATCAAGGTTTTGCTGCATTGCTCAAAGCGTTTGGGCCGCCTGCTGCCATTTTGGTGAACAGTCGGCATGAACTGGTTCACTCGTATGGCAATGTGCATAAATTTTTGCAATTGCGAGAAGGTCATGCCAGTCTGGAACTCAATCGCATCCTGCCCGACACATTGGTGCCTGTTGCCGTCGCACTCTTGTTCAAGGTAGGGCGCGAAGGTGCCAGCGTCAGTTCTGACCGGCTCAAATTCACCACAGCAGATGGCGAAGTCGAGCATTTGCGTATGAGTGCCTGGCCGGTTGAAGAGTTTGAAGGTGAGCGTTTGACACTGTTGGCGTTTGAACAGTTGCACGCCCCCAACCCCACTGAAGTTGCCAGCACCATTGATGTGGATTCAGAAACTGCCGAACGCATGGAAGTTCTTGAGCGCGAACTCACAGCCACTCGCGAAAGTCTGCAAGCCACCGTAGAAGAGCTTGAAACGTCCAACGAAGAGCTGCAATCGACCAATGAAGAGTTGATGTCTTCCAATGAAGAGCTGCAAAGCTCTAACGAAGAGTTGCAGTCTGTCAATGAAGAATTGAACACGGTCAATGCCGAGTATCAGGAAAAAATCGATATTTTGAACCGACTGAATGCTGACCTGGACAACATGGCTCAAGCGGTGGCTGCGGGTACGGTGTTTGTCGATGAAAACCTGCTTTTGACACGCTTTAGTCCGGATGCCACGCATATTTTCAAATTGCGTGATACCGACTTGGGTCGTCCGCTTGACGATTTGGCGCACACTTTGATTTACCCTGACTTGATTGTTGACTTGACTCGCACCCTCAAAGATGGGCTTCGTGTTGAAAAAGAAATTCGTGGCATCAATGGGTTGCACTACTTTGTACGAATGCTGCCCTACAGCGTGCCCTCTTCACCCTCCAAGGGGGCTGTCATTACCTTTATGGATGTCACAGCACTGCACGAGGTTTCACGGCTTCAGCACATCATTGATTCGCTATCGGAAAATATTGTGGTTTTGAACAGTCATGGGGTGATTACCCTGGTCAACAGCGCCTGGCGCTGTTTTGCGGCGGACAACGGTGACCCCGATATGGCGCATTCTGGCCCTGGTGTCAATTACCTTGAAGTGTGCAGCAGCACATTTGATGCATTGGATCACTCTGCAGCGATGGCGCAGCGCGGTGTACGTGAAGTGCTTGCAGGCACAAGGCAGCATTTTTCGATGGAGTACCCCTGTCATTCACCCACAGAGCAGCGCTGGTTTGCGATGCATGTCTCAGTTGTAGGGGGCGAGCAGCCGGGAGCAGTGGTAAGTCACATCAATATTACCGAATGGCGCAAGCAAAACCAGTCGGTTTTGGTGTAAGCCACATGGATCCAGAATCCAAAGAAAGAAAAACGCAGCGTTTGCAATTGCTCAAGCAACGCGCCCAAGCGGTTCTTGAGCAATCTCAGGAGGGAGGTGTTGATCAACCCGACACAATGGTCAAGCTGCTTGAAGACTTGCGCATTTACCAAGTTGAACTGGAGTTGCAAAACGAAGAATTGCGCACTGCCCAGTTACAGGCCGATCATGCACAGCGTAGTTACCGCACGCTGTTTGATCAGATGCCCTTGCCTGCTTTGGTGTTGGACACGAAGGGCATTGTGGATAACTGTAACGAACGTGCTGCAGCGTTGTTTGGTGCACAAGGGCACTTTCTTGGGATTGACATCCGTTTTTGGCACAAGCTGAACAAACCTGACAGATCGCGCTTGCATGTGGCTTTGCGTGATGTGATGCCAGGCCAGACGCAGGTGATCAACCGCGTTGAGGTTGTTAACCAAAAAATTTCAGGTGCAGTATTTGATGCGCATTTGATTGGTTTATCGATGGATTACAAGCTCGACCGACGCATCTTGCTGCTCTTGGTAGATCGTAGCGCAGAACAGACTCGTGAGCAGGAGCGGCATCTGTACGACGCTTTGCTTGATGCCACTGACAACTTTATCTTTGCAGCAGACCTTGACGGGCGAATGCTGTTGGCTAACCAGGCTTTGCTTAATTTTGTGGAACGACCTCGTAGCATGGTGTTGGGGCAGCCCCGCGAGTCTTTTTTGCCATTGCGTGATGCTATTTTGCATCGTGAGGCCGATCAACATGTCATTCAGTCAGGTGCTCCTATGACACTGGAAGAACATGTGAATGCCGGTCCTGGCCATGTTCCAGTGGATTTGATAACGCGCCGTTTTCCCTTGGTTGACGCTTCTGGCAGGGCTTATGGGGTAGGTGGGATTTCGACGGACATCAGTGCCATCAAGGTTCAGCAACGCCAGATTTTGCTGAGTGAATCGGTATTCCTTTGCTCTGACGAGGCCATCATCATCACGGATGCTCAAATGCGCATCGTTCGTATTAATCCTGCATTTACACGCATGACCGGTTTTAGTTCCGAAGCCGTTCTAGGGCAGAACACACGCGTGTTGAAATCCGGGCGTCACAGCGTCACGTTTTACGAAAACATGGGCAAGGCGTTGGCGAAAATGGGTCACTGGGCGGGTGAAATCAACAATCGGCGTGCTGATGGGAGTTTTTTTACCGTTTGGAGCAACATCAATGTTGTGCGTAGCAACGAAGGCCAAGTGCTGCATTACATCGCTTTGCAAAGTGATGTGACCCAACTGCACGAAGCGCAAATTGAGCTACAACGCCAGGCTTCATATGACAGTTTGACCGGATTGCCCAACCGTGCTTTGTTTAATGATCGTATCGCCCAATTGGTGGCGCAATCCCAAAGGCAACATATCTTGTTTGCCCTTCTGTTTGTCGATCTGGATCACTTCAAGGAGGTCAATGACACCTTGGGGCATCAGGTGGGCGACACTTTGTTGCGCACGGTCTCAGAGCGATTGCAGCACGGTGTGCGTAGTGAAGATACGGTGGCTCGCATGGGTGGCGATGAATTTGTGGTGTTGTTGCCAAGTACAGATCGCGCAGGTGCATTGGCCCTGGCCAATAACCTGCTGGTGCGATTGCGTGAACCATTGATGCTTGAAGGCGCTGGCTCTTACCGGCCCATGGCCAGCCTAGGTGTGGCTGTGTTCCCGGAAGATGGAAGCGCCCCCGATGAGTTACTGCGCAGCGCTGATATGGCCATGTACCGTGCGAAATTAACAGGGCGAAACCGCTTTTTGAGTTATACCGCCGACATGGGTGCGAGCACTGATCTGGCATTTACCATTCAGACCGAACTGGCCATCGGCTTGGCCGAGCAGCAATTCAGGGTTTATTTTCAGCCCAAGTGTCGGCTGGATACCGGTGAATTGGTGGGTGCCGAAGCTCTGGTTCGATGGGAGCGCCCGGGTCATGGCTTGACGCTCCCGGGTGTATTCATTGGCGTTGCTGAAAAAAGTGGTTTGCTTGTTGAACTTGACCATTGGGTGATGCAAGATGCCATGCGGCAATTGGGACAATGGCACGCTCTGGGATTGTGGCCTGCATCAATGCGAATGGCCATCAACCAAAACGTGGCTGACCTGCAAAAACCGGATTTGCTGACGCAAATCAGCACGATTTTGCAGGTTAATGGTGTGCGTGCCGATATGCTGGAACTTGAGATTACCGAGGATGCCCTGCTGCATCACACGCCCGAGCAATTGGCGCGTTTGCAGGCTTTGCGCGACATGGGTGTTTCGGTGGCGATTGACGACTTTGGCACCGGTTATTCCAGTTTGTCGTACCTGCGTTTGTTACCCGTATCGGTCATCAAGATTGACCAAAGTTTTGTAGCTAGCATGTTGACCGACAACAACGATGCCGTGCTGGTTCGCACCATTGTGGATATGGCACACGACCTTGGCCTGAGCCTGGTGGCTGAAGGTGTCGAAACCCTCTTGCAACGTCAGGGTCTGGCTCAGTTGGGGGCAGAGGTAGGTCAGGGCTATCTGTTTGGTTACCCTGTCAGCGCTGAGGAATTTGAGGTACGCTGGTTGAAGCCTGGCACTACGCTATCGTGCCAAGTGATCAGCCATCAGTTGCCTACTTAATAATTTCAAAAAACGTAGTGCTCAACGCAATACCAGAGCGCGTTATAGCCGAATTTTGTACAATTTTTAGCACTGGTTCAGTTGAATGGGATTTGAGGAAATGCAGTAACCGTTTAGACCCCACCATCGTCATTCCCGCGAAGGCGGGAATCCAGACTGCCTTTGTACACTGGTAAACCAACATGCACTGGATTCCCGCCTTCGCGGGGTGCGTTTCAAAGTGATGTGGCTTTGCTTGGGTGCGGCATCCAAATCCCCCCTAACCCCCCTTTTTCAAAGGGGGGGAATGA
>CAIYWD010000048.1 GCA_903929815.1 uncultured beta proteobacterium
CGTCTGGGTAGGCGTGACGACGCGGCAGGCTACTGCCTGCAAGGAGGAACAACACCCCCAGACGCGCCGCCAGTAGCTCAATCGGGTGCGTAGCGATCTCACCCAAAGGGTACACTTCCATCGAAGTCACAAATATCAATTTTCATAACGATTTATTGAAGATAATGAGCGGTCAACTGAGGAATCCAGGATTATTGACCATATCCTAAGTGAGTCAGTTTTCAATCGGCATCAACACGACGGCATTAAAATTGCCGTGACAACTCAGCCTACAGCCAGCCGACCACGCAGATCAGGAGCGAAGCGCATGGTGATGCAAAATAAATTAAATATCGCTAACCAAATTGAGCTGAACAAGGCCGAAGAAAAAATCAGCAAACAAAAAGCCAAACTGCTTTTTGAAAGCGGCGACATCCACCGCATCGAGGTCGGCACTTTCAAAGGGCTTGCATACATTCATGCCTATTTGTTTGATGCAATTTACGAGTTTGCAGGAAAACTCCGCGATGTGAATATCGCCAAAGGCAACTTTCGTTTTGCCTCGCTCATGTACCTGCCGCAATCGTTAGAACACGTCAGCGCCATGCCGCAACAGACGTTTGAGCAAATTATCGAAAAATATGTCGAGATGAATATCGCCCACCCTTTTCGCGAGGGCAATGGCCGTGCCACGCGGATCTGGCTGGACTTGATGCTGAAAAACGAAATCCAGCGGGTCATTGACTGGAATGCCGTGGACAAGGCCGAATACCTTTCCGCGATGGAACGCAGCGTGGTGAAAGATGTGGAAATCAAACACCTGCTAAGAGCCGCTCTGACCGACAAAATTGACGACCGCGAATTGTTCATGAAAGGCATCGACATCAGCTATTACTACGAAGGCTATAGCGAATTTAAAGTCGAGGATTTGTAACGTGTCACCATCGGTTAAAAAAAGCGGCTTGACGCCCAAGTTTGTTCGTGCCGACTGAATATTGACCCAGGGCTGGTTGCCAACCTTCGAATTGGCAACTGTGGATAAGTGTACTGAATTGCTGGTTTTTGGGTTTTCCTGTCTTGGTTGTTCTGAATTGATTTAATGCGTGAGGGGGAAAGACGCGAAGGGGGAAGCCCGTAGCGGGTTTCCCCCTCACGCCCCGCTTCAGATCGGCTCGGGCATCGGTGCTGCCTTGGCGCTATCCTTACGCAATTGTTCGCGCTCCTTGATGCGTGACTTGGCCGCCATTGAACTTTGTGCAAACCGATACGACTCGTTGCCTGTCTCCACGATGTGGCAATGATGTGTGAGCCGATCTAACAACGCCGTGGTCATCTTGGCATCGACAAACACGTTGGACCATTCCGGGAAACTCAAGTTGGTGGTGATGGCCACGCTGGTGTGCTCATACAGTTGGGACAGCAGGTGAAACAGCAAAGCACCACCCGCTTGGCTAAACGGCAAGTACCCCAACTCGTCCAGAATTACCATACCCACGCGCATCAAAGTCATAGCGATGCGACCAGCCTTGCCCTGGGCTTTCTCCTGCTCCAACTGATTGACCAAATCAACTGTCGAATAAAACCGTACCCGCATGCCTTTTGATGTGATGCCCGAAACCGCAATGGCCGTGGCCAGATGCGTCTTACCAGTGCCAGGCCCACCAATAAACACCACGTTCTGCGCGGTGTCGGTAAAGGTCATCGTCGCCAGTGTCTTGACCAAAGTCTATCTCAAAAAGAGTTTCCCGACTATCGTACCCTTTGCCATCTCGTCCCTACAAAATTCGCAAATGCCTTGCGTAAGTTCGACAGGCTGCTAGGATAATTTGTTACAATGATCACCATTGGCCCGGTAGCTCAGTCGGTAGAGCAGAGGACTGAAAATCCTTGTGTCGGTGGTTCGATTCCGCCCCAGGCCACCATATAAATCAACAATTTAGCCTAGATTAACACTCTGGGCTTTTTTGTTTTTAATGTGCTTGTAGGCAATCTGTAGGCAACTTTCTAAAATCCAACCCCCGTTGATCAGGCAAAAAACCAAGAAGGTTATGAAATTCCTCCGTAACAACTTACGGTTTGATCATTTTTGTAGTTGTAAAATCAACGACTTAAATTTCTCACAGCCAATTTTCAACGTTTTGCGTTATTGGCAAGCATGATTGCATTTCATTGCAAGCCTCTGATTCAAAAATAGCTCACCTACAGGATGGTTCTTGAGGCAGTCACTACCTGTGCATTTTCAGGTAAAAATTTTCGTATTATTCGTTGTTTTCGTTTTATACTGAACACGATTCGATTCAACTCTAAAGGGCACCATGTCTACTGCCACCACGCTGGGTAAAACATCTACACACCGCTACGACCCACTCGGACCATTGGCGGATGCCATCGGTTCGATGACTGGAGCCATGTCTGATCAGGTCGCCAACGCACTCCATCAGGTTCTGGAGGCCACCACACCACAAAGCCGCAACGCCCGTCTGCAATTGATCCGCCACTTGGTTGATATTGAGAGCCAGACAGTGGGTATTGAGATGCCGAAAGCGGTTGATTCGGCCACTGACCTGATCAGCACAGCCCAGGCCGCCGAATTGCTAGGGTACAGCCGCCCCTACGTCGCCATGTTGATCGACCAGAACAAGCTTGCGGGTGCAACTGTCTCGGCTGGTGGCCATAGGCGGGTATCTTGTGCCGCAGTGCTGGACTGGAAAGCCAAGCATCAGGTGACCGGCAAAGCCACTGACCTACGCACGGAAGGTGAAAAGGCCGGTGCCTATAAAAGCACTGAAGCGGATGTGATGCGGCGGGTCAAGGCACTTGCAAAAAGTCGGTGACTTTCATTGATGGACCGCCACCCACTCTCCCCCGGTGGCAACACCCTGGTTATTTTGGACACCTGCGTGCTGCTGCCATCGCGCTTGTCGGATGTCCTGTTTGACTTGATGCTGCATGGTCTTTACTTTGCTTACTGGACGGCTGATGTTGAGGCTGAGTTCATGCGCAACTGGCCACAGGTGCATCCCAACGCATCGAAGTCAGGTGCCAAACGGCTCAAGGCGTTTCAACGGGCCACCAGCAATGGGCATCTGATTACGGGGTATGACGATACGGCATTCATGTCCCGCGTCCCCGCTCGGGTGCATGCAAACGACCGCCACCTGATCCAGGGTGAATTTGTTCTGAAGGCAAGTTGTTGAATTTTCGTCATTCCCGCGAAGGCGGGAATCTAGTGCATTCTGGATTCCCGCCTTCGCGGGAATGACGGAACTGGCTGTAGAACAAATTCACCCTGGCTTTTGAACCCTTTTGCCGTTCAGGAACGGTCTGGCTTGACGTGAAATGGCTGCCGATGTCGGTCAGTTTCACAAGCCGTGCGACCATCACACCCGTTGAGATTTTCAATCATTGTTACATGCCTTTTTGCCCGCTAACCCGCATGGATATTGCATAGTATGCTATTAAAACAAAAGCATTATTAGCAAAGCGTTACCGCAGATGCGCCCGCAACGTTTTGCGTTATTGGCAAAACGGTGAAAACTCACCCCACCAATTCCATTAACTTCCCATACCCATCCACCATGTCGTACTTCACCCTATCTGAGGTGATTTTGGCGAAGAATTTACGCGCACATTCAATTTTGCTTTCCTCAATTTTTCGCAAGTCCATGCTGGACATGCTGCCTTTGGTTTCAGCCACAAAATAAACGTGTTTGACTTTGTCTTGAGAAAAAGCAATCGCCCAATCGGGGTTGTAGTTGCCAACGGGTGTGGGGATAAAAAAGCCGCGTGGCAATTTGGCATAAACCACCACTTCGGTGCTGGCATCCAGGTCTTTGACAAAGTCACGCTCAGTTTTAGAGTCGGTGAACACATAGTCGTAAATGTGATGGTTCGCCTTGACTGCCTTGCTAAAACCATCTTTGGGCTTTTCCTGTGTGAAGATGTCCGTATCGTAGGATTCACCTGTGGGGTCGTAGGCAATGTGTTCAACGATCACGGTGGCTTTTTGTTCGTTCATCAACCGGGCTGCTTTTTGCATGAAGTCTTCCGGGTTGACACGGTACTGGCTGAACACGGCTGGTGTGATGCCCTGCAATACCGCAGCCACGGTCACTCGTGTGAGCTGTGTTTCACCGGCCAAGCGGCCCATCAGGTCGTACTTGATGGCTGAATGCGCTGATGCACGGTGAAAATCTGTTTTCGACGTCATCACCTTGAACGATTCACCCTGCTGGATGGCATCATAAGTGGCATCTTCAGTTTGCTCACCCTCCACCACGGTGTACTGCATGGGGCTGACCTTGAGTTCCTTTTCCAAGGCAGTCACACATTTGGCAACCAGTTCTGGGGTATCAAAATGCACCGTGTAAGCCGCTTTTCGGTTGATGCGATGCCACAGTTCCTTGAACTCGGCTTTCTCAAAGTTGGCATTGAGCGGATTTGTTTTTTCATTGCGGTCATCACTTGGCAATGGCAACTGTGCATCGCTGAATACGCTATCAATCAGACTGAATACCTGTTCAGAGTAGGATGCCAATTCAGGCGGCAATGCCGCCAGTACACCGTCCTTTTTGGCTTCGTGATAGGTCGTTGAAATTTTGTCGTTGCTGTCGGTGTAGTCGTTTTTGGCAAGGTAACGGTAAATCAGTTTCGCCCATGGCGGTGTCACTGCGACATCACCTGCGGCTGTTTTCAACACCTTGCCCGTGAAATAGGCAGCATCTGCAATACGTGGCCGCTCTGACAAACTTTCGCTCATGTCGCGTTGCAAAGCCGTCACAAAATCTTTGTAACTTTCGCTGGCCACAACGGTCAGTACATTCACTTGATGCACCGTGGCAGGCGAATCCATGCGGTCACCCTGTTGATTGACCGACAAACGCAAACCACGCCCCACTTCCTGACGACGACTGACCGTGTTGTCACTGTGTTTGAGGGTACACATGACAAACACATTGGGGTTGTCCCAACCTTCACGCAAGGCCGAATGTGAAAAGATGAAACGCACCGGTTCATCGAATGACAACAAACGCTCTTTGTCCTTCAAAATCAGATCGTAAGCATCCACATCGTCTGTTTCTGTTGATTTCTTGCCCGTTTCGGGGTCAACCATCCGCTTGGTCTTTTTGTCGATAGCAAAGTAGCCGTTGTGTGTATTGGCCGTGGCAATGCCCTGGAGGTAACGGTTGTACGGTGCGTCTTCTTGTGTCATCACCTCATTGAGCTGCAAGTCGTATTCCTGTTCAAACATCTGTGCGTATTCCCCCAGCTTTGCACCTGTATCGTCATAGCTGCGGTATTTGGCAACCGAATCAATGAAAAACAGCGACAGCACCTTGATGCCCTGGCTAAACAACGCCTGTTCTTTCTCAAAATGCGCCTGAATGGCTTCTCGGATTTGGATGCGACGCAAGGCAGATTCACTGACATCACCTGTGGCCTCACCTGCCACCAAATCACACCCGTTGGTAAAGCTCACCGTGTTGGTGTTGGCATTGATGTCGGACACCACAAAGCCCTTGTACTGATCCAGCCCCTGCGACACATCGAACACGTTGTCGTTTCGACCCAGCTTTCGTATCACACGTTTGATGCCGTTGTTTTGCCGGATTTCCATCTCAACACGTGCCACAGGTGCGCTGGTGGAAACTTCAATCGACGCCAGATACAAATAGGCATTCGTGCCCGTCAAACCCTTGACCGAGATACCACGCACATTGATTTTCTTGACCAGCTTCTGGTTGTAGGCATCAAGTGCATCCAGCCGGTGAATTTTGTTGTGGGTTGTTTTGTGAGTTGCTGAATAGCGCAACACCACCAAGGGATTGAAGTTGATCAAAGAATCCAGCGTTTTGCCGCCTTCCATCTTTTGGGGTTCATCCAAAATCAACACAGGCCGGTTGACACGGATGACATCAATGGGACGGCGAGATTGAAAGTCGTCCAGTTCTTCGTAAATGCGCCGTGCATCCTTGCCTGTGGCATTGAAGGCCTGTACATTGATCACCATGACGTTGATGCCAGCGTCGCTGGAGTAGCTTTCCAGGTTGTGCAATTGACGCGAGTTGTAAATAAAGCAGCGCACCCGCTTTCTATAGTCGTCCAAAAAGTGCTCTGCCGTGATCTCAAGCGACTTGAACACGCCTTCACGGATGGCAATGCTGGGCACCACCACAATGAACTTCGTCCAGCCATACCGGGCATTCAGCTCAAACATGGTTTTGACGTAGCAATAGGTCTTGCCCGTGCCGGTTTCCATCTCCACGTCCAGGTTGAATTTGCACACCTTGGTACTGACCAAAGCCGTTGACAGCGGCAAATTCTGTCTGCGCTGCACGGCATGGATGTTTTCCAGAACCTGAGTGGGTGTTAAAGCAATGTCGGCGTTTTTAAAGCCGCCCGTGTCAAGCGCCGCCAACACCTGCCCCTTGGCATCTTGCAGAGGGCTGGGGTCTATTCGGTACTCCATCCCCGTGAATTTGGGTTGCCCAAGAAAGCAATCAGCCACGGCCTCCACAGCGTTGGTTTGGTAGGCCTGTTTTTTGAATTTGAGTTTCATGTTGGAAGGGTTGTTGGCGTTGCAGCTTATGCCGCCAGCAAACGCCGTGCTTCTGCAACACAACGCCTTGCTGCTGAAATCAGGGTGGGTACAAAAGCGTGACCACTGCGCAGGGCGCTGGTCAATACAGCCAAGTCTTCAATGTATTCATGCACCATCTGATTTCTGAGGCGGCGCATTTCCATCCAGGCATCGGCAGATTCAATGAAGCCCAATTTTTCGCACTTGTCCAGGTTGTCAATGGCCGGGCCTGTCTTTTCAGCCAAAGCGGTCAGCAATGCGGGCAGCAATTTGTCACCCACCGTGTCTTGCAAACGACCAAAACGTGACACGAACGCATCCAGACGTTCAGCAAGAACGGGGTCAGCTTCAATTTTCTGGGCATCTTCAATCGTGAACAAGTTGCCAAACAAGCGGTCATCTGTGCCGAGTAAATGCTGGCATTCTTTGTCTGTGACACGCACAAGAAATTGAAGGCGTGCCGTCTGGGAGGGTGTGATTTTCATAACAGAATGCCTTCTGCAAGTGCGATGGAATGAATGGGCAAAAGCATCAGGTTGGGGGCTTTGATCAGCACGTCCACTTTGCGGCCATCCATGGCACGTGATACCTTTGCAGACAAACAAGCAGAGAGTTGAGCGGGTTCATCGACAGGTACGTCCAACTCCAGCAACAAGTCCACATCACCACCCCGTGCATCATCCTGCACCCGTGAACCAAACAGCCACACTCGTGCGGTACGACCGGCAATTTGCGTTGCCGCTTGTCGAATGGCATCCATTTGCGATGAGCTTAGGCGCATAAATTCTCAATACAAAATTGGCCTCTAGCGCACGTCCCTATTGCGTTTATAGCTACATAAATCATAGTTGAACGGCCTTGTTTCCAGCGAATTTAGATGACATTTAACAAAGCACACCTTGCCAAGGTACGGGGCGGCCACGCAGCTCTGACAAGGCTTCGTTGGTGGTCAAACCATCATCAATGGCCCGACCAACCCAGCGGCTCAGGTCAAGCGCTACCTTTTTTTCGATAAGCAGTCGCCCATCTACAACGCGAATTTTCAGTTTGGCACCGGGTTTAAGGCCAAGCTCGTCACGCGCTTCCTTGGGAATCACAATCTGACCACGTTCGGCAAGCGTTATATCCATTGTTTCCATGGCGTACCTTTGTAAGTTAAAAAATTAAGTAGGCTGTACTTGGTATGAATTAACTTCATTTGGAAATTAATACAAAATTGGCCTCTAGCGCACGTCCCTATTGGGTTTGTAGCTATTAAAGTAATAGTGATATTTGGCTTGCCTGGCTGTTTCAGGGCAGACATTCTTGCTAAATCGTCTTGACTTCGGTGCCAGGCGACATGAGCTTGAAAATTTGCTCAACATTGATTTTGACGCTGTCACTGGCAAAACCGGCATCACGAAAGACCACGCGCCAAGGGGAACGTTTGGCCAGCAGTTTCACAAAATCTTCGTTGATGCCCGTCTCAAAACAAGCGGCCAATGCGTTGCCATCGACAAAAAATACTGATTTTTGTGCGATGGTTTCCTGTGCGATCGGTAGTGCCAAATCAACACCCCAGTCCAGCAGCACTTGAAATAACAGGTCTTCAGGGGTTCGGTCTGAGCGGATATTGTTGACATGGTTGGATAACAGGTCTTGAGACACGGTATCGGGCGTGTAATAAACCTCGTTCATATTGGAACTGTCGATTTTGAGGACTCTAAAACCAATATCAAGGTCTGGTGCTGTGATGAGATTTTCTTGTTTGATTTTCTTGCCTGCACGGCGTAAACGTTCTTTGGTAATTTCGGCAATGGTTGTGTAATCTAAATCATCAGTGGGATCAGGCAATTGAACGCATATAAATTTCCGTTTTAATCCATCTTCCGCATTCAATTTAATGGTTGCATGCCCAGTTGTTCCTGATCCAGCAAAAAAATCGAGGATGATATCGTCCTGACCAGGAACAATCATGTTAAATAGACGGCTTAATAATTCCAAAGGCTTTTTTCCGCTTCTAAAATCAACACTACCCTCATGACGACAATTTCCGAAATCACCAGCAAGATCAAAAAAAGTAATAATTGGCTGAGTTTTTTTGGCATTTTCAAGGTTTGCCAAAATATCTACTGGAATTCCCTGATAATACTTTCCTTTGGTTGCTGTTAATTTTTTAGGTCCAGTGAAATATCTATACGGCAATGCATCATCTCCGATTCCATAAACCTTGTATAAAACACCAAGCCCATCAACTTCAACGCGTCCTCCAAGATGGTCTCGAAAAAAACGCCCGGATGAATTCCCATCGAGAATTGTTCCTGTAGCCCAAATCTCTTTTAATCCTAATCGACTGGAAGCACCTTTTTCAATTACAAAGTCTCCTTCATTAAATACCTCCACTTTCTTGCCGCCAAGCTCAATAATTTTTGATGTACCAATTTCTTTTACAAACCATTCAAACTTTTCAATATCATATTTTTTTACCGGCTTTTGTAAAGTGACCATTGATTTCACTTTTGCATAAACTAATACATTTTCAACAAGTTTTTGGAAGTCCATATCCTCAACAAGAGTTTTACCTTCATACCTTACTTTTAAAGTAATAGTGGTAAGCAAATTTTCTGCACCAAAAATCTCATCACATAGTTTGCTTAAATTATTAACTTCATTGTCATCAATCGAAATAAATATAACACCGTCATCACATAATAAATTTCTTGCCAGTTTTAAACGTGAGTACATCATGCTCAACCAGTCAGAATGGAATCGACCATTGGCTTCTGGATTCGCAACCAGATTGTTTCCTGTGGCATCGAATTGATTTGAACGTTCAAAATAACTAAGACTATCCTCAGCAAAATCATCCTCATAAATAAAATCTTTCCCCGTGTTATACGGCGGATCAATATAAATCATCTTGACCTTATTCAAATAAGTTTCCTGCAACAGTTTAAGCGCATCCAGGTTATCACCTTCAATAAACAGATTTTTTGTCGTATCAAAGTCCACACTTTCAGCACGACAGGGTCGCATCGTCTTGGCAATCGGTGCATTGGCGGTCAGCAGCGCCTCACGTTTACCTGGCCAATTCAACTGGTAACGCTCTTGCGGCCCTTCCACGATGCTGCCAGACAGCTCTTGACGAAGTTGGTCAAAATCAACACTGCGCTTTAACTGGCCGCTGGCATCACGTGACTCGGTGATGCAGTTGGGAAACAGGTCTGCCATGGCTGCGAGCTTGTCGATATGGGCTTGTGTGAGGTCAGGGCTGTGAAGTTGGAGTTTTTGCATGGCTAACGAGGGTCTTTTTTTAGGCAACAAATTGGCCTCTAACGCTGATGGGTATTGCATAGTTTGCTATATAAAATATAGCGAATGATAGCACTGAAGGTGACACTTTCAATCCACCAGTTTATCGATGGATTGTTGCAGGTTGTGCAGTTCAGCGTTCATCATGACCTTGCGGTTGAACTGCTTCTCTTTCGCCATTCGATGCAATAGCTTATGGGCAAGAAGCTGCTTGCAGTGGAGTTCAGCCAATCGATCGAGTAAGCGGCGCAATTGTTGATGCCTACCGAAAATTGACCCTGGTATTTTATCCATACTGCCTAATTTTAAGGCAGTATATAAAGGTGATCATCATGAAAATGATAAGAAATTTGGAGGCTATTCACAGTTGTGAATAAAAAAAACCACCAACCACCCTGGGTCAATTTTGAATCGGCATCAACACGATCCTGACATGGAGTTACAAACAGTCAAGCAACACCAGCAATTGAACCAAAGCGTGTCGAACGGTCGCAGCACGCACACAGGCGCGATCCCCCTCAAAATGGCATTTTTCAGCAACGACTTGATGAGGCAACGCCCAACCCAGCCACACAGTACCAACTGGCTTGTCTGCACTGCCTCCCGAAGGGCCTGCCACGCCCGTCACAGCCAAGGCTACCTGGGCGTGTGAATGCATTAAAGCACCCGCTGTCATGGCGCGCACCACGGCTTCACTGACGGCACCCTGCTGATCAATCAACAGTGAGGACACGCCTAAAAGTTCGGATTTGGCTGCATTGGAATAGGTGACAAAACCGCGATCAAACCAGGCGCTTGAGCCGGCCAAGTCGGTGCATGTGGCTGCAATCAACCCACCGGTGCAGCTCTCAGCCGTCGCCAGCATCCATTTTTTTTTAAGCATCAAATCAGCCGCCAGGGCGCATACAGACTGTGTAGATAACTCTTGATTTAATAGCATTTTTGACAGATTTGACATCACAGCGCCCTCCACAAAGCTATCACCAGCAAGGTACAAAAAGCTGCCACCAGATCATCTTGCATGATGCCCCAACCGGCCTTAAGCCAGGCGTTTTGGTCTTTTGCTGGATTAACGGCATGAAACATCTGATCCGCCCATCGTACCGGGCCAGGCTTGGCAGCATCAAAAAATCTGAATAATAAAAACGCTGTGAATTGCCCCCAAAACCCCGTGGGGCAAACCAGCCAGAGCACCAGCCAAAACGCCGCAATCTCATCCCATACCACGCTAGAAGGGTCATTGACGCGCATATTTTGAGCTGTCACGGTACAAGCCCACCAGCCCACAGGAATGCCAATCGCAATCAACCCTCCCCATTGCCAGGGTGTCAAAAAGTCTTGCAGCAGCGCAAACATCGCCCACGCCCACAAAGTGCCCATGGTGCCTGGCGCTTGTTGGCTCAGGCCCGAGCCAAAACCCATCGCCAGCCAATGAGCAGGGTGCTGCATCATGAAGTGCAGTGTAGGTAAAACAGGGGGCAAGGTTTGGCCATACTCGCGATAGGGAATGTCTTGTGCTTGTGTTGTATCAGTTCTCATGGGTTGATTATCCAATTCGTTATTGGAGCACTTTCGGACTAAGATAGGCACAGTCCACGTGTTGTGATGGACATTATTTCAAAGGAGTGTCATGTTTGTTTGGTTCACCTACGGTGTGCTTGCAGTGTTTGCAGTTCTGGCCAGTACCGCACTGTTCTTTTTTTCCATCACCCGCGGTGCGCTGATCATGCGCACTGCCTTTGGTCGGGTGCAGCACGAAGCAGCGCACGTCTATCCCATTTATTCCAACATGCGGTTGATTCGTCTGGTGGATTTCCAGCCCATCATTGCGGCCATTTTATTGTTTCAATACAGCCGCCTGGTGTCCATCATCACGCAAGGCCTGCATCAGATGGATTTACGTGGCAAACAGGTTTTGATTACATCGTGCGCTTTTGGCAATGTCATGCCCTGTGTGGTCAAGACGGCTGTCACATCGGGTGCCAAAAAGGTTCTGGTCGCCGACATTATCCAAAACGAACTCAATCACGCCATGACCAAGCTCGGTGCCTACGCCGACAAAACCACCTACATGCAAGACAACGCCACCGCCATGAAACAAGCCAGTGGCACCGTTAGCGCCAACGTCATGTTCTTTTTGCTGCATGAACTGCCCC
Organism: uncultured beta proteobacterium; assembly: GCA_903929815.1. Taxonomy (GTDB): domain Bacteria; phylum Pseudomonadota; class Gammaproteobacteria; order Burkholderiales; family Burkholderiaceae_C; genus Rhodoferax. The sequence continues at coordinate 12,007 of CAIYWD010000048.1, forward strand.
ACCACCTGAAAGTTGAAGCTCTTAACGAAGCCATCCGCGTTTTAGCCCCTGGCGGCAAACTATTTCTGGCCGAGTTTCACCGACCAAGGCCTTGTGTGCTGCGCATTTTGAGCTGGATGTATTTCAAGGTGTTTGAGCCTTACGGCCTAGCTCTTTGGAACACCCACGACCCCGTCTTGCAGCTTGATGCCATGCCTGGTATCACCTGCGAGCGCCATCAGGTTTTCTTTGGCAATTTTCAGGTGATTGTGGCGAGCAAGGCGACTGATTGACTGGCAGTGGGCTAAAACGGTTACCCAATAAGCTATTTAACGGAAAGTTTTCTACGTCAAAAATGATACAAAATTCGGCTATAACGCGCTCTGGTATTGCGTTGAGTGCTACGTTTTTTGAAATTATGAGGTGGGAAACTTAGGATATGGTCAACAATAAGTTGTGCATTTGGCCGTCAGAGTTAAAGATGCAATGCTAGGCGCAAATCGTGCGGTGTGGCCCAGCCACATAAGCGATTTGTAACGACGCAGTGCGC
>CAIYWD010000049.1 GCA_903929815.1 uncultured beta proteobacterium
GCCTGTGTACCCTGGTAAACCAACATGCACTGGATTCCCGCCTTCGCGGGAATGACTGCATTTGACATGAGGTCTAAACGGTTACGCCAAGGATATGCAAAACTTATTGTTGACCATATCCTGACCTATGGGGATGATTCAAATTGATGTCTAATTCAGCGTAGATTTAATTGCAGCCGATAATCAAAAGATGAATCACACACAAAATGCCGATGCTACTGAACTGGCCAAATTTTCAGATTTGGCTCACCGCTGGTGGGATACAGACGGGGAATTTCGTCATTTGCACAAAATCAATCCTCTTCGGTTAGCCTGGATCAGCGATATCTGCCCCCTCTACGGATTAAACGTACTGGATGTGGGTTGTGGAGGTGGCATATTGTCAGAATCCATGGCTATGGCGGGGGCTAAGGTCATGGGTATTGATCTTTCTTCCAAGGCATTGCACATTGCAGAACTGCATGCGCTTGATACACGTACTCAGCGTTTGGATTACCGTGAAGTCAGTGCAGAGTCTTTGGCAAAAGAGCTGCCAGGCAGTTTTGATGTGGTCACATGCATGGAAATGCTCGAACATGTGCCCCATCCGGCCTCTGTGGTGAGTGCCTGCGCTACGTTAGTCAAGCCTGGCGGATGGGTATTTTTCTCGACGTTGAATCGCAATCTCAAATCATTCCTGTTGGCCATTGTGGGAGCTGAGTATGTTCTTAACATGTTGCCGCGCGGCACACATCAGTTTGCAAAAATGATAACCCCGAGCGAATTGGCTGGTTTTTGCCGTGCTGCCCAGTTGACGGTAGCTCATCACAGAGGTTTATCGTTCAATCCCATCACTCAGCATTACTGGATCAACAACGATACCAGTGTCAATTACCTGTTGGCCGCACGCAAGGAATAACACCCTGAATGTGAGACAAAAATTCAGGATGTCTGACGAATGAGTAAATGGGCATGTACTGCCCCCGCTTGAAGGTAACGGTGCAATTGCAAGCCCATGGGTGCAAGTCTGTCATCAGACCAACGCTGCGAGGATTCCAGATAGATAGACCCGTTCATTGCCATGGCACAGGCTGCCACGGGCAGTGCGGTTTCAAGCAGGTTGGAATCAAAAGGAGGATCCAAAAAAATCAAATCAAGACTACGGGGAAGACAACGTCTGAGTGCTGCGATGCCATCACTTTGCACCACGTCTATCGCACTGGCTTTCAAATTGTCTTTAAGCTGCTTGAGCAGATATGTCAATACCGCATTTTTCTCAACCAGAAGCACTGTCTGGGCAGAGCGTGAAGCTGCCTCAAACCCCAGCACCCCCGTCCCCGCAAAAACGTCCATACAGCGTTTGCCCGTCAAGTCTTGCCCTAACCAATTGAACAAAGTTTCACGAACACGGTCAGGCGTTGGGCGCAAGCCAAGCTGGTTCGCTACGGCCAGTTTGGTGCGCTTCCATTGACCGCCAATAATTCTAATTTCTTGATTTTTCACAAATTTTACCGTTCTCTTTTTGCCCTTACGATTGCGCTGCACCAAGGTGCTGCTAAGTGATAATGATGAAACTTCCGAAGTTGCATAATTCGCATCTCTTTTTTTGTTATAAAGTCCAGCATGGCCTACACACTATTGATTGTCGATGACAGCACCGTTTCCCGCATGATGATCAAATCCAAAGTAGCACAGATACAGCCGGGTTGGGTCATTCAAGAAGCTCCAAACGGCCATGAAGCGGTGGCCATGGTCAAACTGGGCGCGCCTGATTTCATCACCATGGATGTGAATATGCCAGGTATCAATGGCTTTGAAGCGGTCAAGCAGATTCGTGCTTTCAACAATACGGCACGCATCGCCATGTTAACTGCCAACGTTCAGGAAAGCAGTCGTGAACGTGCGGCTCAATTGCAGGTGACTTTTGTGCAAAAGCCAGTGACAGAGGCAGCAGTTCGTCAGGCGATTGACTATTTTTTGGCAACACAATGAGCCTGACCGATATTGAACTCGATGCCCTGACTGAAATTTTTAACGTTGGGGTGGGGCGGGCGGCAGATGCCCTCAGCCAATTGGCAGGCTCTACGGTTCGTTTGAGCGTCCCCACGGTTGAAATGATGACCAAACAAGGTGTCACGGATGAACTGACCGGGCATGGTTCGGATCGCATTTGTGCAGTTCGGCAAGAGTTTTCAGGTGTCCTGAACACCGAGGCTGTGCTGATGTTTCCAGTCGAGCAAAGTTTGCAGTTGGTGCAGATGATGGTTGAAGACGATGTACCGCTGGAACAACTCGGAGAAATGGAGCAAGAAGCCCTGGCTGAGATTGGCAATATTTTGCTCAATTCAGTGGTGTCTGGCATTGCTGATGTGCTCAAGCTGCAATTCGAGGGCTCACTGCCTCAGGTTGAAATGGGTCAAGTGCAAAACGTGCTGTGCCTGCAAGGTGCATCAGATGCGCAGGTTTTGAGCTTGCAGATTGACTTTGCCATTGATGCCCTGGCCATTCAGGGCTTTTTGGTCTTTTTGCTTGATGTCGAGTCTATTGAATCTCTCAAGGCCACCGTGCGAGCCTTTCTGAAAACTCTATTGTGAACAGTCTGTCAAAGTACACATCTTGCCCATGCTGGTCAGGTTGGGCGCTGGATCACCTTCAGTTGGGGTTGCTGGTGCTCAATGCACAGCGTCAAGTGGTATTTGCCAATGAATGGTTTTTGCGCCATGCAGCCATCACAGCAGAGGACATTGTGCAAAAAACCTTGATTGAGGTTTTCCCACAATTTGAACGCAGTCACTTCATCATGTTTTTGACACAGGCACTCACCAGCGGCTTTCCTGCGTTGCTGTCGCAATCCCTGCACCCTGCACCGTTTCCTTTGTATTTGCCATCTGCCCAGCGCAGTCAGGATAAATTGTTGCGTCAGTCCATTCGCATTATTCCGATGGGGTTTGGCATCGCCTCGACCATGGATCAGCGCTACACCATGATCCAGATTACTGATGTAACGCACTCTGTGCTGCGTGAGCGTTTACTCAAGGCGCAAGCAAGCAAGTTGCAGGGAATAGCCAATCTGGATGTACTCACGGGATTGGGCAACCGTCGGGAGCTAGATGAAAAGTTGGCTCAGGAACTGCGTTTGGCCACCCGGGAAAATTCTACCTTGGCTCTTGTGATGTTTGACATTGATTATTTTAAACAATTCAACGATTTATATGGTCATTTGGCAGGTGACGAGTGTTTGCGGCGCGTGGCAGACACTCTGCGCGAGGTCTGTCGTAGGCCACAAGATGTGGTGGCGCGGTTTGGCGGTGAAGAAATCGTTGTCATTTTGCCTAAAACAGATCGCGCAGGGGCCATGCAGGTTGCCAATGAAGCTTTGCAACAGGTTCGTCATTTGCCCATTCCCCATGCGGGTAGCATGGTCTCGGATGTACTGACCTTGAGCGCCGGAGTTGCCGTGAGTGATCCTGCCCATGCGCTCACGCCCAAAGCCTTGCTGGAGTTGGCCGATCGAGCACTTTATGCTGCCAAGGCAAGTGGTCGCAACAGAGTTTGTGTTGACAACGCCCAAAATCTTGCCGAGTGACGTTATTTGGCCTGGTTCTGCGCTGCCTGTCATCCCCGTATTTTTTTATATCTGTATTCCATGTCTATTTTTCTGCCTGTTATCGTCACGTTTTTTGCTTATTTGGTAGGTTCTTTGTCGTTTGCAGTGATGGTCAGTCGCTGGATGGGCTTGAGTGATCCTCGCACCTTTGGCAGCCAAAACCCAGGGGCAACCAATGTGTTGCGAACAGGCTCCAAGGCTGCTGCCGTTCTCACGCTGATGCTGGATGTCGCCAAGGGTGGGTTGCCGGTGGTATTGGTCAAGTGGCTGGGGCAGCCTTATGGCCTGGGCGATGGCACGGTGGCGCTGGTAGGTTTGGCGGTATTTTTGGGACATGTCTATCCCGTTTTTTTTCGGTTTGCTGGTGGAAAAGGGGTGGCGACGGCTTTGGGGGTTTTGTTGGGCACGAGCGTCTGGTTAGGCTTGGCTACGGTACTGATTTGGGTGGTCATGGCGTTGGTGTTTCGTTATTCGTCTCTGGCCGCTGTCTGTTCTGCCGTGTTGTCACCGATGGTTTATGTGTTGGGAGATGGAGAGTTGTGGATCAGAAACAAAAGTGTGACGCTGAGCATTGCTGTGATGGCACTTTTTTTGCTGTACCGTCATGCCCCCAACATCAATCGCCTGATTTTGGGGACTGAATCTTGCATCGGCAAAAAAGTTACAGACTCTGCCAAACCGTCACATCACAGACCTCATCGTGAACACAAGCCCCATTCCAATCACTCTGGCGATGCGCCATGAAACTCTGCATTCTTGAAAACGACGACCTTGATCCTGTTATTGCCCCGACGTATATCGGCTATGGTGTCATGTTTGATCGCCTGCTGCGCCATGCAGGCGCTACAGGGCAGTTTGATATTTTTAATACATTTCATGGTCAATATCCTGATTCTTTTGACGATTTTGATGCTGTGCTTCTGACCGGCAGTCATGCGGATTCCTTTTCTGAAGAGCCTTGGATACGCAAGCTGCGCCATACTGTTTTGCAACTTTTGCAAACCCCAAAAAAAATCATTGGCGTGTGCTTTGGTCACCAATTGGTGGCATTGTGTTTGGGGGCACGTGTGGGCAGGGCAGGGCAGGGTTGGGGTGTGGGGCGCTTGCAATACCAGTGGCTGGCACCCGATATGGCACCCGGACGAACCCAGATAGCCCTGTTGGCTAGCCATCAGGATCAGGTGTTTGATCTGCCCGTGGGGGCACAACGATTGGCCACCAGCGATTTTTGCCCGGTGGCAGCCTTTGCACTTCAAGACCGTGTGCTTTGTGTGCAGGCGCATCCCGAGTTTGTTGAAGATTACAGCGCTTTTTTGTTGAACAAACGCCGAGCCGTTCTGGACGAAGCGCTTTACACATTGAGCATGCACAGCCTGGCATTAGGCCACGAAGGTGATGCCATGGCGCGTATCATCGTCTCTTTTATCAATGCACCAAAGCAAGTCTGAAGGCGCCCAACAGCAAAAATCCATGTCATGACCAATACCCCTATGAATGCCACGACATCGGCAGTCGACAGTGTGCCTACATTTGAAAAGTCCACCATTTTGGTGATTGACGATACCGAAGACTGCCTGTATTTAATGCAAAGCATTTTGTCGGATCGTTACCGCGTCCAGCTTGCCAGCAGTGGTTTGCAGGGGCTGGAGATAGCCAATGCCTTTGACTCCCCTGATTTGATATTACTGGATATTTTGATGCCGTCAATGGATGGCTATGAGGTCTGTCGCCAACTCAAGGCCAATGTCCACACGCGTGATATCCCCGTCATTTTTTTAACTGCAAAAACCGCCGAAGACGATGAGGAGTTTGGGTTGGAATTGGGGGCGGTCGATTACATCACCAAGCCCATCAGCCCTGCCATTGTGTTGGCACGTTTGCGCACCCAACTCGCACTCAAGGCCGCAAATGATTTTTTGCGAGATCAAAATTCCTCTTTGACACATGAAGTGACTGAGCGTACCCGCGAAGTCAATGCCATTGAAGATGTCACCATTTTGGCCATGGCCTCACTGGCCGAAACTCGTGATTCCGAAACTGGAAATCACATTCTGCGCACCCAGCGCTACGTCAAGGCACTGGCCTGGAAGCTCGCGACACACCCAAGATTTTCAGAATTTTTAAGCTCGCAGACGATAGGTTTGTTGTTTAAATCAGCCCCTTTGCATGACATTGGCAAGGTAGGCATTCCTGATCGCATTTTGCTCAAACCTGGCAAACTCACACCCGAAGAGTTTGAGATCATGAAAACCCACACCACATTAGGGCGCGATGCGATAGCGCACGCAGAATACATGCTGGGCTGCGAAGTGGCGTTTTTGAAAATTGCCAAGGAAATCGCGTATTCACACCAGGAAAAATGGGACGGCACCGGCTACCCACAAGGCCTTCAGGGCGATCAAATCCCGATCTCGGCGCGCCTGATGGCATTGGCTGATGTGTATGACGCACTGATCAGTCGGCGCACCTACAAAGAGCCTATGTCCCATACAGAGGCCGTCAATATTATTGTTCAATCCAGTGGACGGCATTTTGATCCGGACGTGGTCGAGGCATTTGTGGCATTGCAAGACAATTTCAAATTCATTGCCCTGGGTTTCGCTGACTCGGCACAAGACCTTCAATTGAAACGAAATTACATGGCCATTGCCAACATGTGCCCCTCATCACCGGGTGTGTAGTGCGTTCACCCTTTGGGTAAGAGCGCTACGCACCCAATTGAGCCACTGGCAACACGTCTGGGGGTGTGTTCCTCCTGGCAAGCAGTAGCCTGCGTCGTCGTGCCGCCTACCCAGACGCGCCGCCAGCAGCCCACTCGGGCGCGTTCAACTGAGGAATCCAGGATCATGCCCAGGTTGTGAAAAGAAATTTTCATGATAAGGAAAGGAAAAAGAGTTCAGTTACATCAACATGGTGTTGCGAATCAAGCCAACAGCCAAGCCTTCAATTTCAAAAGTGTCGTTGGGTTGGACCACAATAGGTTGAAAGTCGGGGTTGTTGGGGTGCAATTCAATGGTATTTTGAACGCGCATAAAGCGTTTGACGGTCACTTCATCACCCAGACGTGCGACGACAATTTGACCGTTTTTGGCTTCTTTGGCGGTTTGTACGGCCAGCAAGTCGCCATCCCAGATACCGGCATCGCGCATGGACATGCCGCGTACCTTGAGCAAATAATCAGGCTGTTGCAAAAACAGGTTGTTTTCAACATAATAGGTTTGTTCGATATGCTCTTGCGCCAAAATGGGAGACCCAGCAGCGACCCGACCAATCAAGGGCAGCGCCAAGTTAAGCATAGCCATGGAGGTGGCGAACTGTTTTTGGCGTGCGGTTTGAATGGCTTGCAGTGCATCGCTTTTGAGGCGAATGCCGCGTGAAGTGCCGCTGACCAGTTCAATCACTCCTTTGCGTGCCAGTGCTTGCAGGTGTTCTTCAGCGGCGTTGGGCGATTTGAAGCCGAGTGCGGTGGCGATTTCTGCGCGTGTGGGTGGAGAGCCTGTGAGGGCGATGGCGTTTTGAATGAGATCGTAAATTTGTTGCTGACGATCAGTCAGACGGGGTTGGGTCAACATGGCATCTCCTGACGTGAAAGGTGAAACGGACTGCTGGATACTGATGGCTTATCCAGTGACTGTATTTTTAATCAGTTTTTGAAGGTTTTTGCATGGTTTGTGAAAAAAAAATTGTGGTTTTGGGGACAGGGGGCACGATTGCAGGCACGGCAGACAGCCCAACTGATACCGTTGATTACGACAAAGCGCAAGTGGGGGTGGCACAACTGCTACAGGCCTTGCCCCCTTTGACGGCGGTGTTGGGTTCGCATGAATTGGTCAGTGAACAGGTTGCGCAAATTGATAGCAAAGACATGAGTTTTGCCATCTGGAGACAATTGGCAGAGCGTGTGAATCATTATTTGCAGCAAGCAGATGTCAGCGCTGTTGTGATAACTCACGGCACGGATACCCTGGAAGAAACGGCTTATTTCCTGAATGCCGTTTTGCCAGCAGCGTTATTGGCCTGCAAACCCGTGGTGCTGACAGGTGCCATGCGGGCGGCCTACGCCTTGATGTCTGATGGAAAGCAAAATCTATGGGATGCTGTCACCGTTGCCTTGACTGAGGGGGCATCTGGTGTGATGGTGCAGTTTGCAGGCATCTTGCACAGTGCTGTCGATGTGCAAAAAGTCCATACGTACCGTCTGGATGCCTTTGGTTCTGGCGATGTTGGTCCTTTGGGTCATGTTGAAAATGGCAGATTATTTTTACATCAAAATTGGCCTGTAACGCACGCCAGTCATACGATGTTAGCTATTGAACAAATAGCAGAACCAAGGGTTGAGATCGTGATGAGCCATGCAGGATGCAGTGGCGCAGTGGTCGATGCACTGCTACAACCTTCGCCCATGCCTTTGCGGGGGTTGGTGGTAGCAGGCACCGGCAATGGCACTGTACATCACGAACTTGAAGCAGCCTTGCGGCGTGCTACAGCGGCGGGTGTGAAAGTGCTGATTGCCAGCCGTTGTGCGCAGGGGCGGGTGATAACAACACGCCACAGTGAATTTGCCAGTGCAGGTATGCTCTCACCCGTCAAAGCCAGGGTGGCGCTGATGCTTGCGTTGATGGCAGAGGGCACATCACACTAAGGATATGGTCAACAATAAGTTTTGCATTTGGCTCGTCAGATTTGGATGCACTGCATCGATTACAAATCGCTGATGTGGCTGGGTCACATCAGCGATTTGTGCCTGGCATTGCATCTTTAACTCTGACGGTCAAAGGCACAACTTATTATTGACCATATCCTAAACGGTTACGATGTCTATTGATGTATCAATAGGTTGGTTGTTCATTTTACTGAGATATAAATTGGAAAACTACTCTATAACCTTCGCAACTTTGAATTGTCTGGAATATACCAAAAAATGTATCAATAGTTTGATTGATTCTGGCACGGATCCACAAAAAATAGCCGTTGTTGATAACGCTTCAACAGATGGTACTCAGGATTACCTTCAAAGTATGAATTTGGGGCATGTCATACTCAATAGAGAAAACCTGTCATGCGGCGCTGCATGGAATCAAGGTATTCTTGCCAATCAGTCTGAATGGACTATCGTAATGAATAATGATATTATCGTACCGGACGGTTTTGCGCATGGATTGATTAAATTTGCAATTGATAATAATTTAAAATTGGTTTCACCGGCAAGAATTGACGGTTCAATGGATTATGATTATGATGCATTTTATTGTGATGCGCAGGTAAAAATGTCTGATGTTGTGCGAATGGGTTCTTCGAATGCGATTTGCATGTGTATTCACTGGTCATTGTTTATGCATTATGGTTTCTTCCAGGCTAACCCGACACTTCTCGGCTTTGAAGATGGTATGTTTTATCACGCCTTGCGTCAAGCGAAGGTTCAGCACGCAACTACTGGACAGGTTTGGATACATCACTTTGGAAGCGTAACCCAAGAATATATGAAAATGGTTTTAGGAATCAAAAATGAAAACGTACTGGTGAAAGTCAATGATCGTAAACTTTACAACCAAAGCTGGCTCGAAAGAAAGTTGTATCGATACGAATTAAAACGATCGCACCAGCAATGGCGGAAAAAAGAAATTTCTGAACACAATATGACGCTGCATGGAGTTCGAAAAAATAATGAATTTATCTGGATTTAAAACAATAACATGTTATTTAAATATTCGTAATTTTTTAATTATTTCACCATTATTTTTCTTAACAATACGTCATTGGACAAACTCGATTGTCATTATCACATTTTTGGGTTCATTGTATTTCCTGGCAAAGCAGGATAACGATGCGGTCAAAACCGAAAGTAAATGGCGACTGATTTTAAGCCTGACTTTTGCAGGTCCATTTTTTGCAGTAGTGATGGGGCAAATTTTGCGCCGAGAAATTTACCCACCCAATTTCGATGCCCCATTGCGCTTATTGATATGTATCCCAATTTTCCTGGCCATCAGCAGAGGCTGGCTGGCAAAAGGTAAGCAAAAACCGGTAGCTGTGGTATGGCTGGAAAGCATGATTCCACTCACATTGCTATGGACTCTATTTTTTCGCCTGAATTGGCCAACTCGGTGGGGTGTGGACATGACCACTTATTTTGTCGATCCATTGACATTCGGCAGCTATTGCTTGATTTTTTCAATATTTACCATGATCGGCCTTTCATTCCGTTGGAATGCAATGAACTGGAGAGCAAAAACCTTGAGCTTTTTCGCTGCTCTAGGTGGTGTATATCTCTCACTTACCAGTGGCAGTCGCACAGGTTGGATCAATGTACCGGTGTTTTTATTGATTTGGGCGATTTTTTTCCTGAAGCCCAAGCTAGGCAGCAAAAATACACTTGGAATTGTTACATTTGTTTTGACTGTGCTTTGTATTTTAGTCTGGAAAGAAAACTATCTTTTAAGTAAATTTTCTTTGGCATTGAGCGAGATTAAAAACTATAAATGGAACGAAATGAACGCTGACACATCTGTTGGGCTTAGAATATCTTTTTATCGTATGGGATATTATTATTTTTGGCTCAAACCAATGGTTGGATGGGGTGATCTTGGCTGGATGCAGTTGATGAATAGTTCGAACCTTCAAGTTTATGCATCTGAGTTTGCCCGACTTTCACCCAAGCACGGATTTCACAATGAAATATTAACGAGCGCCGTCAGATCTGGAATATGGGGTTTTTTGTCTGCAACTTGTTTTTATTTTATTTTTATTTTTAAAAGTGCTCATTCATTTTTATCGGCACAAAAAAATTGGGAAAAAATTGTATCATTTGCAGCACTGATATTTATGATGCATCTGTTTGTTTCTGGTATGACCACGGAAATTACAAACTTGGTTTTCTTGACCTCGTTCATAGGATTAACACTGTCTGTTTTTATGGGCGAATTGATATATCAGATTGAAAATTTTTAATAGGCACTTGAATACTTCAATGTGAACAAGACCATATCCTTACACATCTTGCACCGCTTCAGTGATCTTGACGCTTGGGTAGGGTCCATCGGGTTTCAAAATGGGAACGCACGATCAATGGATTCGTGCCAAGGGGCAGTATGCCGTTTTATCCAGCTTGGGGATCAAAAAGTGCCAAAGCCTGAACTGCAGCAGCCGTGAACGCATCGGCAGAGGGGTTAATCACCATCTGCACACCCATTTGTCGGTGATAAGAGGCAGGTGTCTCAAAATTAAACCAGCATACTGTAGGTATGCCTAATGCGACGGCCATGTGATATGGGCCAGAATCGCTGGAAATCACCAAGTCTGATGCACCAAGCAAACCCGTGAGTTGGCTTAAACTGCATTGACCCGACCAGTCATGCACCTCACAGAACATGCCCTGTGCGGCAAGTGACTTGGCAAATTCAGACTGAAATTCAACATTGACCGCCTTTTCAAAATCAGCCCCTGACAAATGCAGCCTGAAAGGAAAGCGTCGGTACAGTGCCACCATGCTGTCCACCAAAGGCTGCATGGCCGGACGCTTGGGTAAAGCACCGTTGGTGCCGCAACCAATATTCAGCGTCACCCTCATCATGTCATGGTCATCAGTCAAGTGCTTTTGTTGCCAGGCTTGCCCCGCATCACTCACACGCAAATTGATGGGGATGCCATTTCGCTCAATGCCCAGCGCGGCCAAAGCAACAAAATCTTTCTCGGTGTAGTCCATAGGCGCCATTGAACTTTGTTGCTGACAGTAATGCTCCACCGATGGTGACCCGTGGGAATAAAACAATTTGCGCATCGGAAACTGGGCAATGCCAACCGACACGGCTTTCTTTTGCCGCGCCAGCCGCCATGTCAGCAGCGTGGTGCGCATACCAGCAGGTTCAAAATCGATGATCAGATCAATGGGTGTCGAGTGCAGCACCACGTCAATGGCTTGATAAACCGCCATACGGGGCAGGCGTTGGCTGGCAGGTGCATCCGGTGCATCGGTTGTTACCGCCACAAAGTGCGCGCTGGTCAGTAAATGATGTTCACGAATCAGTTGCTCAGTCGGGTAACCGGGGTGACGGCTCAAAAACAGCAAATGCAACCGAGCATCTGGCCAACGTTGTTTTAAGGCAGCCCAAGCAGCCGAGCTACGCAACACATCGCCAATGCCCATGCTGTGAGACTTGATCAGCAAAATGTTGGCGGGGTTCATGATCACTTTGAATCAGACCCTCTTTCACGTTAATGCAGCAAAGGCCAGTGCCTTGATGTCTTCAACGCTGCCTGTGCCGCTGATGGCTCGGTATTGGGGTGCTTCATGGGGCGCGGCTTTGGCCCAGGAGGCGTAGTAATCTACCAAGGGGCGGGTTTGGGCGCTATAGACCTCCAGCCGTTTTTTGACGGTGTCTTCGTGGTCATCGACACGTTGAACCAAGGGTTCGCCGGTCACATCATCCACGTCAGCTACTTTGGGTGGGTTGAATGTGACGTGGTAAGTGCGACCGGAGGCCATGTGTGATCGCCTGCCGCTCATGCGTTCCACAATGGCTTCAAAAGGTACATCAATTTCAAGAACATAGTCAATTTTGACGCCGGCTGCCTTCATGGCATCGGCCTGGGCAATGGTGCGTGGAAAGCCGTCAAATAAAAAACCGCTGGCACAGTCGGGCTGTGCAATGCGTTCCTTGACCAGGTTGATGATGAGGTTGTCGCTGACCAGGTGGCCTGCGTCCATCACTTGTTTGGCCTCTAGGCCCAAAGGTGTTTTGGCCTTGACGGCTGCGCGCAACATGTCTCCGGTGGAGATTTGTGGAATGTTGTACTTTTGGCAAATGAACGTGGCTTGCGTTCCTTTACCAGCGCCTGGTGCGCCCAACAAAATGAGTTTCATGCTTGTCCTTGAAAAATGAATGAAAAAAGAAAAGGGAAATGAAAAAGATCAAGAACCCAATGCCCGCCGTACCCGTTCAAGGTCTTCAGGGGTATCAATGCCCACACTGGCATCGTGATCCGTCACATGCACTGCAATAAGCTCCCCATGCCACAAGGCACGCAGTTGTTCGAGTGACTCGGCGCGTTCCAGTGGCGATGGCGTGAGTTTTGTAAATTGCCGTAAAAACCTGGCACGATAAGCATAAAGGCCAATGTGCCGTAAAGGGGCTGGGCTGGGCAATTGGTTGGGAGCGTCTCGTAGAAAAGGGATACTGGCACGGCTGAAATACAAGGCAAAACCGTTGGTCTCCAGCACGACTTTGACCACATTGGGGTTATGAAAATCTTCGACCGACGTGATGGGCGTTGCTGCTGTACTCATGCAAGCAGATGGCATATTGTGCATCAGCGTTGCAACGGCCACCACGAGTTTCGGCTCTATCAGAGGTTCGTCGCCTTGTACATTGACAACGATGGCATCGTTTTGCAGTTTTAGCAGGTCACAGGCCTGCGCGACGCGATCCGTGCCAGAGGCATGGTCAGAATGCGTCAGCAGTGCATGAACGCCCCAATGCTGGCAGACATCAATGACTTGTGGACTGTCAGTGGCTACCACCACCTTTGCCAGACCTTCTTTGGCACTGATGGACAACACCCGCTGCGCCACGCGTACCACCATGGGAATTCCAGCAATGTCGGCCAGGGGTTTGTTGGGCAGGCGCGAAGATGCCATTCGTGACGGAATGATGACGGTGAACTTCATATTTACAAACCCAATTCTTCATCGGTCAATGGGCGTGCTTCGCACTCCAGCAAAATGGGAATGCCATCGCGAACCGGATAGGCCAGCCGTGCGCTGTGCGAAATCAGTTCCTGTGTTTCGCGGTTGTATTCCAAATGCCCTTTGGTGACGGGGCAAACCAGCAAGTCAAGAAGTCGTGTGTCCATGGACATGATGATAACTTGCCAAAAGCGTGTGTATCTGTTGATCAAATGCTGCCCAAAACGCAGGTTCAGGCTCAAAGACCAGGGAAACCGCCAGTGCATCCGGGCGGATAGTCCATAATTTGATAGCATCTTTTTCAGTGCAAATCAGGCTGTAACGCTTATCCAGTATGCGTTGATAGCTACTGAAATCATAGTGATCTGGCAAACTCAATGTGTCAGCCAGAGGGACGCCTTGTTCACGCAGCATGGCAAAAAAAGTTTCGGGTTGAGCAATGGCCGCCAACGCCAAGAGGGGAGGGAAGGGCGCGTGTGCCAACTCAGCCAGCAGCACCGTGCTGCCATCTGCACGAATGGCTGTTGCACCCAAACTTCGGCGGGCGGTCAAGCCGGAAAAAGAGGGATGTGCGCCGGTGTGAAGAAGCAGGTCTAGTGAACGTGGCCAGGCTTCACGCAATGGCCCGGCGGGCAATAAAAAGCCGTTGCCCACCCCTCGGTCATCGAACACTCCAATGTCTAGGTCCCGCTGCAAAGCCAGGTGTTGCAGGCCATCATCACACACCAGTATTTGGGTAAGGGGCATTTGGGTCAACAGCATTTTTCCGGCCAGAATGCGCGGATGCCCTACCACCACGGGTGCGCTGGTACGCTGGTGAATCAGTGCGGGTTCATCCCCCACATCGGCAACAGGCATTTTGGCGAGGACTCGCACACAAGAAGTGCTGCGTCGTCCATAACCGCGCGAAATAACACCCACTGCAATGCCCTGTGCTTGCAGATGCTGGACCAAAGCGATGACCAAAGGCGTTTTGCCAGCACCACCGGCCACCAGATTGCCAACGACCACGACGGGAACAGGCAGACGGTCACTGTGAAACCAACCGAGGCGATAGCCCTGTTGGCGCAAACGCACCAGAGCGCCATACATCAAAGAAAGAGGCCACAACACCCAGGCCAGCCAGCCGCGCTGCAACCAGGCCGTGCTCAATATGCGCTCCAATCGCGCCTTCAAAATCAACCTCATGAATTCAGGGCGTAGCGGCTTGTCCGGTGGACTGGCTGGTAAAGGTGATGCGTGACAAACCCGCACTGCGCGAGGCTTCCATGACACTGACTACTGCCTGGTGGCGAGTTGCTGCGTCGGCCACAATGATCAGAACCGCGTCAGTGTCTGCCTTGGTGGCTTGAAGGGCTGCTGCCAACTCTGGCACAGTTTTGGCGCTGATGGGCTGCTTGTCAATGCTGAATTGCCCCTCTGCAGTGATACCCACAACCACTTCTTTGGGGTGCTGTTGCTGCGTATCGACATCTGCCACGGGCAAATTGATTTGCAGTTCTGTAAATTTGCTGTAGGTGGTTGATAGCATTAAAAAAATCAAAATCACCAGCAACACGTCGATGAAAGGAATCAGATTGATCTCTGGCTCTTCCCTGGGGTGCGATTGAAAGTTCATTTTTTCGAGGCGGGTTGCATTTTGCGCAAACTCATCAAATGGTGAAGCAAACGCTCTGAAGAGAGTTCCAGTGTTAGCACGTAAGCATCCACTCTGGCTCTGAAGTAACGCCAGAAAACGAGGGAAGGGATGGCCACAATCAGCCCAAAAGCGGTGTTGTACAAAGCTACCGAGATGCCATGCGCCAGTTGGGCAGGGTTGCTGGCCATGCCAGAACCCGGGGCCTGCGAACCAAAAATTTCGATCATGCCAATCACGGTGCCAAAAAGCCCCATCAACGGAGCAGCCGAAGCAATGGTGGCCAGTGGATTCAAATAGCGTTCCAGACGGTGTGTGACCAAACGGCCACTGCTTTCCACACTCGAACGCAGTTCGTCTTCGCTGCAAGCGGGATTGGCATTGAGCGTGCGAAGACCGCTGGCTAAAACCTCGCCCAAAGCCGAGCTTTTTTCGAGCTGACTGACCACATCGGGGCTGGGCACGGCATTTCGCGTCACACTCAAAACTTCATTCAGTAACTTGCGGGGAGCTACTTTGGTGTCACTCAGGCTGATGAAACGCTCAATTACCAGCGCCAGGGCTAAAACCGAGCAGGCCACCAACGGCCATATCGGCCAACCTGCAGCTTGTAATACAGAAAACAAATTGAAACTCCGGTAAAAAGAAGGAAGAATGATTATGGCGTAGGGCGATGGGTTAAATCCGCTCAAATACCACGTCCCACACCCCATGACCGAGTTTCAGACCACGGTTTTCAAATTTGGTCAAGGGTCGATAGCTGGGCTTGGGGGCGTAACCTTGTAGTTCAGGATCTTGTGTGGTGGCGGTATTTTGCAAGAGAGGCTCTTGGCTGAACACTTGCAAAATTTGCTCGGCGTAAGGTTGCCAGTCTGTGGCACAGTGGATGTAGCCCCCCACTTTCAGGCGTGTGGCCAGGCGGGCGACCAGTGGGGGTTGAATCAAACGGCGCTTATGATGCCGAGCCTTGGGCCAAGGGTCTGGAAAAAAAATATGCACGCCATCCAGACTTTGCAAAGTCAGCATCTGGTCAATCACTTCAACTGCATCGTGGGTGCAAATGCGGATGTTGCATAAATTTTGCTCGACGATGCGCTTCAGCAGTGCGCCTATGCCGGGGGGGTGAACCTCGCAGCACAAAAAACAGGTATCAGGCATCATCGCGGCAATGTGGGCTGTGGCTTCACCCATCCCAAAGCCAATTTCAAGGATGGTTCTTTGTGCATCATTTTGGCCTCTAGCGCCCGTCCAGTCTGCATAAGTCGCTACAAAATCAAGAGCGCTTGATGTGTAAGGTACTACAAATTGTGGTCCCAGTTCTTGCAGTGCCCTGGCCTGAGCTACCGTGGTTCGACCCTTGCGCTTGACAAAACTTTTGATGGAATGCAGCGTTGAAGGGATGGCCGCAGTCAGAGTGTTCATGGTGGATTTTGTGGGTTGAATTGTAGGAAGGCTACGGCAATCGACGGCATGATCCTGGATTCTTCAGAATGACCGCTTGTATGGATTATTTTTTGCGCTTTGGCTGTCAACTGTTGCCATGATTACCATTTCGTAACGAGTCCTAAATACCCAAAAATTGCGACAAGGCGGGCGTGGTGAATGCGCCACTGTGGGTGATGACTTGTCCGCTGATTTTGTTTTTGGCCAAAATATAAGGAACACTATCCAACCCCAGGGAATTGAAGAGTTGGGTATTTTGTTTGATGGTGCTGGCAAGTTCGTCAGGGACGTTGGCACTGACAGCTAAGCCACCTTTGCCAGACAGCAGCAAAGTTTCATGTTCTGACATGGTCCCCATGGGGTTTTTGGAACTCAGGAGGGCGGCGCTTTGAGCCAGACTTTTGCCTGAATTAAAAGCAATGGGAATCCAGACGAACCTGATTTTGTTGTGCAATGGGATAGAAGATTGCCACAAATGCCCGCAATGAGGGCACTGCGGTTCAAACAACACATAGACTGTTTGTGTGCTCATCAGGGATCCAACCGTAAACCCTTTTCCGCTGCTTGCAACCAAGTCGTAAGGTGATTTTGCAGTGGAGGCTGACACCGCGGGGCTGTCGGGTGTTGTCGCTGGCTTGGAACACGCTGTTGTCACCAGACCAAGGGATGTGATAAGTGCGAAGGTAAATGGTTTCATCATGAGATACCGTTGGTTACAAATAGACTGCGGGTTTTTATTTTCGGACAATTTTCAGTTCGCATGGAACATTTGAAATTAAA
The DNA here is from genome assembly GCA_903929815.1 of uncultured beta proteobacterium. Taxonomy (GTDB): domain Bacteria; phylum Pseudomonadota; class Gammaproteobacteria; order Burkholderiales; family Burkholderiaceae_C; genus Rhodoferax. The sequence continues at coordinate 17,128 of CAIYWD010000049.1, forward strand.
AAATATACATCCATTCTGATGCCATGTAACCGTTTAGACCGGATGCGTTTCAAAGTGGTGCAATACAAAAACCAAATCCCCC
>CAIYWD010000050.1 GCA_903929815.1 uncultured beta proteobacterium
ACACATTGTGAGAGCAATTATAGCTGAAAGAATACACCGAAGCGCGAAAAAAGATGAATACTTAATAAGATAAAGAAAAAAAATAATAAAAAGATAACGATAAAAAAATGTTCAGGGCGGGATGTGCCTAAAAAATTAGCAGAAATGGCGATTTTTAAAAATCTTCGTTGGGGAAAAGTGATGTAACATCTTGTTTTTGTTTAATAAATAGGGTTTTCGGTCAGACACTATATAGCTATTCACGCACGACTGACGGGTTAGAGCGATCAAACAAACTGCACTTGCACGCGCTTACCCATAGCGGCAGCGTATTTGCGCAGTGTGGTCAGGGAGGGCGATGGCGTGCCGCTGATCAGCGCGGACTCCAGCCGCGCCACTGCCGATGACTTGGTGCCCATGCGCTCTGCCACCTGCTCCTGCGTCAGCCCCGCCTCGGCGCGGGCTTTAAGAATGGCATCGAGCATGGGGCCTTCTTCACGATTGAGACGATCGTATTCGGCACGCACCACAGGGTCTTGCAAGGCTTTGGCCTTGAGTTGTTCATGTGTCAGCATTCTTGATCTCCTTCAAACGTTTACGGGCCAGCTCCAAGTCGGAAGCAGGAATCTTGTCAGTCTTTTTGGTGAAGCTGTGCAGCATCACAACACGCCGCCCCACCTGTGTGCAATACATCACCCGGGCAATGCCTTCAGCACCCTTGAGGCGCAGCTCCAGCAAGCCATCACCAAGAGCCTTGGTGTGAGGCGGCCCCAAATTGGGGCCACTCATGCCAATCCGGTCAGTCAAGTAAAAGTAACGGGACAGTAAAGTCTCTGGCAAAGCCAGTACTTGTGCTTCGATGGCTTCGCTATAGTACTCAATGGTGTATTGCATGACCTATTTTATAACAAATATGCTACAAACCACAAAGCGGTCACTGTCGTCCAAACTGCAGGGCAAAGACCGACTCGATGGATTCCAGGTGATCGCAACCTTCAAAACTGAGTCCGGCCGGGTCATTGGTGTAAGAGCGGTCAGCCGGGTGCTGCGCCATCGCGGAAAAACACCGCCAGTGACTGGCTTCGTCGGTTGCGACCCAGCAATACCACACCCTGCGCTTCGCGGTAAAGCCGGGTGACATCCATCCCCAACAAATAGGGCAGACTTTCCACCAAATCAACCTCACAAGGCTGCGCCGCGCCCCCTTTGTCGGCACGCTTGAGCTGATAGCCAAATGGTGATGAAAAGTGCTCCAAACCCAGATACGGCTTGCGTAAGGCGCTATCTAAGCGATAGCACAAGGCAAAGGCTGGATAGTCGGCCAGCAGGTCACCCGAATCGCCCACAGCGGTGTCTTGCGCCAGGTTTTGCAGCGTGTCGTCGTATTGCTCCAGGGTTTGAATGCGCATAAAGAGGCCGGGGCCGTCTGTACCTATTGGTTGGCCTTTGAGCCAATCGACCGCAAACGCCGCTTTCTTGACCCGAGGCACGACCAATTCGTCAAAGTTATAGCTGGCCTCAACGCCCAGCCATTTGATGTCCAATCCGGTTTTTCGGTTCAGTCGCATCAGCGCATGAAGGGTCGTACCGCTGCCAAGGAAAAAATCGGCAACCAAATCGCCTTTGCCTGCCGCATAAGGCAGCAACTCTTGCAACAGTGCGGATGTTTTTGGGTTTTTGAACTTCTGTGCTTCACCAAAAAGGTTTGTCAGATCGTTGGCACCAGAGCGGCCATCGATTTCAATAACACTGGGTAACTTGGCCTCATATTCATGTGCATAAACCTTGAGTTCAATCAGCTTGGTTTCGTCATTACCGAAGATGATTCGCCCCGATGCCGGAAGTTTTTTATAGGTTTCTTCCGGAAATCGATAACCCATCAATGGCTGTTTGCATGATTTTTGTGTCGTGGGGTGAATGATGTTGTAACGGTAACCCTCTTTGCCGGGGGTGCGTTTCAAAGTGATGTGGCTTTGGATATGGTCAATAATAAGTTGTGCATTTGGCTCGTCAGATTTGGGCGCACTGCGTCGTTAACTCTGACGGCCAAATGCACAAC
>CAIYWD010000051.1 GCA_903929815.1 uncultured beta proteobacterium
CGAGTGGGCTACTGGCGGCGCGTCTGGGTAGGCGTGACGACGCTGCAGGCTACTGCCTGCAAGGAGGAACAACACCCCCAGACGTGTTGCCAGTAGCTCAATCGGGTGCGTAGCGCTCTCACCCAAAGGGTGAACTCCATCGAAGTCACAAATATCAATTTTCATAACGGTTTAGTGAAGATAATAAGCGGTCAACTGAGGAATCTAGGATCATGATGTGGCGTAATCCAGGCTGGCACTGCGCAGCACCTGCATGCACAGCTCAGGGTAACTCATGCCTGCGGCCTTGGCCGACATAGGAACCAGCGAATGGCTGGTCATGCCCGGAGATGTATTGATCTCCAGCAGGTAAGGTGTGCGAGTCTCGGCATCGACCATCACATCGACACGCGACCAGCCACGGCAGCCCAGGCTTTTGTAAGCACAGAGCGCAAGTTCTTGAATCTGTGCATCTTCAGCCTCGGGCAGACCGCTAGGCACTAGATACTCTGTGGTGTTGGTGAAATATTTGTTCAAGTAATCATAGTTGCCATCTTTGGCCTTGATGCGAATCACAGGCAGCGCAAGGGCATCGTCTTGCTCGCCCAACACTGCGACGGTGACCTCATCACCGGCAATGAACTGCTCACACAGCACACGGGCATCCAGTTTGGCCGCCAGGGTGTAAGCAGCCTCGCACTGATCCGGTCTAATGATCTTGCTCAACCCCAGGCTAGAGCCTTCACGATCGGGCTTGACCACCATGGGGCAGCCCAAATGTCCTAATGCCGCCAGAGTTTCTTGTGGACTGTGAACTTGTTTCCAGTCGGGCGTGCGAAGGCCATCGGCACGCCAGATGTGCTTGGTCATGATTTTGTCAATGGCAATACTCGATGCCATCACGCCTGAACCCGTGTAGGGAATTCCCAATAGTTCGAGTGCGCCCTGCACCGTGCCATCTTCACCAAAGCGGCCATGCAAGGCAACAAAGCAGCGGGTAAAACCCTCATTTTTCAATTCGCGCAGATCACGTTCAAAAGGGTCAAAGGCATTTGCATTCACCCCCTGACTGCGCAGGGCTTGCAACACGCCCCTGCCCGACATTAACGAGACTTCGCGCTCGTCCGATGCCCCGCCCATCAGCACGGCCACACGGTCAAAATTTATATCAAATTGGCTCATAACGCACGCCCATCTTGCATTGTTAGCTCTTTATTTTGTAGCATTTCAAGCACCTGACCACACACTGCCCCCATCGAACCTGCGCCCATGCACAGCACCACGTCGCCGCCCCTAGCGTTATCGACAATGGCCTGCGGCATGGCGGCGATGTCATCAACAAACACAGGTTCAATGCGCCCGGCCACCCGTAGCGCACGCGCCAGACTGCGCCCGTCGGCCGCCACAATGGGGGCTTCGCCGGCGGCATAGACTTCGCTCAGCAACACGGCATCGGCTTGCGCCAAAACTTTCACAAAATCATCAAAACAATCTCGCGTGCGGGTAAAGCGGTGGGGTTGAAACGCCAGCACAATGCGCCGGTTGGGGAATGCACCCCGCGCAGCTTGCAAGGTGGCAAAGATTTCTGATGGATGGTGGCCATAGTCGTCAATCAGCTCAAAGACGCCATCGCCCTGACTGGCACGAAAAGAGCCATAACGCTGAAAACGTCTCCCCACGCCTGTGAAGTGAGCCAGAGCATGCAACACGGCGGCATCGTCAATATTGAGTTCCGCCGCCACGGCGATGGCGGCTAGGGCGTTTTGCACGTTGTGCCTGCCGGCCAGGTTCAGCACCACAGGCAAGTCAGGCAGCACCACGCCGTTGCGACGTTGAACGGTAAACAACATTTGCCCCCCCACAGCGCGAACATCCACAGCACGCACCTGGGCATCTTCGTCAAACCCGTAGCTGGTCATGGGGCAAGTCAATTGCGGCACGATGGATCGCACTGAAACGTCATCGGTACACAAGATGGCGTTGCCATAAAACGGCATGCGGTGCAGAAAATCAACAAACGCCTGCTTCAACCGCGCAAAGTCATGACCATAAGTTTCCATGTGGTCGGCATCAATGTTCGTCACCACAGCCATCACGGGCGACAGGTTCAAAAACGACGCATCCGACTCATCTGCTTCCACCACAATGTGATCGCCCTGCCCTAACCTGGCGTTGGCCCCGGCACTGTTGAGCCGCCCGCCAATCACAAAAGTGGGGTCAAGATGGGCCTGTGCCAACACGCAGGCCACCAGGCTGGTGGTGGTGGTTTTGCCGTGAGTGCCGGCAATGGCAATGCCTTGTTTGAGGCGCATCAGTTCAGCGAGCATCAAGGCACGCGGCACCACGGCCACGCGTTTGCTGCGCGCCGCCAGGACTTCAGGGTTGTCGGCATGGACGGCAGTAGATGTGACCACGGCATCCGCGCCATTGACATGGCTGGCATCGTGGCCGATAAAGGTTTTGATACCCAAGGTTTGCAAACGCCGCAGCGTGGCACTGTCTGACTGATCAGAACCTGAGACGGTATAACCCAGGTTGAACAGAATCTCGGCAATGCCCGACATGCCCGAGCCGCCAATGCCTACAAAATGAATGTGTGTGATGGCGTGTTTCAACCTAGATTCCTCAGTTGAACGCGCCCGAGTGGGCTACTGGCGGCGCGTCTGGGTAGGCGTGACGACGCTGCAGGCTACTGCCTGCAAGGAGGAACAACACCCCCAGACGTGTTGCCAGTGGCTCAATCGGGTGCGTAGCGCTCTCACCCAAAGGGTGAACTCCATCGAAGTCACAAATATCAATTTTCATAACGGTTTAGTGAAGATAATAAGCGGTCAACTGAGGAATCTAGGTTCATACGATGGTTTTCATGGTGATCAATTCTTCACAGGTTGCCACGATACGTTCGGTGGCATTTAATTTTTGCATCTTTTTGGCCTGTAGCCCTTGATGGATAAGGGTAGAGCGCTTCATATTTTGAAGCAAATCTGCCAAGTACTGCGGTGTCAATTGAGACTGCTGCACCAGATGGGCTGCGCCGTTGTCCGCCAAAAAACGCGCATTGCTGGTTTGATGGTCATCGACGGCGAATGGAAAAGGCACCAAGACTGCCGCAGCGCCCACGGCGGCAAGTTCTGTCACGGTGCTAGCACCTGCGCGACAAATCACCAGGTCGGCATCGGCAAAGGCTTGTGCGGTGTTGTCAATAAAAGGCGTGACCTGCGCTGTCACCTGTGCTGCTTCGTAAAGGGCGAGCAAGGCTTCCAGATGTTTGTCGCCACTTTGATGCAACACAGTGGGGCGCTGGTCAATGGGCAGCCGTGCCAAGGCCTGGGGCATCAATTCATTCAAGGCCTGAGCACCCAAACTACCTCCTACGACCAGAATGCGAAGCTGCCCCTCACGACCGGCCAGTCTCTGATCGGGCGGTGGCACATTTAAAAAAGCCTCTCGCAAAGGGTTGCCCACCCAGTGCGCGCCACGGATAACATTAGGAAATGCAGTGAACACCCGATCGGCCACACAAGACAAAACCTTGTTGGCCAAACCTGCGACAGAATTTTGTTCATGCAACACCAAAGGCTTGCCCAGCAGGACCGCCATCAGGCCGGCCGGAAAACTGACGTAGCCACCCATTCCCAGCACCACATCGGGCTGGATGCGGCGCAACACAAAGATGCTTTGCCAAAAAGCCTTGAGCAAACGAAGCGGCAACAGCACGAAACTTACCAACCCCTTGCCGCGCAGGCCCCCAAAATCAATGGCCTCAAAGGCAAAACCTTGGGGGGGTATCAACTGGCTTTCCATGCTGGGCTGGTGGGCGCTACCACAACCACCAAGCCAATGCACACGCCAGCCACGAGCGTGCAGGGCTTTTGCCAACGCCAAGCCAGGGAAAATATGACCCGCCGTACCGCCTGCCATGATCAGGGCGCAGTGACTCATAGGCGGCCTCCGTACATCAGAATGCGGTTTTCTCGGTCCACTTTGAGGACGACAGCCAGGGCAATCAGGTTAATCAGCACCGCAGATCCGCCGTAACTCATCAAGGGCAGCGTTAAACCCTTGGTGGGCAAAGCGCCCAAATTAACGCCCATATTGACAAGTGCCTGAAATCCTATCCAGACGGCCACACCCTGTGCTACCAGACCGGCAAACACGCGATCCATCGCAATCGCCTGACGACCGATGTGCATCATACGGCGCACCAGCCAGAAAAAAAGCACCATCACCATGACCACACCGACCAGACCAAATTCTTCACCAATGACCGCCAGCAAAAAATCGGTGTGCGCTTCTGGCAACCAGTTGAGTTTTTCAACACTGCCGCCTAAACCCACGCCATAAATTTCACCACGCCCCATGGCAATCAGGGAGTGGGTTAATTGGTAACCTTTGGTGAGCGCATATTCTTCGCTCCACGGATTCAGGTAAGCCAAAATTCGGGCACGACGCGTATCATTTATCCACACCATCGACGCAAACGCGCCTGACAAGACAAAGGCAATCAAAAAAAACATCCAGGCATTGACCCCGCCCAAAAACAAAATCCCCATGGCAATGACGGCAATGACCAAAAATGCCCCCATGTCCGTTTCGCACAACAACAACCCCCCCACAACGGCCACGGCCACACACATCGGCCAGACCGCCTGAATAAAACGCTGGAGCTTGCTGTTTTTTTCAACCTGGCTCATGTCGTCTAGCTGTGCCATCTTTCGCACCATGTAGTCAGACGCATACAACACCACTGCAAATTTGGCCAATTCAGAAGGCTGAAAGTTCACAGGCCCCACACTGATCCAGCGCCGTGCGCCATTGACCAGTTTGCCAATGGAAGGAATGAGCACCAGTGCCAACAGCACCAAAGAGATCATCAACAAGGGACGTGCTGATTTTTGCCACACCGACAGTGGAATTTGGTAGGCCACCAACGAGACCCCACAGGCCAGTGCCAGCCACACGGCATGACGCAACACAAAGTAGTGGTGCGTGTATTTGGAAAAGCGCGACATTTCCGGCAAGGCAATCGAGGCGGAATAGACCATGACCAGCCCCCACAGCATCAGCACCAGCGAGACCCACACCAATTGCTGATCAAACCCCTGCACGCGCGACGGAACGTTACCAGTGGCTGCAAATTGTGATGACAACAAGTCGCCCGTGGGCGTACCCAAACGCCCAAACCATGCGCCTAACGATTCACGCAGAGCAAGAGCACTCACAGTTCACCGCCTGTGATGCCTGCAGCATCAGCGCGTTCTGTGAATGCCTGCACAAACACGCGGGCACGGTGTTCGTAGTTGTCAAACATGTCAAAACTGGCACACGCCGGCGACAACAGCACAGCATCGCTTGCTTGTGCCAAAGACAAGGCTTGTGCCACTGCATCGGGCAGGGTCACGGCATTGTGCAGCGCCACACCGGTGTCTGCCAGGGCCGTGCGAATCAGCGGTGCATCGCGCCCTATCAGCACCACGGCACGTGCATAACGGCTGACAGGCGATGCAAGCGGGCTAAAGTTTTGCCCCTTGCCGTCGCCCCCCAAAATCACCACCACTTTGCGATCGACACCCAGGCCATTCAACGCTGCCACGGTAGCACCCACGTTAGTGCCTTTGCTGTCATCAAAAAACTCAACCTCGCCGATAGTGCCTATCGGTTGCACACGGTGCGGCTCTCCGCCGTAGTCGCGCAAAGCACACAGCATGGGGGCCAAGGCACACCCTGCTGCGCTGCCCAATGCCAGGGCCGACAGTGCATTGATGGCGTTGTGGCGACCCCGAATGCGAAGGGCATCTGCGGGCATGAGGCGTTGAACGTAGGGTGCAGAGGCATCTTGCGCTACCACCAGCCAGGTCACGCCATTAACGACCTCCAAGCCAAAATCACCCACACGTGGGGGACTATCCCCGCCAAAGCTGACATCGCATTTAACATGGACAGGTGGCTGCAACATGGCCATGACGGTGGGGTCTTCACGGTTCACAACCATCACGGTGTTTGCGCCAAAAATACAGCTCTTGGCCTTTGCATAAGCCTGCATGGACCCATGCCAATCAAGGTGATCCTCGGTGATGTTGAGCACCGTGGCCGCCGTGGGATCAAAGGAGGTTTCACCCTCCAACTGAAAGCTCGACAGTTCCAATACCCAGACTTCGGGCAGGGTGTCTTTATCCTGGTGTTCAGACAGGGTATCTAGCAGCGCCGGGCCAATGTTGCCCGCCACCGCCACGGTTTTACCGGCGCAAGCCACCAATTGCCCGGTGAGCGATGTCACCGTGGTTTTGCCATTGGTGCCGGTAATGGCCAGCACAATGGGCGCATAACCACGGTCGGCCTTGAGCTGCACAAGCGCTTCAAAAAACAAGCACAATTCGCCTCTAACCCTTATGCCACTGACGTTGGCAGCTTCCAAAACAATAGCAATTTGAGACGGACTTAACCCCGGGCTTTTGAAAATGGCGTGATAGGGCGTGCCGTCTATGAGCGCAGCATCCAACGCACCATGGATGAAACGGGCAGTAGGCACATCTTGCTGCAAGGCTGCCAGTTGTGGCGGGGTACTGCGTGTGTCTGCCACCGTCACCTGTGCGCCACAACGCACGCACCAACGCGCCATCGACAGGCCTGATGCACCCAGACCCAAAATCAGAACAGATTGATCTTGAAGGAAGTTCATGGTTAGGATATGGTCAACAGTAAATTCCGCATTTGGCCGTCTGGTTTGGGATGCAATGCTAGGCGCAAAGCGCGACGTGTGGCGAGCCACACTAGCGATTTGTAACGACGCAGTGCGCCCAAAGCGGACGAGCCCAATGCGGAATTTATTGTTGGCCATATCCTTAGCGCAGCTTCAAGGTGGACAAGCCCACCAGGCACAAGAGCATGGTGATGATCCAGAAACGCACAACGACTTGGGTTTCCTGCCAGCCGGATTTTTCAAAATGGTGGTGCAGCGGGGCCATTTTCAGAACGCGACGACCTACACCGTATTTCTTTTTGGTCAGTTTGAAATAGCTCACCTGCACCATGACCGACACGGCCTCGGCCACAAACACACCGCCCATGATGGCCAGCAAAATTTCCTGACGAACGATCACAGCAATAGTGCCAATAGCACCCCCTAAGGCCAGCGCTCCCACATCACCCATAAAGACCTGCGCTGGATAGGTGTTGAACCATAAAAACGCCAAACCCGCACCGGCCATGGCAGCGCAAAAAATCGTCAGTTCGCCAGCACCTGCAATGTGCGGCAAAAACAGGTAACGGGCAAAAACTGCATTGCCGGTGGCGTATGCAAACACCCCCAAACAAGCCCCCACCATCACCACTGGCATGATGGCCAGACCGTCCAAACCGTCCGTCAGGTTCACCGCATTGCTCGTCCCCACAATCACCAGATAAGTCAGCAGCACAAAACCCAGCACCCCCAGCGGGTAGCTGATTTCCTTGAAAAACGGCAGCATCAAACCCGCTTTGGGTGGCAAGCTCAAATCAAAGCCCGATTGCACCCAGGTGAAAAACAATTCAATCACACGGTAGTTGGAATTTTCAGAAATACAAAACACCAGGTACAACGCTGCTACCAAACCGATGAAAGATTGCCACAGGTATTTTTCAAGCGAAGGCATGCCCTCGGGGTTTTGATCGACTACTTTGCGCCAGTCGTCCGACCAGCCGATGGCCCCAAAACCGAGCGTGACCAAAAGAACAATCCACACAAAACGGTTGCTCCAGTCAAACCACAGCAAAGTAGATAACGACATGCTGAGCAAAATCAAAACACCGCCCATGGTGGGGGTTCCGCTTTTGACAAGGTGCGATGCCATGGCGTAATCACGAATGGGCTGACCCAATTTGAGCGATGTCAAACTGCGAATGACCCACGGGCCTGCTGCCAGGCCTATCAGCAGTGCCGTCATGGCGGCCATCACCGCCCGAAAAGTTTGGTACTGAAACACGCGCAAAAAGCCGTGGTCTGGTGACAAGGTTTGCAGCCATTGGGCGAGCCAAATCAGCATGATGCGCTCCCCTTTTGCACAATGGCTTCAATGACACGTTCCATTTTCATAAAGCGAGATCCTTTGACCAGCACACTGGCCACTTTGGGAAGTTCGGCCAACACTGCGGCTTGCAAATGAGCCATGTCATCACACACCTTAGTAGAATCAAAATTGATAGCAGACTGTGCATACCCAGCGCCAGTTACAAGCACTTTTTCTATATTTTTTTTCATGGCATAGTGGAGCGATTCCGCGTGAAATTCCAGACTGTTTGCACCGACTTCGCCCATGTCGCCGAGCACCAACAAACGCGGGCCTGGCAAGTCGGCGAGCACATGGATGGCTGCCATCACAGAATCAGGGTTGGCGTTGTAAGTGTCGTCAATGATGGTGATGGTGCGCCCCTGATCAGAGATTTGCAAGGCTCGGCTGCGGCCTTTGACGGGTTCAAATGCGTTTAAACCTTGGGCAATGGCATCGAGCGGCACGTGGGCGGCCAGCGCACAGGTCACGGCTGCCAGTGAATTTTTAACATTGTGACGGCCTGCAACGTGCAAGGTGTAGTGCAGCTCGCCCTGTGGTGTGGCGGCTGTAACCTGCCAGGCTGTGCCAGACCAGGTGGATTGCAGCGCATACACATCAGCATCGGCTTGAAAAACATCAGAAAAACGCATGACAAGACGCGCCCCGGCTTGATGAGTCCAGACAGAACTAAAGGCATCATCGGCAGGAAATACGGCCACCCCGTCAGCGGGCAAGGCATCAATGACTGCCCCATTTTCATGCGCGACTGCTTCAACGGTGTGCATGAACTCCAGGTGCTCGCGCTGGGCGTTATTCACCAAAGCCACCTGGGGTTGGGCAATGGCTGCCAGAGCGGCTATTTCGTTGGGGTGATTCATTCCCAGCTCGACTGCGGCCATTTTGTGTTGGGTGGTCAATCGAAGGACGGTGAGAGGCACGCCGATGTCATTGTTGAAATTGCCCAAGGTGGCCAAAGTGGCATCGCCCAAAAAGGCACGCAAAATGGACGCGATCATTTGTGTGACTGTGGTTTTGCCATTGCTGCCTGTGATTGCCATCACCATCACACCCAACCGTCTGCGGTAGTGCGTGGCCAGTTGCGCCAACGCCACTCGGGTATCGCGCACCACAAAACCAGGTAAGCCCGCCTGGGACAGCCGTTGTGCTGCATCATCGCCCTGCACCACGGCTGCGACAGCCCCTTTTTGGCGGGCTTCCTGCAAAAAATCAAGGGCGTCGAAATGCTCGCCACGCAGCGCCACCCACAAATCACCAGGTGCGACGGTGCGGGTGTCGGTGTGGACACGGTGAATCGCCACATCATCGAAGGATGTACCGGATGCCACCCATTGCACCGGATCAAGCCACACAGCAACTTGAGACAGGTTCATCATGGAAAGCACCGCGGTTTCACGATGTGCCAGCATTTTTTTGACTTGCTCCATGTCTGAAAAATGCAGCCGTTCACCCAAAATTTCCTGATCATTTTCATGGCCTTTGCCCGCGATCAGTACCACATCCACACTCTCGGCCTGGGTCAAGGTTTGGGCAATGGCGCTGGCGCGATCAGGCTCTACCACCACATCAGATATGCCGATCAGCCCCAGCAAAATTTGGCTGATGATGGCATCAATGGCTTCACTGCGCGGGTTGTCACTTGTCACCACGACACGGTCGGCATGGCTTGCTGCAACAGCCCCCATCAGCGGGCGTTTGGAGGTGTCTCGGTCGCCACCACAACCAAACACGCACCAGAGTTGCCCGCCGCGCTGTTGGGCGACGGGTTGAAGAGCGTCGAGCGCTTTGGCCAAGGCATCCGGGGTGTGGGCGTAATCCACCACCACCAAAGGCTGGCCGGCATGGCATACGCATTCCATGCGACCGGGAACGGGTGTCAAACGCGCACAGGACTGCGCCGCAGAATCCAGGGGAACGCCCAGAGTGCGCATGGCGGCGATCACCCCCAAAAGATTGGCCACATTAAAAAGACCGGTCAAATGGGTGACCACATCACAGCGTTGATCATTTTCTACCACTGTAAAACGAACCCCTTGGCTGGTGTGTTCAATGGCCTGTGCCTGCAAACTGGCATCAGACCCGGCTTGCATCGACACCGTCCACAAACGAAGATCGTCAGACAATTGTTTTTCTGACAGCTCTGCAGCCAACGCTGCGCCAAAAGGGTCATCCACATTGACCACGGCAAAGCGCAGTCTTGGCCATGCAAACAATTTGGCCTTGGCTTGACCGTAAGCGGCCATAGTGCCGTGGTAATCCAGATGGTCCTGCGTCAAGTTGGTAAAAATGGCCGTATGGATGGCAGTACACACCAACCGTTGCTCTTCAAGTCCGATGGACGAGGCCTCCATCGCACAAACTTGAATGCCAGTATCAACAAAATGCCGCAGCGCCCCTTGCAAGGTGATGGGGTCAGGCGTGGTCAGGCCGCTACTCACCACATCGGGAACAACACCTATGCCCAAAGTGCCCACAAACGCTGATGGAACGGGCGCAGACAGCTCTAAATACAAGAGCGCCTGTGCCAGCCACCATGCCGTCGAAGTTTTGCCATTGGTGCCGGTCACAGCCACTACTTTGAGTGCTGCGCTGGGGTGATCAAAATAACAAATGGCAATCACCGAACTTAAACGCTTTAAATCGGCCATGGTGGCAATATGCGCATCGGTAAAACAAAAATCATCAACGCCGGTGTACTCCACCAAACAAGCCACCGCCCCTTGGGCCAGAGCACTTGCCACATGTAATCTTGCATCCACGGCGGCCCCCGGCCAGGCTAAAAAGCCATCGCCAGGCAGCACAGATCGGCTGTCGGTGCGCAGTGTGCCCGTGACCAGGGTTTTCAACCATCGCACTGCATCAAGAGGCGTGTGAAACTGCAACATCAAATGCCTTCTTCTGCCAGACGATCCACGGTGCGTGACTCTACGGCCATGTCAGGGGTGACACCCAGAACCCTGAGAGTTTGTTGCACCGTCAGACTAAAAACGGGAGCAGCCACATCGCCACCAAAATGCAGTCCGCTACTGGGTTCGTCAATCATCACAGCCACAGCAATACGCGGGTGATCAATGGGGGCAATGCCCGCAAACACGCCCCTGTATTTATTGGCCGCGTAGCCACGTCCACGCCCTTCATATTTGTACGCTGTACCCGTTTTTCCGCCGACAGAATAGCCCAGGGATTGAGCCAGGGGCGCGGTACCACCCACATCTGTGACCAAGTGCAGCATCTGACGAACTTCATGGGCTACCTTGCCTTGAATCACCGGCTGACTCGCAGCAGGTATATCCACTTTCAGCAGCGAGGCCGGCATGACATCACCCTCACGCGCAAAAAGTGTATAAGCGCGTGCCAACTGCGTCAGACTGACCGAGACACCATAACCATAGCTCATGGTGGCCTGTTCAACAGGTCGCCAGGCCTTGTAGGGGCGAAGTTGTCCTCTGACAACCCGTGGAAATGGCTGCACCGGTTTTTGACCAAAGCCCACGCTGCTGTACATCTCCCACATCTCACGCGCAGACAATTTCATGGCAATTCTGGCTGTCCCGATGTTGCTGGATTTTTGAATGACTTCACTCACACTCAACATGCCGTGCGCGTGTGAATCCTTGATGGTGAAATTGCCAACGGTCATGGAACCCGGTGCAGCCTGAATCAGGGTGTTTGGCGTGACGATACCTTTGTTCAATGCCAAAGCAATGACAAAAGGTTTCATGGTAGAGCCAGGCTCAAAGGGGTCGGTCAGCGCTCGGTTGCGAAGTGCAAAATCTGCTGGTTTTTGTCGCTGGTCGGGCATAAAACTAGGGTAATTGGCCATGGCCAGCACTTCGCCAGTTTGCACATCAAGCACAACAACACTGCCAGACTGAGCCTTGTGCTGCTGCACCGCCGCCTTGATTTGTTGAAAGGCAAAAAACTGGAGCCGACTGTCAATGCTTAAATGCACATCAAGACCATCTACCGGTGCCACTTGTTCCACCACATCTTCCACCACACGGCCTTTGCGGTTTTTGATCACCCGACGCGAACCATTGCGCCCACCGAGTTCATGATTGAAGGCCAGTTCAATGCCACCAATGCCTTGATCTTCAACATTATTAAAGCCAACCACATGGGCTGCGACTTCGTTTTCGGGGTACTGACGTTTGTATTCCACGCGCTGATGAACGCCTTCAATACCCAGCTTCGCAACTTCTTTGGCCACAGACTCATCCAGATGACGTTTGAGCCACACAAAGGTTTTATCGACACCCTGGAGCTTTTTACTCAAATCTGCCATGGGTATGGCCAAAACCCTGGCCAGTTTTTTCAGACTTTCAGGGGTACTCGGTACATCGTTGGGAATCGCCCAAATGCTTGTCATGGGCGTGCTTGAAGCCAGCACCACACCGTTGCGATCCAGAATGCGTCCACGGTGGGCTTGCAGTGTCAGCGTGCGGGCGTAGCGAACTTCGCCTTTCTGTCGAAAAAATTCATTTTGAATGACCTGGATATAAACCGCACGTCCCAACAGTCCTGCAAAAGCAAGCGCCATGAGAACCATGATGAACCTGCTGCGCCATGCCGGTGTCGGCGAAGCCAGCATGGGACTGGGAGCATAAGCAACACCGTTCTTCATTGCTGCCACAACGCTTTCACGCCAGACTGCACAGGAGCGCCTGCATGGCCTGTTGCCCCATCGACATAAACAGTGACCTCTGGCGTGGCCGTCACCATCTGAAGCTGGCTTTTGGCCAATTTTGCAACCCGTGAAGAATTGGACTGACTCCGTTTTTCAAGCTGTAACCGATTGTTTTCAACGGCCACTTGACGAGATTCGGTTTGCGCACGGTCCAATTCAGCATACAAATGGCGCGATTCATATTGCAAATTAACAAGATACAGCGCACTGCAGACCACAGCCATCGCCAACCCAAGATTGAACATCAGCATGAAAACACCCCCGGCACGATGCGTTCGGCTATGCGCATGATGGCACTGCGAGCGCGGGGGTTGGCGGCGACCTCAGCCACGCTGGGGCGAACACGGCCTAAAACCTTCAACGCCATCACCTGTGGCGCGGCAAAGGGCGCACGACGGTCAAAGACCTCGCGTGAATGCCGCGCCATAAAGAGTTTGACCATGCGATCTTCCAGAGAATGAAAACTGATCACCACCAAACGCCCGCCCGGCTGTAATACCTTGAGCGCTGCCGTTAACGCATGTTGCAAGTCTTCCAGTTCAGCGTTGATGAAAATCCGAAAAGCCTGAAAGGTGCGCGTAGCAGGGTTCTTGCCAGACTCGCGGGTCTTGACCGTGTCAGCCACGAGACGTGCCAACTCTGTGGTGGTCGTGATGGGCCCCTGCATTTCCCGACGTTTAACAATCGCCTTGGCAATGGGGCCAGCAAACCGTTCTTCACCGTAATCACGAATGACCTCCGCAATTTTTGTAACCTCTGCCACTGCGAGCCACTGCGCCACACTTTGCCCCCGCGTGGGGTCCATGCGCATGTCAAGCTCTCCTTCTGACTGAAAACTAAACCCCCGCGCCGGGTTATCCACTTGCGGGGAACTCACCCCCAAATCAAACAACACGCCCGCCACACTTGAGGGCTGCAAATCGTCAAGATGACAAAAACTCATGTGACGAATGGAAAAACGATCGTCCGTGATGCAGATGCCATCCGAACAAGCTTCAGGGTCTTTGTCAAAAGCAATCAATCGCCCTGATGACGACAATTTTGACAACACCAAACGGCTGTGACCGCCGCGACCAAAAGTGGCATCGACATACACGCCAGGCACATTCCCAGCAGCGCCATCCTCTTGCAGTTTGAGCAAAGCGCCTACGGCTTCGCCCAATAAAACGGTTGTATGTGTCCATGCGCTGTCCATCGCTGGCCTTCAGAAAGAAAAATCTTTGAAAACATCGGGCATGTCGCCCTGCATGGCTTGTGCTTCTTGTGCATCGTAAGTGGCTTTGTCCCATAACTCAAAGTAGTTGCCCATGCCCAACAACACGGATTCTTTGGTCAGGCCAGCAGCAGCACGCAATTCAGGCGATACCAGCACGCGACCTGTGGTGTCCATCTCAACATCCATGGCGTTGCCCAAAAAAATGCGCTTCCACCATTGAGCGGACATGGGCAAAGCATTGATGCGATCACGGAATTTTTCCCATTCAGGGCGGGCAAAAATCATCAAACAGCCATGCGGATGCTTGGTGATGGTGAGTTGCCCGTTGGTGGTGGCACTTAAAACGTCACGATGCCGAGTCGGCACAGACAGCCGACCCTTCGCATCCAGACTTAACGACGAAGCCCCTTGAAACACTTAACGACCTTGGGAATGAAGAGATTGAGACAAATAGCGCAATAAAAATGCACTTTTCACCACAAAATTGCACTTTTTGACACTGTATCAGCAAAATCAACCCAATCCCACGGATAACAACAAATTTTTACAATGTAATCATGAAGTTTGCACACAATTTTAATGTTATAAAGTTAATAAATTGTTATAAATCAACAACTTGTTTTATACTTCAAGAATAGATCGTATGTCCATCCTCTGTGAATACTTCACTGGATGTAGCAAGGTACAGAACACTCTTTTGAACGTCAATCCACCGGCATCCCCAATGGGCAAGATGGCATGGGTGTCATCAGCCGTGGGGGTGAGCCAAGGTAGCAGGGCTACTTGGCAAAGGCAGCCATTTGTTTAGCATGAGAGCCAAGTCATTGAGTCGCAGTGGTTTGCTTAGAAAATCATCCATGCCGCTGGCTTGACAACGCTGCACTGCACCGTGAAAGGCATTACCCGTAATGGCAATGATGGGCAACCGTGCGTTGGATGGTTCGTTCGCCCGGATGGCATGGGTCAGTGCAAAGCCGTCCATGTTGGGCATGTGGCAATCCGTCAGTAGGAGCGCGTAGCAACCGTTTTGCCACATTTCAAACGCTATTGCACCATCTTCGGCGACCTCGGCAGCGTAACCTAGCATTCTTAGTTGTTCGCTTAGCACATCACGGTTGATCTCATTGTCTTCGGCCAGCAAAATCAGTTGTCCGTTGGCTGCTGCTTGCGCCCCACTAAGTGCGCTGGGTCTGGGACTTAAGATATGGTCGCGGGTTGAATCGAGCGATCTGCCAGCAAGTGCGGGCAGCAAGGGAAGTTCAACCGTGAACTCAGAGCCTTGTGTCAACTGGCTTTGCACCCTGATCCGCCCTCCCATCAAAATCACCAGGCGTTGACTGATGGACAACCCCAAACCCGTGCCGCCAAACTTGCGTGTCGTGCTGGCATCGGCCTGAACAAAGGGTTGAAACAGATTGGCAACAACTTTTGGGGTCATGCCAATGCCGTTGTCCGCCACGCGCAAACGCATCCCCTTCTGGCCATCGGTCAGATGGCACGACTCCACATGCAACACCACTTTGCCGGGTTGTTCTGGTGTGCCTGGTGTGAATTTGATCGCATTACCGATCAGGTTCAGCAGCACCTGGCGGAGCCGGACGGGGTCAGAAAACACCCACTGCGGCAATTCCGGTGCGACCCATACAGACAGTGTCACTGACCGCCTTAATCGGGCCATTCCGTGACCGGCATATATGAGCCATTCCGTGACCGCCGTAATCGGGCCATTTCATGACCGGCGTAATGGAGCCACTGACAGGGCATTGAACGACATCCCGAACCAATATGACA
>CAIYWD010000052.1 GCA_903929815.1 uncultured beta proteobacterium
CGAGTGGGCTACTGGCGGCGCGTCTGGGTAGGCGTGACGACGCTGCAGGCTACTGCCTGCAAGGAGGAACAACACCCCCAGACGTGTTGCCAGTAGCTCAATCGGGTGCGTAGCGCTCTCACCCAAAGGGTGAACTCCATCAAAGTAACAAATATCAATTTTCATAACGGTTTAATGAAGACAATAAGCGGTCAACTGAGGAATCTAGGTTGAATACGTTCGCTGCGCCGAACAGACCGCCAGACCTGATCATCATCGCGCGGCTCATGCCCGCGGCTCAATTGTCGCAATGGATCGAGGACTGCGGCAGGCGGCTTTATTCATTGCTCCTGAATCCCATCTGAAAGGCCATAACGCAATGTCTAAAGTTAACTCGAATTTCACCCCCATAACCGCGGTCATTCTGATAGCCTGCGACAACCCATCGGATGCCAATCAGATCAAAATAATTTTAAATGATGAGTTTGATAAGGTGTTCATCTCCATCGATCCGGATGCAAAAGCTCACGACTTTGAGAGTCATCGCCCCGCCGTGCTGGTGCTGGCATTCAACAGTCTGGAAAAATCCGAGCGCTATTACCTCGGACTTTATCGCCTGTGCCCGACACTACAGCAGATGTCCCACCGCACCATCATTCTGTGCAACAAGGATGATGTCGGGAAGGTTTACGGGCTGTGCAAAAAGAACTACTTTGACGACTATGTGATGTATTGGCCCATGACCTTTGACATGACGCGCCTGGCAATGTCGGTACACCATGCGCTGCGCGAACTTGCCACTTTGAGCGAACGCGGACCATCCAAGGTGAAATTTGCCAGCCAGGCGCGTCGTCTGGGTGAAATGGAAGCCATTTGGGAGCAGAGTCTGACGGCAGGGACGCAGCACATCGTCCGGGCTGACCGTGCATTGACACAGGCCGAACAGGAGATAGGCATCGCGCTCGATGGCCTTTCCAAACGGCTGACAGATGGCACTTTGCCAGAGGCAGTTTCGAGCAACAACGCGAAGGCGCTATGTCACGAAATCGCCCGCATCAAACGCGACGACGTGATGCCGAGCCTGCGCGCCGCAGCAAATGCGACGTTACCCATCAAAACCTGGGTCAATGACGTGAGGCTGGCCAGCGCGCCAGTCGCTGCGGTGACCCAGGCGCTCAGCGCCATGGCCGAACAAGTGCAGCCCACCGTTCTGGTGGTCGATGACAACGAGTTTCAGTGCAAGATTGTGATCCAACTCCTGGCTCTCGACAATTACCAATTGAGCATTGCCACAAATGGCGCAGACGCGCTGGGTCTGCTGCGCAAGTCCCAACCAGACCTGATCCTGATGGATGTGCAGATGCCGGATATGAACGGCATCGAGGTCATGCGACGCATTAAGACGGTGCCGCGTTTGGCGGACATCCCTGTGATCATGATGACCGGTAAGAGTGACCGAGCGGTGGTGGCAGAAAGCTTAAAGGCCGGTGCTATTGGTTTTGTGGTGAAACCCCTCGTGCGTGAAAACCTGCTGCTCAAGATGGCGCAAGCGCTGCACAGAGACTGAGAAGGCGCACAGTTGCTACTCAGGTCTTACACATCAATGACTTTCAGTGTTTTTCAACTTTTCGTATTTTGCAACCCATTGATGTGCATCGACTTTATAAAGGAAGATAGACCTGAGTAGTTATGCTGGAACAAGGCTTGAGTGCTGCCGTACATGAGCAATTGAACCTAGATTCCTCAGTTGAACGCGCCCGAGTGGGCTACTGGCGGCGCGTCTGGAATTTTCTGTAGCTTCTACAGTGGGCAAGATGCCCACGCTCCCAGATGTGAGTTTTTTGTATAACAAATTAGCCTCTAGCCCCCGTCCTGCTTGCGTAGTTAGCTATTTTTTTGATAGCGAAAATCGACACCAGCGAGATCAGTTTTTGCCATTTTTGCGCCCCATAGTACCCCCTATGGGGCGTAAAAATGGTGAAAAATGAGCCGCTGAGGTCGATTTGCAGCCGATGTTCCCTAAGGATGTGGTCAGTAATAAGTTCCTCATTTGGCTCGTCAGATTTGGGCGCACTGCGTCGTGACAAATCGCTTATGTGGCATGGCCACACCGCGCGATTTGCGCCTATAGAC
>CAIYWD010000053.1 GCA_903929815.1 uncultured beta proteobacterium
GGTATTTGTGTCGTGATTCATCGTGGCTTTTACTCTCGTTAAAGGATGTTGGCAAGACACCAATTTTACCAGTTAAAATAGCCATTTTGTCATTATAAATCATTTATTTATTTCAAATTTTTGAACGCCGAAACTTTAGTTGATAACAAAGCTGCCACGGCGCCCCATCCCATCCGTTCTCAGCATGGCTTGACCGACACTCTTTTCGCCTTGTCAGCATCCGTCTTGTTAACCCGCAGGGCGTAACCCGACATGAAGACTGTCATAAAAACCGACACCTGTCGGGTTACGCTTTCACCCAAAGTATCTACGAAGTCATCTTGCATCATTGAAGGTGGAATGAATGCCATTGCCAGTTACACCAGAACTTCCAGGCACGCAGGATGCCCCAAAAAGCCTTGCGGACTGGCACTTGCCCCGTAAGCGCCGGACTGAAACACCACCACCAGGTCGCCCACCTGCGCTTCGGCCAGTTTCATGCGGTCTGCTATCACATCCAAAGGTGTGCAGGATGGCCCGACTACCGTGGTGACGTGTGTACAGGCGGCATCCATTTTGTTGCCAATGGCGACGGGGTAGTTTTTGCGAACCACCTGCCCGAAATTGCCCGATGCTGCCAAATGATGGTGCATCCCACCATCTGTCACCACATAAAACTGGTGACGAGAGTGCTTGCAGTCGATGACCCGTGCCACATACACCCCGGCTTCTGCCACCAGATAACGGCCCAGTTCGAGCACCAAAACCAACTGCGGCCATTCAACCAAAGCACGCTGAACGATGCTGTTCAACACGTCTGCAACAGGGGTGATGTCCAGCCGTTTATCGCCCGGAAAATAAGGCACACCAAAACCACCACCCAGGTTCAGAATGCGCATCAAAGAGGGCGCGTGGGGGGCAAGTCGCAGTGCCAGATCAAACGACTGTTGCAGCGCTTCACACAAGGCATCGGGGTTCAGATTTTGTGAACCAGGGTAGATGTGAAAACCCTCAAAGTTCAGGCCTGCCTGGCCTATTTCTGACAACAAAGCCGGCACTTGCTCTGCATCCACACCAAACGGCTTGGGGCCACCCCCCATTTTCATACCGGATCTTTTGAGTTCAAAGTCAGGGTTAATCCGCACTGCCACGCGTGCCGGCAATCCCAATGCTTGCGATGCTTTGGCCAAAATACCCACTTCACGAAAAGACTCCACATTGACCAGTACACGACTGGCCACTGCCTGACGCAACTCTGCATCGCGCTTGCCAGGCCCTGCAAAACTGATGGCATGCGGGTTGGCGCCGGCATCCAGCGCCACTTTCAATTCCCCCGCCGAAGCCACATCAATGCCATCCACCCACCCGGCCATCAACCCCACCAGCGCAGGCATGGGGTTGGCCTTCATGGCGTAATGCAGCTTGATTTCTTGCGGCAATGCCTGGCGCAGATCGGCCACCCGTTGGCGCAAGAGTGCGCGGTCATAGGCGTAAAAAGGGGTTTGCCCTACACGCGCTGCCAGTGTTGCTAAACGCTCACCACCTACGACCAACTCGCCATGATGAACAGGAAACTGCGTCATGGGGGCATGTTGCGGCAGATCATGTACAAGATGAGCGGTTGTTTTTTGCATGTTGGATATCAGTGATTTACGAGTGGCGTTCCAACCATTCTCGCCGCAATAACGCACGGTCTATCTTGCCATTGGGGTTGCGTGGCAAGAAACCTGACACCCATTCAATGCCGTCAGGCACCATGTAAGCCGGCATACGCACGCGGCATTCAGATAACACATCATTTTGGCCTGTAGCCCTTGATGGGTCTGCATGAGTAGCTATAACTTGTATAGCTTGACCCAGCATCTTGTGGGGTACACCAAAGGCCACACACTCACCAACCCAACGGGTGGCATACACCATGTCTTCAACTTCGGTGGGACTGACACGGTAGCCTGAAGTTTTGATCATTTCATCGTAGCGACCGACAAAATACAAATAACCATCGGCATCACGACGCACCGTGTCCCCTGAAAAAACGGCAATCTCTGGCAACTGCAACCCATCAGGCCGCCCCGACAGGGTTTGTGGCAAAGCCTTGAACCGCTCGGCAGTTTTTTCAGCATCGTTCCAGTAGCCCAGGCTAACCAAGGCACCTCGGTGAACCAGTTCGCCAGGCTCGTCGGTGGCGCACTCTGAACCATCTGCGCGAAGTACCAAAACCTCGGCATTGGGAATAGCTTTGCCCATGGAATCAGGCCGTTTATCCACATCCTGAGGCGGCAAAAAAGTAGAGCGAAAGGCTTCAGTCAGGCCATACATCAAAAACGGCTTGGCTTTGGGCACCCGTTGGCGCAGCGTGGCCAGCGCTTCACGTGGCAAATGCCCGCCCGTGTTGGCGAAATAGCGCAGACTCTGGCCAATAGCCTCTGGCCAGTCCAATGCTGCCAACTGCAGGTACAAAGGAGGCACTGCGGTCAAACCCGTGACCTTTTCATTCGCCATAGCCTTAAGCACATCACGTGGCAACAGATAGTTCAAAAGCACCACCCGTGCGCCGACCAAAAATGCCGTGGTCAATTGGCTAAAGCCAGCATCAAAAGACAGGGGCAAAACGGCCAGTAAAGTGTCGTCTGCCTTGTTGTCGAGGTACGAGGCCACACTGATGGCACCTGCGACCATATTGCGGTGCGACAACATCACGCCCTTGGGCTTGCCGGTGCTGCCTGATGTGTAAAAAATGGCAGCCAGGTCGGTATCAATCACCCTGTGGCCGGTCTGATTGGGACAATTGAACAGGTCAGACCACCAGTTAATTTCAAACGAATATTGCCCACCGTTTTGGCTTTTGGTATCGGCACACAACACCACGTGGCGCAAGTCGGGGCAATCTGTCAGGTTTAACGAAGCCAGTCTCTCGGGCGATGTCACCAAAACGCCAACATTGCAGTCCCGCAAAATGTGCGCCACCTGATCGGTTTTGAGCACAGGATTGATCGGCACAAAGACCGCGCCTGCCAAGGGTGCTGCAAAACTGATTAAAACGGCCTCCAGTCGCTTTTCAAGGTAGATGGCTACCCTCGCCCCACGTTCCACGCCAACCCGCCTTAAACCCGCCGCCACGCCCCTTATAGCGCCATTTAATGCGTCATAGGTCCAATGCAACTTGCCATCTGTCAAAGCAATGGCTTGTGGATATTTTTGTGCTGACAAGGTGATCAGATCGGGCAATAAGGTGGGGTGCAACATACCAACTGGCAACTTGTATTTGAACTTTCGTCCTACTGGAAATGGTGTATTTGACTCGCAAACGGGCACGTTTGCGAAATTTCAAATGTAGCTTGGTTTTTAAAAAATAAAAAACAACAACAACAAATGACGAACCTGATAGCCCTGTTGTTGTTGTTTTTAATACATTTAATACAAGTTTAAATACCTTTAGGTGTCAAATTCCATATTAAAATCATCAATTTACATGATGTTATGTCCCAAAGTTCGGGATGTAATGTCCCAAAGTTCGGGATGTAATGTCCCAAAGTTCGGGATGTAATGTCCCAAAGTTCGGGATGTAATGTCCCAAAGTTCGGGATGTAATGTCCCAAAGTTCGGGATGTAATGTCCCAAAGTTCGGGATGTAATGTCCCA
>CAIYWD010000054.1 GCA_903929815.1 uncultured beta proteobacterium
GTGCGGTTATGTCGGGTTACGCGCTACGCGCTAACCCGACCTACACGTTTTGCTAACCTATTGTTTTTATAAAACTAATGCTTAAGGTAGTGCCATTGCCCCCTAACCCCCCTTTTTCAATGGGGGGAATGAGAACGGTTAGCCTATTTGGGCACAGCGCTGTCTTTGTCCCCCCTATGAAAAAGGGGGGTTAGGGGGGGATTTGGTTTTTGTATTGCACCACATCACTTTGAAACGCACCCCTCTGCGGGTAGAAGTGCTGGAATTTTGTGTACTGTGGTGCAGTTGACAACAGAGTGTCCAAGCCTTTGCGAACATGGGTCACCATGGCATTGAATGGCTCAAAGTCGGCACGGCTGTCCTCGCACCAGGAGTTTCTACAATGTGAATTTTTCACAACCTTATCACCTGAAAGGACATCATGGAACATACCTTGCCTGCCTTGCCTTTTGCCATGGATGCACTGGCTCCCCATTATTCGCGGGAATCCCTGGAGTTTCACCATGGAAAGCACCACAACGCTTACGTGACGAACCTGAACAACCTGCAAAAAGGGACTGAATTTGAGAGCATGACGCTTGAAGCCATCGTCCAAAAATCCAGTGGTGGCATTTACAACAATGCTGCCCAAATTTGGAATCACACCTTTTTCTGGAACGGCCTGACCCAAAATGGGGGTGGCGAACCCACAGGTGCTTTGGCTTTGGCCATCCAGGCCAAATGGGGGTCATATACTGCGTTCAAGGAGGCTTTTGTCAAAAGTGCCGTGGCCAACTTTGGATCGGGCTGGACCTGGCTGGTAAAAAAGGCTGACGGTACAGTAGATATTGTCAACATGGGGCCTGCGGGAACACCACTCACCACCGCCGACAAAGCCTTGCTGACTGTTGATGTGTGGGAACATGCCTACTACATTGACTACCGTAACTTGCGTCAGAAATACGTGGAAACCTTTTTGTCCCACCTGGTGAACTGGGGCTTTGCACAAGCCAACTTTGCCTGAGAGAGAACGTCACATCACCTGACAAAACCTGCAGGTTGCTGCGTTGCCCGCGACCGAGATTCGCTGATTTTCCTCAGAGTGCCATGAAAAAGCGTTTCCAACCTGGCACACTTCCCAAAATTTTGCGAATCAAACGCCTGGGCAGTGCCAGCCGCAGCCGTGTTGATGTACCGCAGGCACGCAGTCTGATTGACAAGCTCCGTCATTACCAGTCTGAGCTGAAAATTCAAAATCATGCCTTGCGCTTTAGCCAGATGGCAGCAGAGGCAGCATCCGAGCGTTTTGCCAGCCTGTTTTCCAACGTTCCTTTGGCCTTGATGGTGATTGATGAAAGCGCGCAGGTGCTGCAAAACAATGCCCGCGCACTGACCTTGTTTCGACCGCTGGAGAGCGACCCCCCTTTGAATTTTCTGCTGCCTTTGGTGTTGCCGGAATTGGCAACCCGAGTGCTTCAGGGGATTGAGCAAGCCTGTCAGGATGGCATCAGTGAAATCAACGAACTGACGTTTTGTGGCGGCTCTAACGGCTTGTTTACAGGAGATTTGCATATCGCCCGTCTCGATGATGCCCAAGATAACCCCGTGAGCCTCATCTGCGCTGTGATTGATCAAAGCCAACTGCTTGCACAACGACGTGCCTTGCAAGACAACGCTACCACACTCAAAGATCGCAACGAGGCCTTGCGCCAAAGTCAAACACGCCTGGCAGCCATCATTGATTCTTCGCTCGATGCCATTGTGGGTGTTGATAAAAACCTGTGCATCAGCGTTTTTAACCCTGCTGCACAAATTTTGTTTGATTACACGGAAACCGATGCGTTGGGGCGGGCGCTGGCAAACTTTTTACCGCAGGCCGCTGTTATTTTGACACAAGGCGGTATCGCCCACCATGCTCGATGGGGTGAGATGAGTGGCATCACCCGAAATGGTGCGAGCGTGCCGCTCGATGTCAGTGTGTCGCAGCAAAATCATCCTGATGCGGATGTCATGACCTTGTTTGCCCATGACTTGACAGCCAGCAAAAAACTTGAAGCTCACCGTGCCACACTCGAAGCGCAGTTGCGAGATTCTCAAAAAATGCAGGCCATTGGCACTATGGCGGGCGGTATTGCGCATGATTTCAACAACATCATTGGTGCTATTTTGGGCAATGTGGCGTTGGCACGGCAAGATGCTGACATAGAGGGTGTCATGGCTGTCAGTTTGAATGAAATTGACCGTGCAGGTCGGCGAGCACGTGACTTGGTGCGCCAAATTTTGACCTTCAGCCGCCATGAGCCACCCCGCCGATCTGCCGTGCAACTTGCCGATGTGGTACGCGACACCGTGCAGTTATTCAAAGTGACACTGCCACCGCATATCGGGCTACAGGTTCATGGGAATACCACACAGCAGTTGGTCATGGCAGATGCGACACAGATTGAACAGGCACTGCTTAACCTATGTACCAATGCCATGCATGCCATTGGACAGCATACGGGTCAGATTCGCATTGCGCTTGATACTTGCAGCGACACGGCGGGGCAACAGGTCAAACTCAGCGTTTGTGATACGGGCAGTGGCATCAGTAGTGACATTTTGAAGCGAATTTTTGAACCCTTTTTTACCACCAAGCCTGTAGGCCAAGGTACCGGTCTGGGTTTGTCGGTGGTGCATGGCATCATGCAAACGCACATGGGCAGGGTTGAAGTTCACAGCACAGAGGGCGTGGGCAGCGAGTTTTGTTTGATTTTTCCGGTATGCCATGAAGCGCCGATAACATTAACATTAGTCGCAGCTCCAGTGGTCAACAAGCCAACGCAAGGGGCGGGTCAGCGGGTGATGTATGTGGATGACGATGAAGCGCTGATTTTTCTGGTGCAGCGCGCATTGCGCCGCAAAGGCTATCAAGTCACAACGTTCAGCGATCCCAAGGCCGCGCTATCCGCACTGCAAAAAGATGCTTCTGCCTTTGATTTGTTGGTGACAGACTTTAATATGCCAGGTTACAGCGGCGTTGAACTGATCCGCGATGCCTTGAATATCCGACCCGATTTGCCCGTGGCGCTCGCCTCGGGCTATGTGAGTCCCGATATTGAACGCGATGCCTTGCAAGCAGGAGCCATGGCATTGATTCACAAGCCCAATGACATTGATGAACTGTGCGCCACGGTACAGACTTTGTTGCACAAGACAGTGTGAATCGACTGCGGGATGGGGGGGGTGCGTTTCAAAGTGATGTGGCTTTGCTTGGGTGCGACATCCAAATCCCCCCTAACCCCCCTTTTTCAAAGGGGGGGACAAATACAGCGCTTTGCCCAAATAGGTGCACAACTTATTCCTCACGGTTCGCTGATTTCAAAAGCAAGTTCTTCAGATTGCACAATGGCACTGCTGGTGGTCATGTAGCAGCGGCTTCCAGCCGCTGACGCTGGCAAAGCGGCAAGATGCCGCTTCCACGAGTGCCATGCCTGATTCCAA
>CAIYWD010000055.1 GCA_903929815.1 uncultured beta proteobacterium
GCTACCCGAGCACACCCGCTTGCGCCTGCACAGCGCTACCGTTGACCAAATCGAACATTGGACGGATGCGATCTTCGGCGCCACCACGCTCGAAGCCGTGTTTACATACCATTGACCGACTGCAGCAAGCCTATTGCTTGTACATGACACGATAGCATTCCAACACCATGCCAAAACGTACCGACATTCAAAGCATTCTTATGATTGGCGCAGGCCCCATCATCATCGGCCAGGCTTGCGAGTTTGATTACTCTGGCGTGCAAGCCTGCAAAGCGCTGCGTGAAGAGGGTTACAAAGTCATTCTGATCAACAGTAATCCCGCGACGATCATGACTGACCCCGCCACGGCGGATGTGACCTATATTGAACCCATCACCTGGAAAACCGTCGAAAAAATTATCGCCAAAGAGCGTCCCGATGCTATTTTGCCGACGATGGGCGGTCAAACTGCCCTGAACTGTGCGCTGGATTTGTGGCATAACGGTGTGCTTGACCGCTACACCGGAGCTGCCACTGGACGTGCCATTGAGCTGATTGGTGCTACACCACAGGCCATTGACAAAGCGGAAGACCGCCTGAAATTCAAGGATGCCATGACCCACATTGGCTTGGGTTCTGCCCAATCGGGTATTGCTTACAGTCTGGAAGATGCCTGGGGCGTTCAAAAAACTGTGGGCTTTCCTGTGGTGATTCGCCCCAGTTTTACGCTAGGCGGCACAGGTGGCGGCATTGCTTATAACCCTGAAGAATTTGAAACCATCTGCAAACGTGGCCTTGAAGCCTCGCCCACCCACGAGCTGCTGATTGAAGAATCGCTTCTGGGCTGGAAAGAGTTCGAGATGGAAGTGGTGCGCGACAGGTGTGACAACTGCATCATTGTCTGCTCCATTGAAAACCTTGACCCCATGGGCGTGCATACAGGCGATTCGATCACGGTAGCTCCTGCGCAAACACTCACCGACAAAGAGTATCAAATTTTGCGCAATGCATCTTTGGCTGTGTTGCGTGAAATTGGTGTGGATACCGGTGGCTCGAATGTGCAGTTTGCCATTAACCCTGCCGATGGTCGCATGGTGGTGATTGAAATGAACCCGCGCGTCAGTCGATCATCCGCACTGGCCTCCAAAGCCACAGGGTTTCCCATTGCCAAGGTCGCGGCCAAGCTGGCAGTAGGCTACACCCTGGATGAACTGCGCAATGTCATCACAGGCGGTGCTACACCTGCCAGCTTTGAACCCAGCATTGACTATGTGGTCACCAAAATCCCCCGCTTTGCTTTTGAAAAATTTCCCGCAGCAGACAGCCGCCTGACCACCCAAATGAAAAGTGTGGGCGAGGTCATGGCCATGGGCAGAACCTTCCAGGAGTCCTTTCAGAAAGCGCTGCGCGGACTGGAAGTGGGTGTGGATGGCATGAATGAAAAAACCCAGGATCGCGAAGTGTTGGAGCGTGAATTGGGTGAACCTGGCCCGGATCGCATTTGGTATGTGGGCGATGCCTTTGCTGCCGGCTGGAGCGTAGATGATGTGTTTGAACTGACCAAAATTGACCGATGGTTTTTGGTGCAGATTGAGCAAATTGTCAAAATTGAGCTTGAAATTGAACGCTTGCCTCTGCCCGTTGTGGGTACGGCTCTGGATGCCATAGATGCTGCCACCTTGCGCGCCCTCAAGCAAAAAGGTTTCTCTGACCGCCGCTTAGCCCGTCAGTTCAAAACCACCGACACAGCCGTTCGCGCCCGTCGTCATGCGCTGGGGGTTCGCCCTGTTTATAAACGGGTCGATACCTGCGCCGCAGAATTTGCCACCCACACCGCTTACCTTTATTCAACGTATGAGGCCGAAGGTGCAGAGTGTGAAGCAGCACCAACAAGTCGCAAAAAAATCATGGTATTAGGCGGTGGCCCCAATCGTATTGGCCAAGGCATAGAGTTTGATTATTGCTGTGTTCATGCTGCACTTGCCCTGCGTGAAGATGGTTTTGAGACCATCATGGTCAACTGCAACCCCGAGACCGTCTCGACAGACTATGACACGTCAGACCGTCTGTACTTTGAGCCATTGACCCTTGAAGACGTTCTGGAAATTGTGGATAAAGAAAAACCCGTCGGCGTGATTGTTCAATACGGCGGCCAAACGCCTTTGAAACTGGCACTTGATCTAGAGGCCAATGGTGTGCCCATCATCGGCACCAGCCCTGACATGATCGATGCTGCCGAAGACCGTGAACGTTTCCAAAAACTGCTGCACGAGTTAAATCTGCGCCAACCGCCCAACGCCACAGCCCGCACCGAAGCACAAGCCCTTGAAAAAGCAACTGTCCTGGGCTATCCCTTAGTGGTGCGACCGAGCTATGTGCTGGGTGGGCGTGCGATGGAAATTGTTCATGAGCAGCGCGACCTGGAACGCTATATGCGCGAAGCAGTCAAAGTATCCAACGACTCCCCTGTTTTACTGGATCGCTTTTTGAACGATGCCATTGAGTGCGATGTCGATTGCATACGCGACACCCAAGGTCAAACCTACATTGGCGGCGTGATGGAACACATTGAACAAGCAGGCGTTCACAGTGGCGACTCTGCCTGTTCGCTACCGCCCTACAGTTTGTGTGATAAGACCGTCACTGAAATCAAGCGCCAGACCGCCGCCATGGCACATGCCTTGAACGTGGTTGGTTTGATGAATGTGCAGTTTGCCATTCAGAATCTGGAGGGGCAAGATGTGATTTTTGTGCTGGAAGTCAACCCCAGAGCTTCGCGTACCGTGCCGTTTGTCAGTAAAGCCACTGGTGTGCAACTGGCCAAAGTAGCAGCACGCTGCATGGTAGGGCAAACGTTAGCCGCCCAAGGCATCACGCGAGAAGTCACACCCCCCTATTTCAGCGTCAAGGAGGCTGTTTTCCCCTTTGTCAAATTCCCTGGGGTAGATACCATTTTGGGGCCAGAGATGAAATCCACCGGCGAAGTCATGGGCGTAGGCAAAACTTTTGGCGAAGCCTTTGTGAAGTCGCAACTGGCAGCAGGTTCTAAACTGCCACGCCCATTGATGCCCTCCGGCGAACCTTCTGGCAAGGTGTTTATCTCGGTCAAACAAAGCGACAAACTGCGTGCAGTTCAAGTGGCACGGGCGTTGGTAGCCATGAAGTTTGTAGTGGTTGCATCCAAAGGAACTGCAGCAGCAATACAGGCAGCGGGTGTGCCATGCGGTGTAGTCCATAAAGTTGCAGAAGGCCGCCCACACATTGTTGATATGCTTAAAAACAATGAGATTGTTCTGGTCATCAACACGGTGGAAGAACGGCGCAACGCCATTGCTGATTCACGCCAGATTCGCACCTCGGCATTATTGGCGCGAGTGACCACTTTTACCACCATTGCAGGCGCTGAGGCTGCGGTAGAGGGAATGCGGTATATGGATCAACTGGGTGTGATGTCTGTGCAGGAAATGCACGCAGAATTGAATGATCAGAGTCATCGCCTATCCCCTTGAGCCAGCGGTAGAAGTCAAGTAAGGTAGTGCCATTGGGGGTTAGGGGGATTTGGATGTCGCACCCAAGCAAAGCCACATCACTTGGAATCGCACACCCCAACCTCACAGGGTGAATTTGTTCTTCAGCCAGTTCCGTCATTCCCGCCTTCGCGGGAATGACGAAAATTCAACAACTTGCCTTCAGAACAAATTCACCCTGCCAACCTCATGAGAATAGGCTCATCATTAACGAGTGCAGTATCATGGCAGCGTCAGTCCGAAAACAAACCCATTGTCAGGAAACCCATGTTTGCCCGATTATTTTTTGCGTTGCTGATGGTTCTCAATCCTTTTGGCCTGGCCTGCGCAGCCGCTGCACCTGGCCCGGATTGTTCGCGCACCTATACCTTGGCGCTTCACGATCATGGTTTGCTTTACTCCGCGGATACCGGTACGGGAATTGACAAAGATGTGGCGGATGAAATCATTCGCCGCAGTGGGTGCAAAGTCACGGTCAGCTTGATGTCGCGCTCGCGCATCTGGCAGCTTATCGAGTCCGGTGCACTGGATTTCAGTCTGTCGGGCATTACCAATGCCGATCGCGACAAGTTTGCCAGTTTTGCCTGGTACTTCACCAACAAATACTACCTGTTGGTGCGCAACGATTCCGGCATCCTTGATTTGTCCGGTTTCTTGAAAAACGACACGTTTCAGTTGGGAGTGATCCGCAGCTTCAGGTACAGTGAATCTGCCAACCGTCTGGTCGATCAACTGCAAAACGCGAACCGCCTCAGCCAGGCGGGAGGCCTCGCTCCCTTGTACCAGACGCTGATGCTTGGTCGCATTCAGGGCATGATCATTGAACCCTTTGATTTTCCGGCGATAGAAGAGCAGAAAATTCGTGCCATGACCACCATCATCGAATTCAACGATCCACCCGTTCCCCACGGGCTGATCATGTCCAAAAAAGCACTCTCGGCTACGCAGATGGAGACATGGCGTTCTGTCATCAATGCCATGCGTGCTGACGGAACTCTACGCCGCATTTTCGGGAAGTATTTCCAACCAGATCTGGCAAATGCCTTGGTGAATTTCTGATTGACCCCGACCATGTCCCGTGATCCTGCCAACCGCCCCATCACGTGCGCTATCCTGCCCCTGTTACCGTGGCTTGTTCTGGCCATCACGCTCGGTGTCACGGGGTTCGCCTGGGATCACGAGCGCCAAGCCACCCGCCAAGCGTTACGCTCACAGTTTGATTTTTCCTTGCGTGAAACGGTCAGTCGCATTGAGCAGCGCGTCCTGGAATACGAGCAAATGTTGCGCGGTGTGCAGTCGCTGTTTGCAACGACTCACCTGAACAATCGTTTGGCAGTCCACGACTATGTCGAAACCCTGCAAATTGATGCCAACTTTGCCGGAACACAAAATATCGGCGTGGTGCAATGGGTTACAGCGCAGCGCAGGCCAAAGCACCTAGCCACCCTGCACGCTGCGGGTTTGTCGAGCTATGCGATCCAACCTGATGGGCTGCGTGAGGCGTATGCTCCCATTATTCAGCGCGAGCCGGATATGGGTCGTCATTTTGCGCCTCTGGGCAGCGACGTTTGGCCTCATCCCATGCTGAGGCATGCCCTTGAAAAAGCGCGTGATTCCGGTAGGGCTGCCATTTCTGGCAAGATGCAGTGGCAGGGAGAAGCCGGCACCGGTGCGGCCTTGGGGTTTGCCATGTGTTTGCCGGTGTATGAACGGGGCAAATCGCACGACAACGTGGACGAGCGACGTGCCCATTTGACGGGATGGGTCTATGCCACTTTTCGCATGAACGACTTCATGGCCAGTTTGTATGGCAGCCAGTCGCCCGGACTCACGCTTGCCGTGTATGACGGCACAGATACCGTTGATGCATCCCTTCTGCACCGCACAAGCGGCGATGCAATGGGGCAGCCTGCAGTCAGCGCCAACGAATACATGGTCGTGGCAGGCCACAACTGGACGCTTTTATTGAGTACCCAAAAAGCCTTTGAAGACCGTTATGACCGTGACACCGAGACCGTGGCAGCCAGTGTCGGGGTCGTTTTGAGCCTGTTGCTGGCCCTGTTAACCTGGCTGATGCTCAATGGACGCAACAGGGCTTTGCGCCTGGCACAAGCCATGACACAAGAATTGCGGCACATGGCACACCACGATCTTTTGACGAATCTGCCCAATCGTGCCCTGTTTGGTGACCGCCTGAACCAAGAGTTAGCGCGTGCAAAACGTCAGCACGGGCGCTTTGCCATGTTATTTATTGACCTGGACTATTTCAAACCCATCAACGACCATTTTGGACACGACGTGGGTGACTTGGTCTTGCGACAAGTCGCTGTGCAACTTCAGAGTTGTGTTCGGGCCACGGATACCGTTGGACGCATGGGCGGTGATGAATTTGTCGTGTTGATGGCAGAACTCAGCCCAACGGACGCCATCCTCGCCCTGGCAGAAAAACTCCACCAGGCCGTCCACCAGCCCTTCGTTGTGGATGGGCATGAACTGTCCATTTCATGCAGTATTGGGGTGGCCGTTTATCCCGACAACGCTGCCGACGTGCTTGCCTTGACCAAGTGTGCAGACGATGCCATGTACCGTGCCAAAAAGGACGGGCGCAATTGCGTTCGGCTGTGCGACATCACCGCCTGAGTGCCCAAGGGGGCGAATGAGTTCGCCAAAGTTGTCTCTTGGTAAACTTGTCCAATCGTCTATTGGAGAATGTTGATGTCTTGCTTACTTACAGATTTATCACTGCGTGCCAGATGCCTCCCGCCCGGGTGCGTTTCAAACTGATGTGGAAAAATATCACCCTCACCCCAACCCTCTCCCGAAGGGAGAGGGAGAGGGATTCAATGCCCACTCACTGAATTGGCTGTTACTCCCTCTCCCTTTGGGAGAGGGTTGGGGTGAGGGTTGGTTTTTCCACATCAGTTTGAAACGCACCCCTGCACAACAGGATTCAACCTTTGCTGTAGCAATGTCTGTAGATTGGTGGACACTTTGCCCACAAGCTACACAGACCCCTACTATCGCTAATTATTCCCTAAATCCGAAGATACAAGGTTCAAAGTGATGTGGAACAGCCAACCTAGCCGCATACAAGAAGACGAGTTTGACGAATGTGTTCGCCTATTTTTGCTATTAAAAAAATAGCTAACTACGCAAGCAGGACGGGGGCTAGAGGCTAATTTGTTATACCAAAAAACTCACATCTCGGAGCTTGGGCATCTTGCCCACTGTAGAAGCGGCTTCTAGCCACATCCTTACCTCGTTGGGGCATGGAATTCTTGCCCCAACGGGGCACCGCATACCAGCGAAGGGCAACGCCCTGGGAAAAACACCCCGGCCATTTCCGCGTTCTGAAGGAACGCCGCATATCGCCGCACAACCCATCC
>CAIYWD010000056.1 GCA_903929815.1 uncultured beta proteobacterium
ACGAGCAGATAGAAAAAGTCACCAAGCAAATCAAAGATCATGTGGATAGCGATCCTGACCTACATGACAAGCAACAACTGCTTGACAGTGTTCCAGGGCTGGGCGAACGCACCATTGCCGTTTTGCTGGCTTTTTATGCGCGGCCCGACCGTTTCTGAAATGCGCGGCAAGCCGTTGCTTTTGCTGGACTTGATCCGCGTCAACATGAGTCTGGCAGTAGTGTCAGGGGCAAACCCAGAATGTCCAAGGTAGGCCATGCTTTTTTGCGTAAAGCGCTGTACATGCCGGCGATGGTGACACTTTACAAAACCAAGTGGGGAAAAAAATTCCATGCTCGGTTGGCTGCCTCTGGGAAGTGTCCTATGGTCATCATCGGTGCCATGATGCGAAAACTTATTCATGTGGCTTTTGGTGTCTTGAAATCTGGAAAAAAGTTTGATCCGGCATTGCATGGGGCTTGACATTCATAACAGTATCTACAACGACTAATATTATGTTTTCAATGGATTTATTCCTTAAGGATATGGTCAACAATAAGTTGTGCATTTGGCCGTCAGAGTTAAAGATGCAATGCTAGGCGCAAATCGTGCAGTGTGGCCCAGCCACATAAGCGATTTGTAACGACGCAGTGCGCCCAAATCTGACGAGCCAAATGCACAACTTATTATTGACCATATCCAAAGCCACATCACTTTGAAACGCACCCTTGACAGCATGTCTGCCATCTTCTCAAACCTGAAAGTGCCGTCATTCATCTCGGTCAGTAGCGGGCAGTTACTAGACGATGTGCCACCGCTGCATGATGACGAACTGGCATCGACAGCGCCCATGTCTTTAGACCGGCTGAAAGAATTTTCTCAAGGGCGCTGGCATGCACGCAGGGCGCTGGCACAGTTCGGCGTGACCGATGCCAGCCTCCCTGTATCGGCCAACCGTTCCCCTGTCTGGCCAAAGGGGTACGTCGGCAGTATCAGCCACGTCCCCGCCAATCGACAACACCACCTGCCGGGCCAAGTCATGGCAGTTGCAGCACAATCCAAAGACTGCTCTGGTTTGGGTGTCGATCTGGAGCGCACCGGTATGCTGATGCCAGAGCATTGGCAGGCATTCCTCTGTACCAGAGAGCTAGCCTATATTGGCTCGCGCCCTTGGTCGCAGCGAAACCATTGGGCACACGGTCTGTGGAGCGCCAAAGAAGCAGCCATGAAAGCCCTGATGCGGCCTTTGGATGCGAAGTCGATGGAAGTCCGCATGTTCGCTGACGAACGGTCGTTTGTGATGCAGGGCTGCATTTTGCAAACTGGTTTTACCGAAGACTTGGGTCATGTCAGCGGCTGGATCACCTTCGAGCCAGGCTGGGTGTTGGCCATGGCCACCCTCAGATAGCCGGTTCTCTACAGAACCCGTTTGACCTCGGGTTTGTAAAAAATCCATATCAATCAATGTCAAATGGCGATATCATAGAATTCATGATCGCTGATTGAATCGCAAACTCAATCCCAAACGCGCCGCCAGCAGCCCACTCTGGCGCGTGCAACTGAGGAATCCAGGATAATTAGCGTCACAATTGTGGGCCGTCATCGAGCGGCCAATTGTTTTATCAAAAATGGAGTTCATCATGGCAAAAGGTCAGCAGAAAACCAACAAAGAAGCGAAAAAACTTAAAAAGGATGTATCGCCCCCAAAACCTGTTTCAAGTGAGCCTGTGCGCGCAGCAGTGACAACTGCGGTGATTGCGCGCGGCAAAATGAAAAACAAGTGAGTCTATGTCGATTGGGTCACCCGTTGTACGGTTGTGAACCTCATCGTTTGTAACCGTTTAGACCCCACCATCGTCATTCCCGCCTTCGCGGGAATGAGTGCATTTGACATGAGGTCTAAACGGTTACACATCGTTCTGTGTGGTTTTTTCGCCAGAAGAAGCCCGTGCCTTGGTGCGCAAAATTGCATCTTGTTCCACCACAAACGGTTCGACAGTCTCAATATGTGCGCTAGCGCACAGACCATGGCTGGTAATAACTGTATCGTTCGTCTAGGTCTAGATTTGGAAATCTACAAGGGTGTCCAATCTTCCTTCGGGTGTGTCGCTTTTCGTGTGGTTACGTGCCCGACAGATCAACTTATTACAAGGAGCACATGATGGGTAACCGTTTAGTCCCCCCCTCACCCGCTTTTAGTTTTCTGTCAAAATACGCCCAACACTGACGCAAGCACTCAACGCCACTTACCACACAACGACACATGGCACACCTAAGTGACTTTGACCTTCGCCAGATGGATGATG
>CAIYWD010000057.1 GCA_903929815.1 uncultured beta proteobacterium
CGCGAAGGCGGGAATCCAGAATGCACTAGATTCCCGCCTTCGCGGGAATGACGAAAATTCAACAACTTGCCTTCAGAACAAATTCACCCTGTGTGACCAGTGCCTTGCCACCCGCACCCCGTAAATTTATGTTGATGTGGCAGCTTCGTTTGCGTTCTGGATAAGTTTGGTGCAGACTTGTGCTGCCAGCACGAAATCAAAAGCACTCATCGCTGCTGCCAATACTTCCTTGTCGTGCCCCAGGGTTTTGCGAACATTGCTATTGAGGGTTTCAAACACATCAAAGGCACGCATGTCTGATGCCAACAAAAGTGTTCGCAATTCGGTCAGTAGCGCGACAGTACTGTCAGCACTGATGACTGTGGGTGTGTCGGTTCGACTGTTGTTTTGAGAAGATGTACAACGCCTGCTCACACGTTCCATGACGGATGCGCCCAGACTGATGGCTTGGCGCAATTTGACACACAGAATGTTCAGATCGGCCGCTGAGATACCGTCCTCCACTGCACTCTTGAGCGTTATTTCAGTTTGCAGCGCTACAGCTGCCAGATAGCTTGCACCCACAGTGGCAGAGAGACCTTTGAGTGTATGGACCAGACTCGTGGCTGCGAACAGTTCGTTTTGTGCAAGCGTTTGCTCAAATTTGTCTGGCAATTGTCGAATATCACTCAAATAAGACTGCAATATGCGAGCATATAAAGCTTCATTGCCACCAAACCTTTCCAACGCACCCACAACATCCACTTCGTCCACCTTGGGAATTTCTATCGGCTTGTAGCGTGATACAGGCAAGACCAAAGGTACTTCTGACAATCCAACTGTCGTATCAGATGAGATGGATACCGCTGTACTGTTGGCTGCTGACTTGAATGATGCCAGCAAAACTGACAGCCGTGTCACGTCAAACGGTTTGCCAACGTGCTCGTTCATGCCCGCAGCAAGGCAGGCATCGCGATCACTGGCCATGGCATTGGCCGTCATGGCGATGATGGGAAGTTGGCTTAACCCCATCTCTTCGCGAAGAACACGTGTCGCTGTGTAACCGTCCATGACAGGCATTTGGATGTCCATTAACACGGCATCAAAAGGTACTTCTGCATCGATAGCCCGGCGCACAGCATCAACGCCTTGCTGACCGTCACCTGCGATCGTGACCTCAGCCCCCCGATCGCTGAGCAACTCCTGGGCGACCTGCTGGTTAATCAGATTGTCTTCCACCACAAGAAGACGCATACCTTGGAGCGGTTTGTCTGCATCAGCCACAGGATTTGTAGTGACAGCCTTGATCTGGCGGCTACTCAATGCGTCTGCGACGGCATCGAACAACATTGAAGCCGTAATGGGTTTAACCAAAAAGCCATGCAGAGTCGCTCTTTCTTGAGGCGTTCGTTGAGCCAGCATGTCACGCCCATAAGCGGTAACCATCACCACAATGGGTGCCGGTGAATCAGGTATCAGCTCTTGAATTTTTGCGATGGTCTCCCAGCCATCCATTCCAGGCATCTGCCAATCAATGAACATGGCTTGATAGGGAACTGCTTGTCCGTCACTTTGACGAGTCTGCAAAAGTGCCAGCGCCTCCAGGCCGCTACTTGCCACATCAACATGCCAACCCAGCGACTGCGCCATGGCCGTCAATACTTCACGTGCGGTGGTATTGTCATCGACTACCAAAACACTCAGCCCGTTGACAATCAGTTGATGAACATGGCTAGGAGTTGCAGCAGGCGTGGTATCCATGGCCAAAGTAATGTCAAAATTGAACGTACTGCCTTGCCCAGAAACACTGTGCAGCGTCAGATTGCCCCCCATCAGGTCCACCAGACTTCGGCTGATGGACAGTCCCAGACCAGTACCACCAAACCTGCGGGTGTTAGAGGATTCGGCCTGTGAAAAACCCTCAAAAATACGCTTTTGGTAATCAGCAGAGATGCCAATGCCAGTGTCGCGCACCGAAAACTCCAACCTGGCCTGGGTGATCTGGTGTTCAAGCAAACGCACGCGAATGACCACTTCACCTTTTTCAGTAAATTTCACAGCATTGCTGCTCAGATTGAGCAGCACCTGTTGAAGCCTCAAATCATCGCCGATGAGCGACCGTGGCAGACTGGGGTCAATGTCAAATAAAACCTCAACAGGCTTTTTGCCCACATTTGCAGACAGGATGACCGACAAATCGCGCAACAGTTTATCTAAGCGAAAGGGGTGAATGTCCAGGGTGAGCTTACCTGCATCGATCTTTGAAAAATCCAGAATATCGTTAAGGAGTCCCAGGAGAGAATGAGCCGCACTTTCTGCCTTGTTGGCGTAATCAAGCTGGCGCACCGTCAGATCTGTGTTGTGCAAGAGTTTGAGCATGCCCAGGACGGCATTCATGGGAGTGCGGATTTCATGGCTCATGTTGGCCAGAAATTGCCCCTTGGCGACGGTAGCGGTTTGTGCTTGGCTGTTCGCAATTTGCAAACTTTCTTCCAGCATTTTGTTGGCCGTGATGTCAGTGCGAATGCCAATGTACTGACAGGGTAGCCCATCAGAACCCAACAGAGGCACAATCGTGGCATTGGCCCAATAAAAACGACCGTCTTTCGTGCGATTTTTTATATCACCATGCCACACCCGGCCTTGGCTGATGGTGTGCCACAACGTCTTGTAAAAATCAGGAGAATGCTCGTCAGATTTCACAATGCGGTGATTCTGACCGAGTAATTCATCCTTGGTGAACCCGCTGACATCACAGAACTTCGCGTTGGCATACAAAATAGTGCCTTGCAAATCGGTAGTGCTGACAATGGCATGTTGGTCAAGTGCAAACTTTTGGTTGATCAGATCCATGTTTTGCCGCAACAACCGTGCCGAGACAATATTCAACGCACGCTCCAATGCTTCAATTTCAGAAGCATGGTGAGAGATGGGCAAGATATCTCCCAAACTGCCGTCGAGATGGCCAGCAAAGTCTGTGGCACGCTTGAGCGCGCGCATGCTGGGACGCAACAGTAACCACAAAAGCCAAACGGTTATGAGCGTGGCCAAAGCCACTGCCTGGACTGCGCGCCAGTGAATGCTGTTGGCCAGTGCATCCAATGCATCCAGACGATAGCTTACTTTGACCCAGCCCATAGGCTTCTCACCCTCAATGCGGTGCCAGGCCACCATGCTGCCATTGTTGCCTTCCAAAAAATCACGCTGTGTGGCATCATCGTTCGTGTGCACCTCCGTTATCGAAGAAGGGCCGGTGGACGACGGCAATTCAACCTTTCTTTGGTTGAATCTGGGGGACCAATCGCCGTCATTGTTCACGACCTCGGTGATGGGCGTACCGTTCATGTCAGTCACCAACACAGCGTAGATGCCGTCAATTGCGGCCAACTGCAACACCAGAGGCTCAATGTGACCGACCTGATCGATCACAAAAAAATGAGTGCTGATGGTGGCAATATTTTTGGCAAGCTGCACCATACGCTGACGACTTTTGACTCGCTCATACTCAACATCAGTGGTGGCCTGGTAATAACCATAAGAAAAAATGGACAAACTCAAACACAACGAGCCGAGCAACAAAACCTGACTTTGCAGTGAGCGCGGCAAGAATCGGTTGATCCGTGTTATCAGGGTTTTAAGGAATTGACCGACTTGGATCAGCATTCTTGGAAGGGTAAGTAAGGGTGTCAGTAAACAGGCAGCCGCATGTTCGTGCGCGCCCTGCATTTTTTGCGCAATACAGTTGTTCGTCCGCCAGTGTGAGCAGTATGGCGGGTTGAATGGGTGAGTTCCCGCTGTACCCCGCAACCCCAAGGCTGACAGTCACAACACTGGCAGCATCAGAATCAGCGTGCGAGATACCTTGCTGATGCACCTTGCTCTCAAGCTCCTGGGCGATGCTCATGGCATCTGAAAACGGGGTTTCAGGCAAGATGCAGGCAAATTCTTCTCCGCCGTAGCGTGCCACCAGATCTGCAGGGCGGTGAAGCGTACTATGAAGGGTCTGCGCGACGGTGCGCAGACAATCATCACCAGCTTGATGGCCGTAACGATCATTAAACCGTTTGAAAAAATCGACATCCAGCATGATGAGCGCCAAGGGAGTTTGGGTACGTGCTGATCGTGCGAGTTCCATGCCGAGTTGTTGATCAAAATAACGTCGGTTAAAAACACCGGTCAGACCATCCAAAAAGACCAGCTTTCGCATCACATCTGACTGGAACTTCAGAGTAAGCTGTGACTTGACACGGGCACGAACCACGGCGGGATTGACGGGCTTGGAAATGAAATCAACGGCTCCAATTTCCAGACCGCGCGTCACTTGGGTAGCCTCCGTGTGGGCTGTTACAAAAATGACAGGAATGTTGCGGGTAACAGGATCGGCTTTGAGGGTTGTGCAAACCTCATAACCATCCATGCCGGGCATGACCACATCCAACAAGACCAAATCAGGGGGCGTTCGGCGGCAAAAATCGAGGGCTTGCTGCCCACTGGTCGCCATGAAAATTTGGTATTGCCCCGTAAAAATCTGGTGCATGACCTGAATATTGATGGGCTGGTCATCCACCACCAACAGCCGAGCTTTGCCAACAGGATCGTCTAGCAAGGTGGAGAAAGTGACTGCGTCTGGAAACATGGTGGGTGAAAAATAGCCAGGTTGCACAAGGATGCAAGCCAAATGACTGAAATCAGGGTTGATCAGATCAGGAATGGCCTGTATTCTAGGTTTTTTTGGAAATCATGGCAGTTTCGCATGCTTTGCTTCCAACTTTACCCATAAAAAGTGCCTGTAACCCTGATGGGATAAGGATAGTTTGCTATCATTTTTATTGTATTTCACGTTAACCTACAGAGCCAGCAAGGTGTTGATGGTTTTCAGGTCGTCTTCCTGGAGTGACCCATCTGCAAAACGCAGTTTCAGCGTACCTAGCAACACATCGTAGCGTGCTTTGGCCAGTTTGGTTTTGGTATCAAACATCAGACTTTGCGAATTGAGCACGTCGATGTTGATGCGAACCCCTACCGAGTAACCCAATTGTGTCGCAGCCAAAGCACTTTGACTCGATGCTTGTGCAGCTTCTAGCGCTTGCACCTGGCTTAAACCAGACTGCACACCCAAAAATGCACTGCGGGTGGCCAAGGCTACACCGCGACGGGCGGCGTCTAGGTCAGATCGTGATTTTTCTTCCAGTGCCAATGTTTCCTTGATGCGGTTCTGAATGGAAAAGCCTGCAAACAATGGCCAATTCAAATTCAAGCCAATGGACGTGACGTTGCTGCGGTAGTCCAGCGTGGTTATAGCTGATCCGTTATTGTGGGTGATGTTGTAGCTGCCCGTCAGATCCAGCGTAGGTTTGTTGCCGGCTTGTGCTTTTTGGGTTTCCAGTTGCGCCATTTCCAAGCCAATACGGGCTTGACGAATCAAGGGGTGAATGCTGTCGGATGGACTGAGCCACGTCGTCACATCACCGGTGATGGCGGGCAGAATCACGGGGAATTTCAGCGGTTTGGGCGTGGATTGGGATTTACCCGTGAGTTGGTCTAGCACCAGAATTTTGATGCGAACATCGTTATCGGCGGCAATGTCTTGGGCCAGCACCAAATCAAAGCGGGCTTGGGCCTCACGCGTGTCGGTGATGGTGGACGTGCCCACTTCAAAATTGCGCTTGGCAGATGCCAGTTGCTCGGCTACGGCTTCTTTTTGCGACTTGACAAGATTCAGACTGTCCTGCGCTGCCAACACATCAAAATAGGCTTGGCTGACACGAACCATCAAATCCTGCTCTGCCGCTTGCAATTGGGCTTGCGCCAGTTCAACTTGCTTGCTACCTTGCCGGGCTATGGCTAAATTGGCGGGGCGATAGATGGGTTGCGATGCCATGAGGGTGGCGCTTTGGTTGCCGTAGTTGCCACGATCAAATGCTGCTGTGTCGCTGGAGATATGGGT
This sequence comes from uncultured beta proteobacterium, assembly GCA_903929815.1. Taxonomy (GTDB): domain Bacteria; phylum Pseudomonadota; class Gammaproteobacteria; order Burkholderiales; family Burkholderiaceae_C; genus Rhodoferax. Next base: position 5,927 of record CAIYWD010000057.1, read on the forward strand.
TCGGTTCATCCCCCAGGCCAAATGAGCACTGGGCAACAAGGCTGCGCGTGCCTGTTCACCTTTGGCCAGACTGGCATCAAAGAGTGACCTGGCCGCCTGATAACCGGCATCAAACGCCTTGGCTGACTGGTACAAGTCGATCAGACTTTGGGCAGAGGCAGGCAGCGCACCACAAAGTGCCAGCATCAGGGGAATAAGGGTAAGAAGTCTCAAAATTTTCATGGCGCAGCACAATGGGTGTGACCCATCCAATCAAATACAGGAAAAACAACCAGAATATTGAGTCACCGTCTATGGTAATCAGTAACGCGGTACAGAGCTATCGACTTCAACAGACCAGGCATCAATGCCACCGGCAATATTGACCACCAAGCTAAACCCTTGTTGATTCAAAAAAGTGGCCATTTGCATACTGCGAGCGCCATGGTGACACAGGCAGGCCGTCGGTTGTCCAACATTGAGTTCGGCCAGCCGCAAGGGCAACAGGCTCATGGGAATGGCCACCACATCAAAACCATCGGCTTTGATGTGGGCTGTTTGCAGTTCAGAAGGCTCACGCACATCCAGAACCACAGGCATACCGTGGCCTTTGACAGATGCCAACCAGGCACAAAATTGAGAAGGGCGAATTTGAGGGATCATAAAATTATACC
>CAIYWD010000058.1 GCA_903929815.1 uncultured beta proteobacterium
GCATTTGGCTCGTCAGATTTGGGCGCACTGCGTCGTTACAAATCGCTTATGTGGCTGGGCCACACCGCACGATTTGCGCCTAGCATTGCATCTTTAACTCTGACGGCCAAATGCACAACTTATTGTTGACCATATCCTAAGGATCATACTGATCCAAGCCATGCCTGATCGTGATGTCTGCTTGTGGGGGTGCGTTTCAATCTGGATTCCTCAGTTGAACGCACCCCCACCCCAAAGCCCACCCAACGAGGTAGCGGAAGATGAATTCAAACAAGTCAGCCTCACATCGCACCCAGCATCAATTGCAGGTTTTGCACGGCTGCACCACTGGCACCTTTGCCTAAGTTATCCAGCCGCGCCACCAGCACGGCATGTTGGTAATCATCATTGCCAAAGACACGCAATTCAAGTCGATTGGTGTTTGCCAGGGCCACACTATCTTGCTTGTTGTCAGGTGTAGGTGGCAAAACGCTCACCCATTCGCTGCCTGCGTAGTGCTGAGCCAAAACGTCATGCAAGTCTTGTCGATGCGGTTTTGTGGGCAGCCTGTCAAGATGCAGGGGCATTTGGATCAACATGCCTTGTTTGAAATTGCCCACGCTGGGCGTGAACAGTGGGCGGCATGTCAAACCGGTGTAGTGCATGATTTCTGGAATGTGTTTGTGCTGTAATCCCAAGCCATACAACTCGAATGCGGGAGCTTGTGATTGTTCGTAAGCCTCCATCATGGTTCTGCCTCCACCCGAATAGCCACTGACGGCGTTCAGGCACAAAGGGTAATCTGCTGGAATCAACCCTGCATCCATGAGCGGGCGAATCAGCGCAATGGCTCCGGTGGCGTAGCAGCCTGGGTTAGTCACCTTGCGCGCTGCCCGAATGGCCTGTGCCTGGCCTTGGCACAATTCAGGAAACCCATAGACCCAGCCGGATGCGGTACGGTGGGCTGTAGAGGCATCGATAATTTTGGGGCCAAATAGGCCTGTAACCCTTGACAGACGGTCGATCATAGCTACCGATTCAATAGCATCCTGGTCGTGTAGGCACAGCACTACCACATCTGCTTGCGCCATCAATTCCTGCTTGGCAGCGGCATCTTTGCGCAGTTCTGGCGCAATGCTGATGAGTTGAATGCCGGGCATGTTTTGCAAACGTTCCCGAATTTGTAAACCGGTAGTGCCGGCCTCGCCATCAATGAATATTTTGTGCATGGGTGTGTGAATTTCTGTCAAGGGTGAGAGGGGGTGCTGAAAGGGTGCAGCATGATACAGTCCAGCGCCCGCATTGCGTGGTGTCAAATTTTGCTTCATCTTGGTCGATTGACTGGCCCGTTTCCCCATCGTTTTTATAAGAGTTTTCATGAAAATTCACGAATACCAAGGCAAGGATATCTTGCGTCAATTGGGTGTGCCTGTGCCTCGCGGCATTGCGGCGTTCACTGTTCAGGAGGCTGTAGAGGCGGCACAAAAACTCGGCGGCACGGTGTGGGTGGTCAAGGCGCAAATTCACGCCGGTGGTCGTGGCAAGGGTGGGGGCGTGAAGCTGGCACGCAGTGTTGAAGAGGTTCGACAACTTGCCGGCCAGATATTGGGCATGCAACTCATCACGCACCAGACGGGCACAGAGGGTCAAAAGGTTCGCCGCTTGTTGATTGAAGAAGGGGCGGACATTCAAAAAGAATATTACCTGTCGGTGGTGACTGACCGCGCCAGCCAGCGCGTGGCCATGATGGCTTCGAGTGAAGGGGGCATGGACATTGAAGAGGTGGCACGTACATCACCCGACAAAATCATCACCCAACTGATAGACCCAGCACTGGGATTGACGCTTGAACAAGCCACCGCGATAGTGAATAGCCTGGGTGTCCCTGCTGCATCGACAGCGCAGGCGGTCGATGTGCTGCACAAGATCTATCAGGTCTATCAAGACACCGATGCCACCCTGGTTGAAATCAACCCCTTGATTTTGGAAGGCAATGGCCGTCTCAAAGCGCTGGACGCCAAATTCGACATTGATGACAATGCGCTGTACCGTCATCCTGACATTGTGGCCTGCCGTGATTTGGACGAAGAAGACCCGGCAGAGGTGCAAGCCAGCAAGTTCGATTTGGCCTATATCAGTCTGAATGGCAACATTGGTTGTTTGGTCAACGGCGCAGGGTTGGCCATGGCCACCATGGACACCATCAAGCTCTTTGGCGCTGAACCGGCCAACTTTTTGGATGTGGGCGGCGGTGCTACACCAGAAAAAGTGACGGAAGCCTTCAAAATCATGCTGAACAACCCCAGCGTCAAGGCCATTTTGGTCAATATTTTTGGCGGCATCATGAAGTGCGACACCATCGCTGCAGGCATCATCACCGCTTGCAAAGCCGTCAATTTATCAGTGCCCCTGGTCGTGCGCATGAAGGGCACCAACGAAGACATGGGCAAACAACTGCTTGCACAAAGCGGCTTGCCCATCATCAGCGCAAACACCATGGCCGAAGCGGCAGAAATGGTCGTTGCAACGGTGCAGTCAATGAAATAAGGCGGATCAATTATGTCTATCTATATCCATCAAGAGACCAAAGTCATCACCCAGGGCATGACCGGCAAAACGGGGCAGTTTCATACCGAAAGATGCCAAGCCTACGCCAATGGCAAAAACTGTTTTGTAGCCGGTGTCAACCCTAAAAAAGCGGGTGAATCCCTGTTTGGCATCCCCATTTTTGCAACCGTACTAGAGGCTGCTTCGCAAACTGGCGCGACTGTGTCGGTCATTTATGTGCCGCCAGCAGGCGCTGCTGCTGCCATTTGGGAAGCTGTGGAGGCTAACCTTGACATGGTCATCTGCATCACCGAAGGCATTCCTGTGCGTGACATGCTGGAGGTACGCAACAAAATGAAGGCCAAAGAGGCAGCAGGCGGCAAAAAGACTTTGCTGCTTGGCCCCAATTGCCCAGGCTTGATCACGCCTGATGAAATCAAAATTGGCATCATGCCCGGTCATATTCACCGCAAAGGCCGCATTGGAGTGGTCAGCCGCTCTGGCACGTTGACCTACGAAGCCGTTGCCCAACTGACTGAAATTGGTCTGGGACAGTCCAGCGCCGTCGGCATAGGCGGAGACCCCATCAATGGTCTCAAGCACATTGACGTGATGCAAGCGTTTAATGACGATCCTGACACCGATGCTGTCATCATGATTGGCGAAATTGGTGGCCCCGACGAGGCTGAGGCCGCACGCTGGTGCAAACTCAACATGAAAAAACCGGTGGTTGGCTTTATTGCCGGTGTCACTGCTCCGGCGGGCAAGCGCATGGGGCACGCCGGTGCCTTGATTTCAGGCGGTGCAGACACGGCAGAGGCCAAATTGGCCGTGATGCAAGAGTGTGGCTTTACCGTCACACGCAATCCGTCTGAAATGGCACAGATTCTTAAAACTCTGTTGTAAAAACTCAAGTAGGAGACTTTGGTGTTGGTGCCTGGGTGCGATTCAAAGTGCCTGGTGAGCGCAGACATCTTGCCCGCATTGTTTTGGCTGTGCTAAAAGTGGGCAAGATGCCCGCGCTTTTTAAAATAATGCTATGATTTTTGTTGTATTTTACGTTAAGAAATCGGCCTATAACGCACGTCCCACTTGCATAGATCGCTATGATTTTTGCAACTTAGGCCAGACATGGCAGACACTACATTACTTTGAAACGCACCTGTTGGACTTTGTTTTTTAATATAACTGTCCATGTCCTACTTTGCCCCCCTTCAAAACGATACCTTCCTGCGCGCCTGCCTGCGACAGGCCACTGACTACACCCCCATTTGGCTGATGCGCCAAGCCGGGCGTTTTTTGCCCGAATACCGCGCCATGCGTGCCAAGGCGGGCAGTTTCATGAGCCTGGCATCGAACGTCGACTACGCTACCGAGGTCACCTTGCAGCCTGTGGATCGCTTTGCACTTGATGCTGCCATTGTGTTCAGTGATATTTTGACCGTGCCCGATGCCATGGGTCTGGGCTTGTCGTTTGCGCCAGGCGAAGGCCCCCGATTTGCCCATCCGGTGCGTGATGAAAGCGCTGTGGCCAGACTGGCTGTGCCTGACATGAACAAGCTGCGTTACGTGTTTGATGCCATCACATCGATTCGCAAAGCGCTTCATGGGCGCGTTCCGCTGATTGGTTTTGCAGGCAGCCCCTGGACACTGGCTTGCTACATGGTCGAGGGCGCAAGCTCAAGCCACTACCGCCTGGTCAAAACCATGCTCTACAGTCGAGCAGATGTGATGCATACGCTTTTAAAAATCAACGCTGATGCCGTAGCGCTCTACCTGAATTCACAAATTGAAGCCGGTGCGCAAGCCGTGATGATTTTTGACAGTTGGGGCGGCGTTCTGGCAGATGGCGCGTTTCAGGAATTCAGCCTGGCCTACACCCGCCGCGTGCTGTCGCAACTTCACCCTACATTTGACGGCGTTCGTATTCCACGCCTGGTATTCACCAAGGGGGGTGGTTTGTGGCTGGATGACATGAAAACACTGGATTGCGATGTGCTGGGTGTGGATTGGACAGTCAATTTAACCCAAGCTCGTCACTCGGTGGGCGATAGCAAAGCGCTGCAAGGTAACCTTGACCCTTCAGTTTTATTTGCACCGCCTGCACACATTGAAAAAGAGGCCATAAAGGTGCTCAACGCTTTTGGACAACCGCACACAGGCAGCGGTTTGGGGGCGACGCATATTTTCAATTTAGGCCACGGCATCAATGAACACACGCCCCCAGAACATGTGGCAGCGCTGGTGCAGGTAGTGCATGACCACTCGCGAAACATGCGACAGCTCTCCCAGAGTTCGCATCACCCAACATTTTCTGATTAAGGATATGGTCAACAATAAGTTCAGCATTTGGCTCGTCGGATTTGGGCGCACTGCGTCGTTACAAATCGCTTATGTGCCTAGGCCACACTGCGCGATTTGCGCCTAGCATTGCATCCCAATTCTGACGGCCAAATGCACAACTTATTGTTGACCATATAAGGTGAATTTCCTCAAATCCCATTCAACTGAACCAATGCCGTTTACACCAATTCACGTCATAATCCATCCTCACCGCCGGACAGTCACGTCTGGCGTTTTTATTTTGGATTATTTCTTTACGGAGCACCCAGTGGCGACTCTTCCCATTACCAAACGCGGCGCAGAAAAACTCAAGGCTGAGCTGCATCAGTTAAAAGCTTGTGAGCGTCCAGCTGTTATTAGCGCCATTGCAGAGGCCCGTGCCCAAGGGGATTTAAGTGAAAACGCAGAATACGATGCTGCCAAAGACAAACAGGGATTTATTGAAGGACGCATTCAAGAAATTGAAGGAAAACTCGCAGCGGCTAAAGTTATTGACCCCACAGAGCTGCACATCACAGATCGCGTGGTGTTTGGAGCCACAGTAGCTCTTGAAGATGAAGACTCAGGTCAGACGGTCACTTATCAAATTGTGGGTGAAGACGAAGCAGACATCAAGTTAGGTCTGATCAACATCAACAGTCCCATTGCACGCGCCTTGATTGGTAAGAAGGTGGGTGATGTGGCGGAAGTTCATGCTCCTGCTGGTTTGCGTTTCTATGCGGTGATACAGGTCAGTTATACATGAATCCGTAACCTCAAAAATCGCATCCCCCAGCCGGGTGTGTTTCAAAATGATGTGATTAGAATTACATTAATCAATAACTTCAAAAACTGGTTAACGGCACTAAAAATCTTTAAGTCAAACCCTGCAAGTTTTACGTAACCGTTTAGGTTTGCTGGGGGGGGGGCGTTTCAAAGTGATGTGGTGCAATACAAAAACCAAATCCCCCTAACCCCCCTTTGAAAAAAGGGGGGGGACAAATACAGCGCTTTACCCAAATAGGCTAACCGTTCTCATTCCCCCCTTTGAAAAAGGGGGGTTAGGGGGGATTTGGATGTCGCACAAAAGCAAAGCCACATCACTTTGAAACGCACCCTTTGCTGGGCGTGGGGTTGGTGGTACTTACCGTGCTGATTTCACGCAGATTACGATCGGTTACAGCTTAACTCGCTGCTTTGTGTAAGTCTGCACATTAATTTCCTCCGCCATGAACTTGCCCCGTAAAAATCTTCCTATCGGCATTCAAACGTTTCGCAAAATTCGTGAGAATTCAGAAAATTATTATGTGGACAAAACTGCTTATGCGCTAAAGCTTATGAACGGCGGTACACATTATTTTTTATCCCGTCCACGTCGATTTGGTAAAAGCCTGTTTTTGGATACGCTTGCCGAGTTATTTTCGGGGCATCAGGAGTTGTTTCAAGGCCTGTATTGTTATGACCGATGGGACTGGAATGTGTGCTATCCGGTCATTCGCATCAGTTGGGGTGGCGGTGTGGTGCATACGCGTGAAGCGCTAGACCAAACCTTGCATCAACAATTAACGCACCATGAAAAAGCCAATGATCTGCCTGCCGCTTTTGTTGATTTACGCAGCCGTTTTGTCGATTTGATTGAACGACTTCACGCCAAAACCGGTCTGCGTGTTGTGATTTTGGTGGATGAATATGATAAACCCATTTTGGACAACATCACAGACCACCCCGTTGCGCGTGAGATGTGCGATGGTCTGCGCAATTTATATTCGGTTATTAAGGATTCTGACGCGCACATCAAATTTGCATTTTTAACCGGTGTGAGCAAATTTAGCAAGGTCAGTTTATTTTCAGGCCTGAATAATTTGTATGATATTACCGTGTCTGCCGAGTATTCTGCGCTTTGCGGCTATACCGATGCTGATTTAGATACTACTTTTGCAGCAGAATTGCCCGGGTTGGATCGTCATGAAATTCGCCACTGGTACAACGGTTACAACTGGCTGGGTCAATCTGTCTATAACCCTTATGATATTTTGCTTCTTTTCAAAGATCGTTTATTCAAAGCGCACTGGTTTGAAACGGCAACACCGGGTTTTCTGGTTGATGTACTGCGAGATCGTCAAACCTGGTTGCCAGAATTGGGGCAATTGCAAAGCGATGCGGATCTACTTTCTACCTTTGATGTTGATGATATGTCCACCGAAGCGCTGATGTTTCAGTCGGGTTATTTGACATTGGGAGAAACTGAAATTTTTGGCGGGAACACCTATTACCGTTTGCGTTTTCCAAATTATGAGGTTTATCGTAGTCTGCACGCCAGTTTACTCAAGGCCTGGACACCCAACAGCCAGCAAAACATTCGCCACCGCATGAGTTTGTATAAATTGATCGAAGCCAATGATTTTGATGGCCTGCACCAATTATTCAAATCGCTGTATGACAGCATTCCCAATCAATGGTTTACAAAAAACCCCATTGCCCATTATGAAGGCTATTATGCCAGCGTGTTTTACTGTTATTTTTGTGCAGCCGGTTTCGAGGTAACCCCTGAGAAAAGCAGCAACGCCGGACGGCTTGACATGGTGCTGCGATTTAATGGCCATATTTATATTTTTGAATTCAAGGTCGTTTTACAAGATGCAAAAGGGCAAGCACTTCAGCAAATCAAAGATCGTGGTTACGCCAACCCCTACTTGTCTGAGGGTGAACCCATTCACTTGATTGGTGTAGAGTTCAGCACAACCCGCCGAAGTGTGGTGGGGTTTGATGTTGAAACACTATGATTATCATAGCTACAAACGCTTATCTGGTAAGGGCTAGAGCCTGTTTTTATGGTGAAGGAAGCTGACAATCACGGCGACACATTCGTAGGTAACCGTTTACACCCCGTCTTGTAGATACTGTTATGAATGTCAAGCCCCATGCAATGCCGGATTAAACTTTTTTCCAGATTTCAAGACACCAAAAGCCACATGAATAAGTTTTCGCATCATGGCACCGATGATGACCATATGACACTTCCGGCACTGGTTCACTTGAGTTACGATTATTAATTACATCCACTTTAGATGTAAAATCTTAAGTTTTTCGCATAAACTTCACGGAAATAAAAGGATACTTTGTTATGTTTAATAAATTATGTTGCC
>CAIYWD010000059.1 GCA_903929815.1 uncultured beta proteobacterium
AATGCCAGGCGCAAATCGTGCGGTGTGGCCCAGCCACATAAGCGATTTGTAACGACGCAGTGCGCCCAAATCTGACGAGCCAAATGCACAACTTATTGTTGACCATCTCCTTACAAAATCCCATTCAACTGAACCAGTGCCGCGATGCGTTCTTGTGTGGTGTATGCCACTTTATCGCGAATGTAAGTGGGCAATGCCTGTGCAGCAGGCAGAGAATATCCGCCAGCCAGCAGTGCGGGTGCCAGGCGCAACATGGCAGCAGCAGTAGGCAGGGCAGTTTCGCGTGGCGTGTGCTGGAAACGTAGCGGAAGCCCATCGCCATAAGTGGCAAAAACATTGCCGGCTAGCCAGTCGCCTTCTCCATCGAGGTGCTCGGGCAGGATGACGCGCTGATGACGGGTGGAATGCCAGGACTTACCGTCAAAAAAATAGTCAGCCGTGTAGATTTCATTCATGCGTGCATCCAGCATGGCCGTCACAGAAAACGCCTCTGTCAGCCCCCTTTGCCAACGCGCTGTTTCAGCCACAGCCAACAAGCTATCAACACCCAGCACAGGTACATTCACCGCAAAAGCCAGACCTTGGGCCACCGAACATGCTGTGCGCAAACCAGTAAAAGAGCCTGGCCCCGCACCAAAGGCAATGGCTGACACATCACAAAATTGAAGGCCAGCCTGTGCCATCAAGTCTTGTAGCGCGGGGATAAGCACTACGGACGCATTGGCACCACCTGGCGCTGTGTATTGCCAGAGACGAGTCTCACCACCATCACCACATTGGACGGCAATAGAGAGGGTATCGGTACCGGTGTCAATGGCGATCAGGTTATGAATCAAATTAGCATCAATAGAATTGATGTGTAACAGGGATTTTGGGCACAGTATTTTCCAATTCAGGTATGAGCCTGAAGCGAAGCCAATTTGGCCTCAATCGTCATACAGGTTGTATCGGGTTGAAAGTTGTAGTGTAAATGGCTTGGATTGGTCTTTTTTGTATTCGGTATCCCTGAATTTTTCTGATCTGACTTCACCGAACGCAGTCCCTGTGGATCGAAGCAAAATTGGGAAATGATTGGGATTTCCAGTTTAGGACGTGCCGCTTTGTTTTGTGACCACAGACTTATTGAACCTTGTATCTTCGGATTTGTAGAATAATTAGTAGTAGTAAGATCCGTGTAGCGTGTAGGCAAAGTGTCACGCGGTTTGCCCACACGCTACACAGATCCTACTACTAATTATTCTACAAATCCGAAGATACAAGGTTAATGGTCTCATTTAGCGATAGCACCTTGCCCTGGGTCGTTTTGTTGCTGGTGGCTGTTGGTGTTTACGTTCTCGGGCTAGGTGGTCAGTATGTGCCTACCAACGGCGATGAAATGGTGTATGCCCACATAGCACGACTCACCGCTGCTAGCGGTCATTGGCTGCCATTGGTGTCTGATCTTGACCACATGCGCAATACCAAGCCCCCGCTGCTTTTTTGGCAGGCCATGGTGGCGGGCAGCTACCACTGGAATATGGCCGCCCTGCGTTTTCCAAGCGTTCTTTATACATTGCTTATCGCCAGTGCCATTGGGCTAACCCTGCACCGCATCACCCTTGATGTGCGCCAGGCTTTGATGGCCGCCTGCATTTATTTGGCGTTTTATTGCACATTCCGGTTTGGCCGCACTTATTTGACCAGTGCGCCTGAGACATTCTGGCTTGGCTTGCCGATGTTTGTACTGCTGTGGTTTCACAATCGTTCCTTGGGCTGGCTGGCCCATATTGGGTTGGGTTGTGCGATGGGCATGGGGCTGGCTTACAAGTCATTTGCGCTGGTTGTTCCTGCCGCTGCCACACTGTGGTTGGCACAAATCACCGCCATGCCCACTGTGAATTGGAAAAATTCTTTTGAAGTAAGCCTGAAGACCTTGACAAGCGCCCTGATTGCTTTGGGCATTTTTGGATTATGGTTTGTACTTGATCCCAACCCCTCTGCGGTGTGGCAAGAATTTGTGATCAATGAAAACGCAGGCAAAATGAACAACAGCGCGGGCTACTGGCACACCGCGCTTTTGGGTGGCGGCTTTAGCATTTGGGCTCAAGGCTTGGGCTATGTGCAAAACGCAGGTTTGCTGGCCTTCGTCGTCTTAGGGTTCATGGTGTTCGGGCTGCACCAAAGCCTGTATGCCTGGCGATTCAAAACTGCGCCCATCCCACGACACGTCACCCTTTTGCTCATCTGGTTGGGTATCTGGCTGCTGGTCTTTATTCTGCCCAGTCAACGGTCAGCCCGCTATTTGATTCCCGCCATGCCTGCGCTGGCCATGCTGCTAACAATCTACTGGCAACGCATTCCCCGTGGGTGGTTTGTGTTGTCGCTTCTCATGTGTGCTTTCATGATAGGCTTATTTGGACGCATTGCCTGGGTCGCAGACGATTTGGGTATTGGCAATAGGGCACAGTTCATCATGACTGAACTGGCTGTGATGATCGGTTTCATGCTGGTGTTTTGGGGTGTAGTCAGTGCCAATCAGACGCGCACATGCACGGTGGCGGCCACCTTGGTCACTTTTGGCGTTTTTGGATTGACAACCGCACCCTTTGATGGGCCATCGGGTACATACAGCACGGCGATCCAAATAGCCGTTCAAAAGAAGCGCATTGCCGTACCCAGCAATTTCAACGGCCAGTTTGAACGCTTTGAATTTTTATTGCCCGGTAATCAATTGCTACCTTATGACAGTGAAAAACAAGCCAATACCAATAACGCACAAGATTTGCAACGCCTGTTGGCAGCAGATGATGCAGTGGTATGGCTACAAACTCTTCATGAAAGCACCAAACCACCTAGTACATTGGGCTGCATGACACTGGGTGAACGCTGGGTCATCAAAGGCCGACATCGCAGTGGCGAAATCACCCTATCTAACCTCTGGCAACCAGATCGGTGGTTATTTCAGCGCGAATGGCTGATATTGGCATTGGTCAAATGCCGTCATTCCCGCGAAGGCGGGAATTTAGTGCATGTTGGTTTACCAGGGGACAAAGGTAGTCTGGATTCCCGCCTTCGCGGGAATGACGATGGTGGGGTCTAAACGGTTACGTGCCGCAGCAGGGACACGTACCGATGGCAGACTGAGCGAATAATTTCGCACTTTTCGATTCTGCAAAATAAAAACAGGTATCGTGGAAGCGCCGCAAGGCGCGATGTGTGGCGAATGAACTGAAAAAGTAGAGCCGCTGATCATGCGACAATAGCAATGCTTGTGGAGCTTCAGTTACCCACAAGACCAGCACCTCGCTGGGAGCTTTTTTTCCAAACAGCTCCATTTTTGATTCCATCTGCCTTGGACTGACCTGGTGCAATCTGTATCGGAACAGGCTGATGTCTTCGCGCCCTCCATAGGGTGCATCTCTATGAAATTTGAAGAACTCCATTTGGCCCCGGCCATTGTCAAAGCCGTGCTTGAGCAAGGCTACGAAACCCCCACGCCCATTCAGGCACAGGCCATTCCCGTGATCCTGGAAGGTCTCGATCTGTTGGGGGGGGCACAAACCGGCACGGGTAAAACCGCTGCTTTTGTGTTACCCATGCTGCATAAGCTCAGTAGCCAACTTGCACCACGCAATAAGTTTGGCGGTATTGCCATGCGTGCGCTGGTGCTCACCCCCACCCGCGAACTCGCAGCTCAAGTTGAAGAAGCAGTCACAATCTATGGCAAGTACCTTGAATTAAGTTCTGCTGCCATTTTTGGTGGTGTGGGGATGACCCCGCAAATCAACCGCATGAAAAAAGGTGTCGATATTTTGGTGGCTACCCCTGGTCGTCTGCTTGATTTGATGCAGCAAGGCATGTTGGAATTGAGCCAAATACAGATTTTGGTACTTGATGAAGCTGACCGCATGTTGGACATGGGGTTTATCCAGGATGTCAAAAAAGTGCTGGCTGCTGTCCCCAAGGATAAACAAAGCCTGCTGTTTTCAGCCACTTTCAGCGATGACATCCGTGAACTCGCAGCTACCCTCCTGAAAAATCCTCAAACCGTGCAAGTCACGCCGGGCAATACCACCGTGCAGCGCATTGCGCAGTTGATTCATCCGGTAGGTCGTGGCAAAAAGAAAGCATTACTGACTCACATTGTGAAAGAAAACAATTGGAGTCAAGTGCTTGTATTTACCCGAACCAAGTTTGGCGCCAACAATGTGGCCGAATACTTGACCACCAACGGCATCAACGCCATGGCACTGCATGGCAACAAAAGCCAATCAGCGCGCACCCAGGCACTCGCAGGCTTCAAAAGTGGTGATATCCGTGCCTTGGTAGCCACCGACATTGCTGCACGCGGTATTGACATTGACGACCTTCCTCATGTTGTGAATTACGACATTCCCAACGCCTGTGAAGATTATGTGCATCGTATTGGACGCACCGGTCGCGCAGGTGCAGAAGGTCAGGCTGTGAACCTGGTTTGCCTCGATGAAGAAGGATTCATGCAGGCCATCGAGCGATTTACCCGTCAGGATATTCCGGTGCAAATCATTCAAGCCTTTATGCCTGAGCCAAGCGAGAAGGCCGAACCCATCGCCATGGGTCGCCAAACCATCTGGGGCGGTGCAGGAAAACCTCCTAGTCGTGAAGTGATGCAGGCAGCAGCTCGCAGCGCCCGTTCTGAAATGCTGACACGGGTTCGGGAAAGCAAAGGCACAGGGGCCAAACGAAGTGGTCATGGTAATAGTGACGCTGAGCGTAGCCCAAGTCCCGATGGTCGCAATGGCAATGGCAATGGTCGCAACAGACGAAGCGGTGAGGGACGCAGTGCCACCGGTAACGTCAAGTTGGAGAGCAGTCGATCAGGTGGAAGCCGCAATGTTGAACCACGCAGCCATTTGTCTGCTGCCGAACAGTCTGTGCGTGGCCCGGGACAACGCACAGAACGAAACAACGGTGGTGGTTATGCTGGCCCTGCGCCCTCGCGTTCGGGGGGTACACAGCCTGACCCCATGCGTACCAGTGTCGATATCATGGCAGACCGTGGCCCGCGCAGCAGTCGTGGTGGTGGTGGTTTTGGTTCTGGCCCACGCAGCCCAGCGCCAGGTGGCAATTTTGGCAGCCGCCCTAGTTCTAGACACTCTGGCAGTCGTGGCCGGTTTGGAGGGGCATAAAAAAAGGGACTGTACACAGTCCCCGGCATCCCATAACAGTCAAAAAGTGGGTACTACTGTCTGGGTTGTTGCATTCCCATGCCTGCGCGTGTACCGCGGTTCATGCCACGGCCTTGCATGGTGTGGGTGTCAAACACTTTTTGCTGCTCAGGTGTCAGCACGGCATAAAACGTTTTGACGGCATCGGTGCGTTTTTCCATGGCTGCTGTCATTTGGGCGATATGCTCAGCATGAACAGTTTTCATTTTGTCAAGACGCTCTGGTGTTGTCAATTTGGCCATTTCAGCGGGGTCAGGACGTGCTGGCATCATTTTGTCAACAGGTCCTGACTGGGCGCTAAAAGTGGTCCAGGCAGCTTCTTGTGCAGGGGTGAGTTTGAGCTGTGCTTTCAGGGCAGCGTGGCGTTGATCGCGCATGGCCTGCATTTTGGCGGGGTCCATCTTGCCCCTACCGCGATTACCCATACCTTGCGCACCGCAAGGTTGCCCCATGGTCATTGCCCCCCACCAGGGTGCATCATCGTCCGTGGGAGCTTGTGAGTAGGCAAAACCGGTGGCGATGAGCAAACCGGCAATCAAAGAGAGTTTGAGACTTGATTTCATGACATCTTCCTTTACGTTAAGACCATGCACAAAAGTTGGCATTGGCGTAGGCGCAATTGTGCATCTGTTATGCAACGCCACCACGCGTTGTGATCAAATCTTTATAAATTTACGGCAATAAATAAGGCTGATTTGGTAGGATGATCAGCGTTTTTTCAATTTTCAATTCAGAAAGATCTTATGTTCAAAAATGTCTTCATGTACAACATCACGCCAGGCTGGGAGGCCTTGGCAGATCAAATTGAAGCCAACCTTCAAGCGGGTCATTTTGAGGCCTGTGGTGCCAGCCAGGAACAGTCCGTTGGCTGGATAGAGCCGCGTGGCGAAGCCAATGGGCTGCTGCTTGAATCTGTAGCAGGGCAGTGGATTCTCAAACTCATGTTTGAGAGTCGCTCTGTGCCTTCTTCGGTGGTCAATCGCCGTGCAGACGAGCGTGTCGCACAAATTGAGGCCAGCACTGGGCGCAAACCTGGTAAAAAAGAAATTCGCGACATCAAGGATGACCTTCGCCTGGAGCTTTTGCCCATGGCCTTTACAAAACAGTCATCCGTGCTGGTGTGGATTAACCGTGACGACCAGTTTGTAGTGATTGATTCACCTAGCCAGGCGCGAACAGATGAAGTCGTGACCCTTCTGGTGCAAACGCTACCAGGCCTGGCGCTGACTTTGGTCAATACCCAGATATCTCCTACGACAGCCATGGCTGACTGGCTGGTGACGCAAGAAGCTCCGGCAGGTTTCAGTGTGGATCGTGAATGCGAATTAAAAGCCACCGACGAAACCAAAGCGGTGGTGCGTTACACCCGCCACCAGCTAGATACGGATGAAGTCAAGCAACACATTGAAGGCGGAAAAATGCCGACGCGACTGGCATTGACCTGGGACGAGCGTGTATCGTTTGTTTTAACGCAAGACCTGCAGCTTAAAAAACTGGAGTTTCTTGAGGTTGTGTTTGAAGGTGCTACGACCGGCAAAGACGATGGTTTTGATGCTGATGTGGCGATTTTCACGGCAGAACTGCGTGCGCTGCTTCCTGATCTGCTGGGGGCTTTGGGTGGACAACAGGGCAATCCTGCTTAGGATATGGTCAACAATAAGTTGTGCATTTGGCCGTCAGAGTTAAAGATGCAATGCTAGGCGCAAATCGTGCGGTGTGGCCCAGCCACATAAGCGATTTGTAACGACGCAGTGCGCCCAAATCTGACGAGCCAAATGC
>CAIYWD010000060.1 GCA_903929815.1 uncultured beta proteobacterium
ATGGAGTTCACCCTTTGGGTGAGAGCGCTACGCACCCGATTGAGCTACTGGCAACACGTCTGGGGGTGTTGTTCCTCCTTGCAGGCAGTAGCCTGCAGCGTCGTCACGCCTACCCAGACGCGCCGCCAGTAGCCCACTCGGACGCGTTCAACTGAGGAATCTAGGATGACACCAGAAACACAAGTGTTTGTTGACATTCGCTTGATGAATGTATTGAGCAGGATGTTGCTGGCGCTCGCCTTGTTATTGATGGCAGCCGTGGCACTCGCTTGGGCAGTGCGTTTGCCCATGTTTGACATTCGTCTGTTTCGTGTGGAAGGTGATGTGACGCACTACAACGCCATGACTTTGCGCGCCAACGTGATGCCACGGTTGCAAGGCACATTTTTCACACTCGATTTGAACGTGGCACGACAAGCCTTTGAAGCCATGCCCTGGGTGCGCCAGGCGGTGGTGAAGCGTGATTTTCCATACCGCATCAAGGTGCAGTTGCAGGAACATCAGCCCGTGGCCTTGTGGGGCACTGAAGGCGATGAAGGTTTATTGAACAGCTTTGGTGAAGTATTTGATGCCGATGCCGGTGACATCGATCAAGACGTTCTGCCCCGACTGTATGGACCGCAAAGTGCTCCGGTCTGGGCGACCTACCAAACGCTGCAGCCTGTGTTTGCCGCGATGAACATGAACATCAGACAGCTAGAACTCACCCCGCGTGGCAGTTGGCATGCCCAGCTCGATGCTGGCACAACCATCGAGTTGGGCAGCGGCAATGTCACAGAACTGGTGGCAAGAGTGCAGCGGTTTCTCAAAACAATGTCTGGGGTGAATGCACTTTACAAGCGCACTTCAGCGCACTGGAGATCGGTCGATTTACGGCACACCGACGGTTATGCCATTCGTCTGGACGGTGTGACAACAACGTTTGCCAATAACACGCCCTTCAGTCGACAATAAGACAAAGACAATAAGGTAACGCAATGGCAAAAGAATTCAAGGAATTGGTGGTTGGTTTGGATGTTGGCACTGCCAAAGTGATGGTGGTGGTTGCCGAAGTCATGCCCAATGGTCATCTCTCCGTGGCAGGCTTGGGCATAGCCAAGAGCCAAGGCATCAAACGCGGTGTTGTCAATAACATGGAAGCCACCATCCAAAGCATTCAGAAAGCGCTCAAAGAGGCCGAGTCCATGGCCGAGTGCAAAATCACACGTGTTTATACCGGCATCACAGGCAGCCACATCCGCTGCATCAACTCACATGGCGTGGTGGGTATGAAAGATAGCGAGGTTTTGGCATCAGACATCTCACGCGTGGTGGAATCTGCCAAGGCCATCAATATTGCCAATGACCAGCGTTTGTTGGCGGTGAAACCGCAAGAGTTCATCATCGACGGGCAGGCGGTCAAAGACCCCATTGGCATGAGCGGCGTTCGTCTTGAGGCCAGAGTCCACATCGTGGTGGGTGCTCACAGTGCGGCTGAGAACATTGTGAAATGTGTTCGCCGCTGCGGCCTTGAAGTGGCGCAACTGATTTTGAATCCGCTGGCAAGTAGCCTGTCCGTTTTGACAGAAGACGAGTGTGAGCAGGGGGTTGTACTCGTTGACATGGGCGCAGGCACTACCGATGTGGCCATTTTTTTCAAAGGGGCCATTCGTCACACGGCTGTGATTCCCATCGCCGGTGATTTAATCACCAGCGATATTGCCGCTGCTTTACGCACTTCCACCCAAGATGCAGAAGACATCAAGTTGGAAAACGGTTACGCACAGCAGTTGCTCGCTGACCCGGATGCGCAAGTTGAAGTACCCGGTTCAGGTGACCGTGGCGCGCGGATAATCAGCCGTCATCTGCTCGCCGGCGTGATTGAGCCTCGCGTGGAGGAAATTTTTCATCTGGTTCAAGAAGTCATGCGAGAGTCTGGCTTTGGCGCAGTGCTCAAGAGTGGCATTGTGCTGACAGGCGGCAGTTGCGTCATGCCCGGCATGGTCGAATTGTGCGAGCAAATTTGTTTGACGCAGGTACGCCGTGGTGTGCCAAGCTATACAGGGGCACTGTCTGACATGGTCGTTCAGCCGCGCGCTGCCACGGTGATGGGGTTGCTCGAAGATGCACGTTTGTTACGCCAGCATGGTGTGAAGTCTGCAGAGAGAAACGGCTGGATGCAAACAGCCCTTGACGGATTCAAAGACTGGTTTGGAAGGAACTTTTAACCATGTTGTAACCATCATATTCCCCCATTTGTTCCCCCATTTGTACAGCCAGGCGGGGCCGAAGCAACGGTGTCAGGTTTTGCTTTTTTGTTCCATTCGTCACGCCACTCGTATTGCCATTCGTTTGTAAGTTTTTGTTATTTTTATCCATTGAAATCAAGGAGATCATTATGCCCACCCCAGAAAGCACCGTATCCATTGAACTTTACGGTGAAAAAGTTTTTAATCAAGGTACTCGCATCAAGGTGATTGGTGTAGGCGGCGGCGGCGGCAATGCAGTGGCGCACATGATTGACTGCGCAGTGCAAGGCGTTGAATTTATCTGCGCCAATACCGATGCGCAGGCCCTGAGCAGCATTCCTGCCCACCGCATCATTCAACTGGGCACCACAGGTTTGGGAGCAGGCAGCAGGCCCGATCAGGGACGAGCTGCAGCCGAACTGGCCATTGATGAAATCAAAGAGGCCATTGATGGTGCGCACATGTTGTTCATTACCGCCGGCATGGGGGGCGGAACGGGCACAGGCGCTGCCCCTGTGATTGCACGCATAGCGCGTGAAAAAGGCATTTTGACCGTGGGCGTGATCACCAAGCCTTTTGGATTTGAAGGCAAGCTTCGCATGAGCAATGCCAACGAAGGGTTGAAGGAACTCGAAGCGAATGTGGATTCACTCATTGTGGTGCTCAATGACAAACTCCAGGAAGTATTAGGAGACGATGTTCTTCAGCACGAAGCCTTTGCTCATGCCAACGATGTTTTGAAAAATGCGGTGGGCGGTATTGCTGAAATCATCAATGTGAAGGCGTTGGTGAATGTCGATTTTGAAGACGTTCGCACGATTTTGCGTGAGCCAGGCAAGGCCATGATGGGGACAGCCACCGCATCAGGCCCTGACCGTGCCCGCATTGCAGCAGAGCAAGCCGTGGTGTGCCCGCTGCTGGAAGGTGTTGACATGAAAGGTGCGAAGGGTGTGGTTGTCCTCATCACAGCGTCCAGAAGCTCGCTGAAATTGAGTGAAACCAAGTTGGCCATGGAAACCATCAGCTCCTATGCATCACCCGATGCGCATGTGATTTACGGCAGTGCCAACGATGAAAAACTGGGCGACTTGATCCGTGTGACCGTGATTGCGACAGGTCTGAACCGCCCGTGTGTGCAGACCAAACCGGTGCTCACTACGTCACAGACACAAGAGATTCGCGTTCGTCCCGCATTGAATGACGATCCCATTCAAAGACATGGAACATCGTCCGTACATCCTTTGACATCACGAGGTACAAACACGCCCATGCCCTGGCGCAAACATCATGACCGCCTTCAGTCTGCATCTCCTGTTGAAGCGGTGTCCAGTGGCAGTACGGATGACTTTTCGATACCGGCGTTTTTGCGCAGAAAAATAGATTGACGTGATTTTTTTTAAGTGACCATGACCAATGCGCTCGATGCGCTGATTCAATCGCTGCGTTGCCTGCCGGGTGTGGGTGTCAAATCGGCGCAACGCATGGCGTTTCATCTGTTGCAGCATAACCGTGCAGGGGCCATGGCGATCTCAAAAGCTTTGGCAGAGGCAGTGCAATCCATCCATCACTGCAAGCGATGTCACACGTTCACGCAAAGCGAAGTTTGCGACACCTGTCTGAATGTGAAACGCGATGCCAGCCGGCTGTGCGTGGTCGAAACCCCTGCCGATCAATCTGCGCTGGAGCGAACAGGGGCTTACAAAGGACTTTATTTTGTGTTAATGGGCAAGATCAGCCCGCTTGATGGCATTGGCCCCCATGACATTGGTTTGAAAAAATTGTTCGATCGGGTATTGGATGGCACGGTACATGAGCTAATTTTGGCCACCAACTTTACCGCCGAGGGCGAAGCCACCGCCCACATCATCAAAGAAGGCCTCAAACCCCACGGCATCAAAATGACACGTCTGGCACGTGGTATCCCTGTGGGCAGTGAGTTGGAATACGTTGATTTGGGCACTATCGCCCATGCGTTGGTGGACAGGCGTTAAGGGGACAGTGGGAAGTGGGAAGTGGGAAGTGGGGAGTGAAGAGTGAAGAGTGAAGAGTGCATTTAACTGTCCACTGTCCACTGTCCACTGTCCACTGACCACTGTCCACTGTCCACTGTCCACTCCCCACTCCCCACTCCCCACTCCCCACTCCCCACTCCCCACTGTCCACTGACCACTCCCCAATCATGAATTTGACTGCCCCCAACAACATAGGCCTGTGCCCAGAACGATTGCAGGGCCTGGTGCATACGCTGCAAGGCGAGGTCGATTGCCAACGTCTGCCCGGTGCTGTGGTGATGGTGGCGCGGCACGGGCAATTGGCACTGTTCGAGAGCGTTGGACTGCTCCATCCTGTGGCCAGAACTGCCATGCCCAAGGATGCGCTGTTTCGGATTTACTCCATGACCAAACCCATTGTGTCTGTGGCAGCCATGATGTTGATGGAAGAGGGCAAACTGCTTTTGGGTGAACCTGTGGCACGTTATCTGCCCGAGTTTGCAGCACAGCAGGTGCTGACCGTCATGGATGGCCGCGAAGAGTTGCAGGCCGTGCGTCAAAGTGCCACAGTGCATGATGTGCTGCGCCACACCGCAGGCTTGACGTATGAATTTTTGGGCAATACCCCGCTGCATCGTCAATACGCCCGACTGCGTTTGGGTATCAGCGAACGCAGTTTGTCAGAGTTCACACAGCAACTGGCCGGCCTGCCCCTGCTTTTTGAGCCAGGAACTGCGTTTGAATACAGTCGTGCGACCGATGTGTTAGGGCGTGTGATTGAAGTTATCTCTGGCCAAAGCCTGCCCACCTTTTTACGTGAACGTATTTTTGAACCCCTGGGCATGTCCGACACGACGTTTGAAGTTGGCGAAAAACACCATCATCGAATTGCCGAACCTTTTGCGCATGACCCCGACGGTGGCTTGCCCATGCGAGTGGTAGATGTTCGCCAAAAAGCGAGGCCTCCTTTGGGCGGCAGCGGGCTTGTTTCAACAGCCACGGATTACGCACAATTTTTGCAATGCCTGCTAAACCGCGGGGTATTAGGCGGTGTACGCCTGTTGGGTTCGCAAACGGTCGATTTCATGACGGCAGACCATTTGGGTCACCTACCCGTGTTTGGCACAGGCTCTCGTGCTTTGTTGCCTGTCGGGTATGGGTTTGGATTGGGATTTGCAGTGCGCAAGCAACGGGGTATGGCATCCGTGCCAGGGTCAGCAGGCACTTATTTTTGGGGGGGATTGGCAGGCACTACGTTTTTTGTAGATCCACACCTTGATATGTTTGCCATGTTGATGATTCAAGCGCCCAATCAGCGCGAGTATTACCGTATGCTGTTGGCCAACAGGGTCTATGCGGCGGTGTTGGAAAGTGGACACTGAATTTGAGACAAAAGTTGAAGACATCCTCAAAACCAGGAGTGCAAAATTGAGCATCCGCTGAAAAAAGTCTTCGGTGAAGTCATGGCGGCCATGGTATTTTTCCATGCCGAATTGTGAAAACAGCGTGATGCGGGTGCGTTTTAAAGTGATGTGGCTTTGCTTGGGTGCGACATCCAAATCCCCCCTAACCCCCAATGGCACTACCTTAAGCATTAGTTTTATAAAAACAATAGGTTAGAAAAACGTGTAGGTCGGGTTAGCGCGTAGCGCGTAACCCGACATAACCGCACGACGCATGTCGGGTTACGCTTCGCTAACCCGACCTACACTTTTTGCTAACCTATTGTTTTTATAGAACTAATGCTTAAGGTAGTGCCATTGCCCCTAACCCCCCTTTGAAAAAGGGGGGTTAGGATATGGTCAACAATAAGTTGTGCATTTGGCCGTCAGAGTTGGGATGCCATGCTAGGCGCAAATCGTGCGGTGTGGCCCAGCCACATAAGCGATTTGTAACGACGCAGTGCGCCCAAATCTGACGAGCCAAATGC
>CAIYWD010000061.1 GCA_903929815.1 uncultured beta proteobacterium
AGCTTGCCGTGTAGGCGCGCCACGCCTGCAAAGTGCGCAAATCGTCTTCAAACAAACACCTTACGCGCTGGAGATTTAAGCCATGACCAGCTTTACCCCTAAAAAATACCAGCAAGACCCAGCGAACGGTGGCGGTGTCCTAGACAGTGTCCTGGCTTATTTCAAGGCTTGTCACCAACAGGGTCGCGCTTCGCTGGCTTTTACCGCTGTGACAGAAAACCTGTGGGGTCAGGGCCTGCCTTACCACCCACTGGCGGGTTTTAATGCCGATATGCCCTATTTTTGCCTGCGTGTTCCCACGGGTGGCGGCAAGACCTGGCTGGCCGCCAAGAGTGTGGCGTTGGTCAATACCCACTTGTTGCGTGTGCCTCACAGCGTGGTGTTATGGCTTGTTCCCAGCAAGACCATCCGCGACCAAACCGTGCGTGGTCTGAAAGATCGCCAACATCCGTTGAATGCCGCTTTGCGCGATGCTGGCCCTGTTGTGGTCATGGATTTGTCTGAAGCGATGGCCATCACCCGCGCCACGTTGGACACGTCCACCGTGGTCATTGTGGCCACGCGCCAGGCTTTTCAGGTGAATGATGAGGAAAGTCGCAAGGTGTATGAAAGCAACGGCGCTTTGATGCACCACTTTGACAATCTGACCGCCTTGCAGCGTGCCCATTTGTTAAAGGATGGTGATGCCACGCCCTGTTCGCTGGCCAATGTGTTGCGGCTGCATCGCCCTTTTGTGGTGGTCGATGAAGCGCACAACAGTCGCACCGAACTGGCTTTTGACACGCTGGCAAAATTTCAACCCAGTGGCATCATGGAATTGACGGCCACGCCCGACCTGGATCGCACCCCCAGCAATGTTCTGCACAGTGTGAGCGCGGCGCAACTCAAGGCAGAGCAGATGATCAAACTGCCTGTGGTGTTAGAGACTGAACCCAACTGGCAGAAGTGTCTGGCAGATGCCATCGCCCGTCGCGAGGGTCTGCAGCATCTTGCTGATGGTGAACGCCGTTTGGGTGCGCCGTATTTGCGCCCCCTTGTGCTGATTCAGTCTGAACCTCGCCGATCGGGCATGGACACGCTGGACTTTGAGCGTGTTCGCCAAGAGTTGATGACCCACCACGGCATTCCTGCTTCAGAGATTGTGGTGGCCACCGGTGAAGAAAAGGGGCTGGAAAAAATAGATGCCGATTACCCGTTGGGTATCAGTGACACGGCATGTCCTGTCAAATTTGTCATCACACAAAAGGCTTTGGCTGAAGGCTGGGATTGCCCCTTTGCTTACATTTTGGTCAGCATGGCATCTCTGCATTCGGCCACGGCGGTCGAGCAATTGCTGGGGCGCGTCTTGCGCCAGCCCAATGCGGTTCACCGTGATGCAAAGGAATTGAACCAGTCTTATGCTTTTGTTGTGGCACGTAATTTTGCAGAGACCGCCCATGCGCTGCGTGACCGGCTGGTTCAGGGCGCTGGCTTCGACCGCAAGGATGTCACTGAATTTGTGGCGGCCGCACGCCAGGATCAGCAGACGTTTGATTTGGAAAGGTGGGGGGAGCGTGCGGTTTTTTCGCCCGTCGTGGTGCAGCTTCACGAAAAACCTGACCTGAAACTTGTTCCCAAAGACATGCGCGATGGGCTGGACACCAAAATAACGTTTGACAAAAAAACCAGCACATTGACCCTTCGGTCCCCCCTGACGTTGGATGAAACCGAGGCACTCAAACAGGCTGTGAACACACCGCTGGCGAAAATGGCGATTGACAAGGCGGCGCTGACAAGCCGCACCACGGCTCTCGAATTTTTCAAAACCCCATCCGAACAGGGTCAAACACTGATCTTGCCGCAATTGGCCTTGCGTGTTCAGGGCAAGTTGCAGTTGTTTGATGCCCCCGAGGTTTTGAACTATCCGTGGGAGCTGTCCATGATGGATGCCCGACTGACGCCTGAGGATTTGTCCGCACTTGACGCAGACCTTAAAGTGTCAGAAGGTGGCGTGATTGATGTGGATGAAGCCAGTGGCCAGATGATTCATCGGTTTTTGCCCGAGTTGCAACGTGACTTGGGGTTGGTCTATACGCCAGAGCATTGGGATGTTGTCCGTCTGACGGTTTGGTTCTGCAAAAATGTTCCCGACGATAAGCTGACGCATGACAGCAAACTTGCTTTTGTGTCGGGCTGGCTGTCGCAATGGTTGGCTTTGCCAGGGTTTGACATGGGGCGCGTGAACCTGCAAAAGTTTTTGTTGCGCGATCGGCTGGCGGCGCGCATCGGCGAACTGCGGCACGATGCCATCACCCGCGCTTATCAGGCCACCTTGTTTGGTGACGGCCAGGCTGATCGTGTGACGGTGACCAGCCAATTCCCTTTCGATTTTCGACCCGAGGCGTATGCGCCCAGCTCGGACTATGACCATCGCTATGGACGTTTTGCTTTTCGCAAGCATTTTTATGGACGTATTGGCGCTTTTGACAGCAAGGAAGAGTTTGAATGCGCGGTGTGGCTGGATATTCAGGCGCAAAAAGGGCGGATGCAGTACTGGGTTCGTAACCTGGCGCGGCGCGAGGGGGCATCTTTCTTCATGCAAAAAGCCACCGGGCGCTTTTACCCGGACTTTGTCTGCAAGCTCAATGACGACAGTGTTTTGATTGTGGAATACAAGGGCGCGAACGGCTGGACTGACGCAGCAGATGACCGGTTGATTGGCGGGCTATGGGAACAATTGTCCGATGGCGCGTGCCAGTTTGTGATGGTCAAAGACAAGCAATGGGATGCGATTGACCAGCGCTTGCGCTCCCGCGACTTGCCCGTCAATGGCGATGGATTTGACCAACGGCCAGCACCTTGACTACAAATACCGGCTGCGCACATCTGGGATTATCGTCAAAAATTGGCTATTGAAAATTTAAATCGTTGATTTTGCAACTACAAAAATGGGAGAGCCATGAATTAATAGTCGTATGAAAGTTGCAAGTGAACCCCTTTGTCTTGCAAAATGGAACTGTCGCTCTTGACAAGTTCACTCGATGCCAGTCGTTTGGCAACCGCAATGTCCAGCCCTATCCCTTGGTATTTCAGGCGGCCTGCCAGGCCCAGCGAAGACAGTGTGGTGGCCACTTCACCCTTGTTCCAACCCCGACCGTTGTCATAAAAGGGAATGATCGCCACCTTCAAACCGCCCACATGACCCAAGGATAAAGGGTATTCAAATTCAAGATTGATAATTTGCCCGTTGTCTCGAATCAACTGGTTTTCCCGAAAGCCGCGCACGGTAGAAATACCGCCAATCGACATCCCATCGAGCGCCAGTAATTTGTCCGAGGTATGCTGAACAGTGGCGCGAGCGATGACCTGAGCGCCGTTGCCCAGCACCTGACGGGCATATTGGGCTTGTCCCAACCAGATGCTGTAACGGGATGCTGGCAGGGCATCCGGCGGCAGGCCGACGATGTCTAAAACATTGTTGCTACCAGACGTCAAGGTCGAGCGCAAGGCCAGCACCTGAGTCTCGGTTCGATAGGCATACTCTTGCCAAAAACGAAGCAGGTTCTCTTTGGTCACGCCACTGGGTTCGCCCGGATTGAAAGAATAGGGAACACCCAGCAGCCAGGTTTTATTTTCGCGACGGATGCCATTCAGCCCCAAACTCAGCTTGTGGGTCAGTGTTTCAATCACCGCTTGGCTCATGCCAACTTCAAGGCTGTCTAGCGTGCTTTGGATGTCAAGCGTCTGCATGGGTTCTTCGACCACGGACGATCGCCCGTGGTCAAGCTGTAGCGAGAACTGCGTACCGCTCTGGTTCAGTGGCATGCGCCATCCCAAACTGGTTCGGGGGCTACCGCCATGGTTGGGCGAATCCTGCACACTGGCATCCAGCACATCGCCATAACCACTCAGGTTGCGAACCCAGCCGCTGATACCTATCGCCTCAGAACCGATGGAGGGCGGACGGTAATTGTTGGCAAAGACGCTGACATGGTAGGGACGTGCGCGCTCCACGTCAATGTCAAGAACTGCTTTGCCCAAACGAGCATCAGGCATCAGGCGGGCATTCATGCGGCGGATCAAAGGGTCGTCGAGCAGCAACAAATAACGCTCCCGCAGCACGTCGATGTTCAACGGGCCATCGGTGCTTTTGGTCAGCCGGCGTGTGACATAAGCCTCATGAAGTCGTTCCATGCCGTGCAGATGAATGGCACTCAAGCGGCCTTCAACCACATCAAAAACAGCCGCATCATTCGTACTTTCCTTGGCCAACAAAACACCGGAATTGACGTAACCGTGGTCAATATAGTAGCGTGTCAGTTCCTGGCGAAGTTCTTCCAGTTCTGCCTGGCTGACAGGCTTGTGCAGATACGGCGCAGCAATGGCTTCAAGTTCACTGGTCTTAAAAACGGTGTTCCCCCGAAAAAGAACCCGATCAAGATTCAACCCTACGCTGCTAAAGGTTTTTGTATGGGTAGAAGGAGGTAGCGGCGGTAACAAAAAGGTGTCACCGGGTTGTGCCGACCGATACTCAGGCAGCACAGTGCCCAAGTCATTGAGGTGATCACCGCCCTCTGCTGCCCATAACCCCATTGAGCATGAACAAAGAACAACACCCAGACCAAGCTGTCCAAGACGACGCCAAAAAGCAAGATGTTTCAATTGCAGCTCCAAAGGTTAAACCTATATTCCTCAGTTGAATTCACTGGCACTGGTTCACTTGAGTGGGTGCGTTTCAAAGTGATGTGGCGCAACACAAAAACCAAATCCCCCCTAACCCCCAATGGCACTACCTTAATCATTAGTTCTATAAAAACAATAGGTTAGCAAAACGTGTAGGTCGGGTTAGCGCGTAGCGCGTAACCCGACATTTAAGCGTAACCCGACATCTTCATGCGCTGGAATATCAGGTATCTGTCGGGTTA
>CAIYWD010000062.1 GCA_903929815.1 uncultured beta proteobacterium
CTATTTCAGGGTGCGTTTCAAAGTGATGTGGAGCAATACAAAAACCAAATCCCCCCTAACCCCCACCCCCCTTTGTTAAAAGGGGGACAAATACAGCGCTTTGCTCAAATAGGCTAACCGTTCTCATTTCCCCCCTTTGACAAAGAGGGATATGTTGACCATATCTTTAAGCGTTGTATCCCAGTACCTCACACGTAACCGTTTAGACCCCAGCATCGTCATTCCCACGAAGGCGGGAATCCAACATGCACTGGATTCCCGCCTTCGTGGGAATGACGGCATTTGACATGAGGTCTAAACGGTTACCCTCACACATCAAGCTGTAACTTAAAAAGCCACTATCTCATCACAACATCTTGCTTCTATTTTAATAGCTACTAACGCATACTGGACGTGGGTTACAGGGCAAAAAGGCTTGTCAATGTTGGCATGTTTCTCTTGGCGGGCTGACAAGATGCTGCGGTAACATTGCGTCTGGTTTTATTTTGAAACTGTTCATTTTTTAAAGGATATACCATGAACAAAGGTCTAATTATTGTGGGACTGGGATTGTCACTGGTTTTGGGCAGCGCCCATGCCACACAACCAGCAATGGCAGCAGTGGCGGCTTCGGCAGCGTCACAGAGCGCATCCTCTGACGCAAAAGCAGCAAAACCTGTGTCTGAAAAAGTCATGGCACAACGCGCAAAAATGAAAGCATGCAATGGGCAAGCGCGTGAGAAAGCACTCAAAGGCGCTGATCGTAAAGCGTTCATGAAAACCTGCCTGAGCAACAACGCCTAAACAAAACCTAAACAACGCCTGGTATCGCACTCATTTTCTGTTTCTCTTTTTTAAAAAAGTTCCCGCCTTCAAGTGATGGGGGCTTTTTTTTTGCATGACCATGCTGACACGCGCTGCTCCTTCCATCTCCTGCGTTATCCCTGCTTTTAATGAGGCTGCGAGTTTGGCAGTACTCATCCCCCAAATTCTGGGCATTCTCACTGCATTGAGTCAACAAGTGGAAATCATTGTGATCGATGACGGCAGTTCTGATGACACCCTCACCGTGATGCAGGGCTTGTGTGCTGTCCACACCCAAGTGCTTTGCCTCCAACTCTCACGCAACTTTGGCAAAGAGTTTGCTTTGATGGCTGGCATTGATGCTGCCCTAGGCGATGTGGTGGTGCTGATGGATGGTGACGGTCAGCACCCGCCTTCTTTGTTACCTTTGATGTTGTCCTGCTGGCAAGACGGGGCAGAGGTGGTGTATGCAGTGCGGCAAACCAGGCATGACCAATCCGAGTTACAAATTCAATTGACGGCTTTGTTTTACAAACTGGTGAACCTGGGCAATCGGGTCAAAATTCCTGTCAATGCGGGGGATTACCGGCTGATGGATCGCAAGGTGATCGATGCGATCAAGCGTTTGCCCGAACGCAACCGTTTCATGAAAGGCCTCTACGCCTGGGTGGGTTTCAAAAGCGCTGCCATCGACTATGAACCACTGCCACGCGCCACAGGCAAGAGCAATTTTGGATTATGGGGCGCTTTTTCTTTGGCATTGACGGGGATGCTGGCCTTTTCCATTGCCCCCTTGCGCGCTTTGACCTTCACGGGACTTGTGCTCGCGCTTGTAGCCTTGGGTTACGGTCTTTGGGTGGTGGGCGAGTTTTTTATTTTGGGTATTGCCGTGCCAGGCTACGCCACGATTGTGGTGGGCATGATGTTTTTCAGCGGTATCCAATTGCTCTCGATTGGCGTTTTGTCGGAATATGTGGGACGCATTTACGAAGAGGTCAAGCGGCGTCCCAATTATTTGATCAGTCAGCAGATGGGCGCTGGATTGCGCCACGATTAAGTTCAGCATGAACTTGGCAACATTCTGGTTTTTGGTCGTTGGCGGTGTGGCTGCCTTGACACACCTAGGCGTTTATGCCCTGATTGAGCAAAACATGTCCTTGCCCGCAGCGTTGGTGCTCCTCCATCAGACACCTTCTTCCACTGTTGCAGTTCACGCCATTCCCCCAGAAATCGCCAACGCCATGAGTTTTTGTGTGGCTTTTTTTATCAGCTTTACCGGGCACAGGTACTTGAGTTTCAAGGATACCAGCACCAGCATCTCGACCAGTTTGCGGCGCTTTGGTCTGACTGCCTTAGCCGGTTTTGCCACCAATGAAGCCGTGTTTGTAGTGCTGCTGCGCGGCCTGCAAGTGCCCTCACTCGTGGCCTTGGCTGTTGCCCTGACGGGTGCAGCCGCGCAAACCTTTGTGCTGGGCAGGTTCTGGGCTTTTCGCCGGTAAACCCGTCACAACATGTGAACCAGCACGATAGACAGACCAACCCGCCCCCTGATGGTGAAGTGTCCAGCCCGTCGGTGTCGCCCCGTTGCGTGCGACCAACCAGTGACCCGGCGTTTGCGCCACCTGTGCCAAGATGTCCAAAGGCTGCAACACCTGTGCTGCCACGGCATCAAAGTTAGCACCTTCAAACAACTCACGCTGCCAGCCGTCACCCGCTTGCTGTCGCAACCACGGCCAGTTGTCCAGGATCACCATGGGTTTGGAAAATTGTGCGTAAAAAGGCAAGTCATAAGGGTAAGCGCCTGTCACATAGATGGTGTCAGTGGGCGCTGCTGCGCAAGCTAAAACGGCTGCAATATCCTCTGTACGGCTAGACTGGGTGACACCGCCTACCTTCAGGACAATCACCAGCGCCATCATAATATTGACAAGGCAAATACCAGAAAACCAACGACTTGCCCATGAGCGGTGAGCCATGCTGTGCTGCCAGCCCAGGGCGGCCAGAAAAGCCAGGGGGGGCATGACCGGCAAGATGTAACCGACCAGCTTGGAGTGAGGAATGGAAAAAAAGACCAAAATCACCAGAATCCAGACCCAGCACAATCGCCACCAAGCCGTGTTCAATGTCATTGCACTCCTGTTGCGTATCTGTGCAAACGCAAAAAACACCCAGGGAAACAGCAACAGTAGGAGCACCATCAGGTAAAACCACCATGGTTGCGGGTTGTTGTAACTGGCAGCGGTATAACGGCTGAACTGTTGCCCCACGAACATGTAATTAAAAAAATCAGGATAAGTGCGCTGCGCCATCACAAACCAGGGCAGGGCCACCGCAGAAAAAAGTGCCAACCCACTCAGCCAGGGCAGCAACAGGATTTTTTTGAATTGCCCATTCCAAATGAGCCAGACCAAAATCACCATGCCCGGTAGTGCAATGCCAATCAAGCCCTTGCTTAAAAAGCCAAAAGCACAAGCCAAAAAACCCAGCCGCGCCAGCCCGGCGTGAGGTATTGGCATCATCAGGGAAAAAGCAAAACACCCGATGGCGATGCTAATCCAGGTGGCTACCAGCATGTCGTGGTTGACGTACTGGCCGCCCACCAAAAAGCTCAAACTCGTGCCCAGCATGATGGCGGCGCGCCTTGCCATGACTTCTGTGCTGACGGTACGCACGCCAAGATACAGCGCTATCAGCATCAGCCCTGCATGAAGCGCAGGCACCAGTCGCAAAGCCAGTTCATTCACGCCAAACGTTGCCAGACTGATGGCTTCGAGCCAATACAACAAAGGCGGCTTGTGAAAAAACGGAAGCCCGTCAAGACGCGGTGTAAGCCAGTCCCCACTGATGAGCATCCAGCGGCCTATTTCGCCGTAGCGGCCTTCATCGGGCACCGCCAAAGGGCGCAGACCCGCCAACACCATCAACAAAAGCCACAAGGCGGCCAGCGTGAGCCAGGATTTTTGGCGTTCTGTGAAAGTCAGAGTTGTATTATTCATAAAGTCGTATCGTATTTCGCCCTGCATCTTTGGCTTGGTACATCGCCATGTCCGCCTGCTTCAAAATGTCTTCAATACTGGCATCAAAGCGTACAAATACTGTTAAACCAATGCTGGCGGTGCAATGATGCACAACGATGTCTTGGGAATTTTGTGAAATGACAAGGCGATAGGGTTGCGACAAAGCGTCTCTGATTTTTTCGGCAACCCCCAGCGCTTGAGACACAGATGTCTCTCGAACCATATCCAATTCACTGAGCATCACCACAAACTCATCGCCACCCAGACGTGCCACAGTGTCCGTCTTGCGAACACAATCCAACAAACGCAGGGCCACCTCCATCAAGAGCAAATCACCCACGGCATGACCGTGGTGGTCGTTGAGTGGCTTGAAGTTGTCCATGTCCAAAAACATCAACGCGCCAAAATACCCATTGCGATCACTGGCCATCAGACACTGACGCAAGCGATCCGTGAGCAGACGACGGTTAGGCAGTTCGGTCAGGGAATCGTAAAACGCCAGTTGACGCACCTGATCTTCCATCTGCTTGCGTTCGGTAATATCCTGGAGCGTGCCATGAACCTCGATCACCTTGCCAAGGCTGTCGCATACCACCTGCCCTAAACCATGCACCCAACGCTCAGATTGATCGCTGTGGCGGATGATGCGAAAGACCTTGTCAAAAGCCTGCCCCTTTCTCAAAATATCGTTGATAAAGTGCTTACTCAGGGGTTTGCGTTCCTGAGGATGAATCAGTGCCACCCATTTGGAGGGGCCACACACAAAAGTTTCGTCAATGCCCAACAATTTATTGAGGACTTCAGAACTGCTCCAGACACCATGTATCACGTCAAATACATAACTTCCCACACCGGCAATGTGCTGCGCTTGCCTGAGGGATTGTTCGCTTTGCAGCAACTCGTTGGTTCGCAAGTTCACCTTGTGCTCAAGCGAAGCATAAGATTCGCGAAGTTTTTCGGCCATGTTGTTGAATTCATGAGCCAACTCTTCAAGTTCATCCCCTGTTTCCACCACGATGGGGGAGTCAAACACACCTCTGCCAATCAGCCGGGCACCGTCAGACAGCGCATGGATGGGTTTCATTATTGTGCGCACAAGTGCCACACAAACCAAAACCGATAACACCACACCCACCAAGACAAGCACAGTACTGCGCACAGCCTGGGCATACAGCGGCTGGTAGGCTTCAGAGAGTGGTTGTTCCACAAACACAAACCAGTTCAGGTAGGGAATCATCCCAAAGGCAGTTAAAACAGGCTTGCCATTCATATGAAATACATTGGCAGTCTGCAAGTGGGTGCCATGCAGGGCTGCCTGAACTTGCGGTTGATGTGCCATATTGGGATGTTGGAGCACCAGACCCATGTCGGGGTGTGCAATCAAATATCCTTGAGCATCAACAACATAGGCAAAACCCGAGTTTCCTACTTTAATGCGCGTGATGCCGTCGAGCAAAAATTCCAGGTCAATTTCGGCCACCGTAATACCAGCTTCTGGTGGGCCTACGGCCATGGCAACCGTCATGTAAAGCGTGCCGTCACGCAAATATACAGAACTGTGAAAAGGTCGCCCAGACTGCACTTGCCCAAACCACTTGGCCGTTGAAAAATCACGTCCTTTGGATGTGACATCGACACCACGGCGCATCACACGCAACACTTCTTGACCCCGATCATCGAGCAAGCTGATTTCCTTGAGCGCAGCATGACGATGAAGGAGTTGAACCTCGGCCATGCGTTGTTTCAGTGCAGTGACCCCTTCTGGGAGTTCGGAAGATGTCGCCATCTCTCGCTCCAGATCAATCAAGTATTGACTGATGCGCAGGGCTGCTGTCTGTGCTTTTTCCTCTTGCAACAGCATCAGCGCCTGTTTACTCCCCTGGTACGAAAAGACAATGTCAATCAGGCCGCTGACCAATAGCGCACACCCCACCAGAGTACCGAAAATCAGCACATATTTTCTGAAAAGCCTGCTTTTCATGGTTATTGATGTAGTGCCGGAAAGTGATGTACATCAATCAAACGGTTTGTCGTTGGGTTTCTGGAACAAGTCAACCATGGCTTTGCTCATCGGAATGGCATAAACGATGCCATTGGGAGGAATGGGCGACATCATCCATTTTTGATAAATGGCCTTGGCTTCGCCGGACTTCATCAGCCTGACAATTTCCTGATTGACCACTTTTTTAAAGGCTGCATCGTCTTTCTTCATAAAGCATCCATACGCTTCAAAAGATACAGGCGTACCGGTGACCGTCCAATCGTCAGGATGCCAGGTTTGGTGGATAGCAGAGTAAAGAAGCACATCGTCCATCACGTAAGCATCGGCATGACCGGCTTGCAGCACCGAAAACGGTGAACCGCTGCCGCTGCGGTCAAAAGTAGTCACAAGGTTGATGCGCATATTGCGTTCGGCATTCATTTTGCGCAGGATTTTCTCGGATGTAGAGGCTGCAAAAGTCACTACATTTTTGCCGGTCAGGTCAGCAAAGTCTTTGATGCCAGAATCTTTGCGCGTCATCAATTTTGTACTTGAAACAAAGATGGTGTTGGAAAATGCCACCAGTTGTTGTCGCTCTGTCGTGTGGGTGGTGGCTCCGCAAGTGATGTCTATCGTACCGTTTTGTACCATGGGGAAACGGTTCTGTGTGGTGAAAGGCACCGGCTTGATGTGTAACTCTGGCAGTTTAAGTTCACGCTTGACGGCATCGGCAATTTTCAAAGCAAAATCATAAGAGTATCCCATCGGCTGACCATCCGCCGAGGCATAGGTAAACGGTGGCGTTGCTTCGTGATAGCCCAAGGCAATGGTTTTGCTGTCGGCTATTTTGCGCAGGGTAGCTGTCAATTCCTGGGCTTGTGTACAGGTCATTGCTGTGAGAAGCAACAATGCCTGTAGTGAAAAAAAATATTGTGCCATGTCATACCTCGTAGGATGGATAAGGGTTATCAACACTGGTTTACTTGAGTTACGGTTGTTGATTATCTAAAATTTTTTTGCATAAACTTCACAAAAATCAAATAATACTTTGATGTGAATGTTTCGTAACCGTTTAGATACCCCCTTTGTTTTGAGGCCATGACAGAACGGCGTCCCATCAGAATCAATCACTTGGGACATACTGCGCCAAAAATCGCAAGGGGGTCTAAACGGTTGCACAAATACAGCGCTTTGCCCAAATAGGCTAACCGTTCTCAGTCCCCCCTTTGAAAAAGGGGGGGTAGGGGATTTGGATGTCGCACCCAAGCAAAGCCACATCACGTTGAAACGCACCCGAAG
>CAIYWD010000063.1 GCA_903929815.1 uncultured beta proteobacterium
CACCCAAAGGGTACACTTCCATCGAAGTAACAAATATCAATTTTTATAACGGTTTAGTGAAGATATTGATCCAGTAGCTGGTAAAGCGACAAATTTCACAAAGCACACGTTTGATGGACTGAGATTCATGTCGCTTTGTTAATGCGGGCATCTATAATAAGCGGTCAACTGAGGAATCTAGGATAATCACTGCTTGCCAGACCCCACCCCCCATCACCAACCCCACGCAGTCAGCTACCCAATCGACCCAGTCACCCTGTCGCCAGCCCGTGAGCCATTGAGTACATTCAATACCGGCTCCAAAAAGCACCAGACCGAATATTAATAACCGTATGCGTCCTGGAAAAGACAAAATTCCCAATAACGCCAATCCAGCAAAACCTAGTGCGTGCTGTGCTTTGTCCCAAAAGTGGAATGCCGTAGGAACTTGATCTGCTGGAATAAGTGCCAGCCACAGAGTGACCAACACCAGTACCCAGAACGTACACTTCCAGAATGTATTAATCGCCATCAGGTATCACGGCATCAGCAATAGCACCCACAGCCTTCGCAGTGACTTTAACGCCCGTAGCAACCACCGTGACCGCAGCATCAGCAACGGCTACCACGGCACAAGATTGCAATGAGAAAACAAGGCTGGCGCCCGTCAACAGGCACAGAAGAAATTTAAGGTGTGACAGTAAGTAAGACATTCAGAGCGTTCGAACCGGGGAACTATGGATGAACAGAAATATTCACTCAACAATTTTGTGTGTGAGTGTGTAAGTGTAAGACATGCGATCGGTTTGCCCATGGAGATCGTTTCTGTTTTTTTTCCGATACCCATCGCGAATCACGATCAATAGTCAACAAAATCAATTGTTTATAAGCAATAGTTGGGATGCAATGCCAGGAGTCTGTTAGAGTTGATTTATAACCAATTGATTTATACTCATCGCAATATTGATAATTTTTATAAATCAATGGGTTACATATTCAAGTTCGACAGTCGCCCAAGCAAAAATCGCGCATTGTGGCTCAGTCAAATCAGGGATTTGTAACGATGCGTGCGCCAAAATCTGACAATCCAAAAGCAAAAATCAAGGTTGCCCCTATCCTAAACGGTGACCATGAACCAACACACCTCAAGTATCAAATCCAATGAAAAATCAGACGGGTGACACTTTCTTTGGCTGGGATGGTGATGTGCTTGTGGTTAATATTTTGGGAAAGCCCAGTGCTGTCAAAGATGCCATTGGCAAGCCTTATGGCAAGCAGCTCAAGGTGAGTGTCACGGCATCGCCAGTCAATGGTCGTGCCACCGAGCATATGCTTCGCTTTTTAGCCCCCCTTTTTGGCGTGACAGTGTCTGACATTGAGCTGGTATTTGGCCGCATGACAATTCACAAGCAATTGCGCATCAAGTCACCCACAAAGCTCCCCTCGGTGTTTACGTTAGATACCAGTCAGCATCCTTTGTTTTGACTAATATTTTTTTCTTTTAACCACCATGATCCCCGTAGCCCATTTGGGCGCGTTCAACTGAGAAATCCAGGATGATCCCTGTCTTGATTCGCCTCTTGTTAAGTTCATTATTGATAGCGGCCAGCGCAATACCCATCTGCGTTACAGCCCAAAATCTCTTGCAAAATGTGACGAGTATTGGGCAGATTCCAGCCGAGCTGATGGCCTACGCTCCCAACGGGGTGAGGCCAGGGCAAACCCTCTGGATAGGATTGCAACTTCGCCATCCGCCCAAGTGGCATACCTACTGGAAAAATCCGGGTGACTCAGGACTGCCCACCACCTTTCAATGGACGCTGCCTGCCGGTGTGGATGCAGGCGACATAGCCTGGCCTGTGCCCAAAAAGCTGCCTGTCGCCGACATGATCAATTATGGTTATGACGGAACTGTGCTTTTGCCTGTACCCCTGACCATCACACCTGACTTCAATCCTTCATCTTCTTCTTTGGATGTCAAATTACATGCCAATTGGCTGGCGTGTCAACAAGAATGTATCCCCCAGGAAAACGACTTTGAATTGCATCTGCCTGTTCAAAGTGCCACAGTCTTTGATGCTGCAGCCTTTGAGTCCGCCTTTTTGTCACTGCCTCAAACCTTGGCGGACAAAAGCAGCATCACCATTGAAGGCCAACACCTGAGAATGGTAGTTAAAGGGTTGCCTGCTGCACTGCAAGGCCAAAAACTGGAAATTTTTTCTGAAATACCAGAGGTGATTGAACCCGCAGGCTTAGGGTCGCAAGCCTGGCAGGGTGCGGTCTGGACAGCCACTGTGCCCATCGCCATTCACCGCGGTACCAGCCCTAAAGCATTGCCCTTGGTCATTGTGGCTGACACGGCAGGTCATCGAAGTGGTTTTGCTACCGTGGCACAAGTCAGTGGCGACTGGCCTGCACTCCATGACACTGTGGTGCAACCTGTCCTGGTGCCAACGTCACCGGGTACAGGTACTTTTTGGCTTGCACTGTTCGGCGCTTTTCTGGGGGGCATGGTATTGAACCTGATGCCCTGTGTTTTCCCTGTGTTGGCCATCAAAGTGCTGAGTTTTAGCCGCCACCATGATGACCCACACCATCAGCGTCAGCGCATCGGCGCACTGGCCTACGGAGCGGGTGTGGTGCTGTCATTTGTGGCACTGGGCGTGCTGATGGTGGCCCTTCGCAGTGCTGGTGAGCAACTGGGGTGGGGGTTTCAATTGCAGTCTCCCGCCGTGGTGGCGATTTTGGCAGTGCTCTTTACGGTGATCGGGCTGAACCTGGCGGGTGTGTTTGCTTTTGGCCACTTTTTGCCTGGCAGCGTGGCTGGCCTGCAGGTTCAGCACTTCACAGTCAATGCCTTTTTGTCTGGCATGTTGGCTGTTGTTATTGCATCGCCCTGTACTGCGCCGTTCATGGGTGCATCGTTGGGTTTGGCTTTAGGGCTGCCTTTGTGGCAGGCCTTGCTGATTTTTGTGGCGCTGGGTGTTGGCATGGCGCTCCCCTTTTTGGCATTGTGCTGGTCGCCGGCTCTTTTGCATTGGTTGCCACGATCAGGGGCATGGATGAACAGTTTTCGACACGGTATGGCGTTTCCCATGTTTGCCACCGTGGTTTGGCTAGTGTGGGTACTGGGTCAGCAAAGCGGCATTCATGGCGCTGCTTCTTTGCTGGCGCTGCTGCTTGGCCTGGCTTTTATACTGTGGTCGCTGGGTTTGAAGGGGCGTAGTCGATGGATAATGACGACACTTTCAATAGTATTTGTCACTTTACTGACAAGCGTTACAGGTCAAAATATTATCCAACCTTTGACCACTGCCAGCATGACAAACAGTGAACGATGGCAAGCCTGGTCACCTGAAAAAGTGCAATACCACTTGGCGCAAGGCTCACCCGTGTTTGTTGATTTCACCGCCGCCTGGTGTGTGACTTGCCAATTTAACAAGCGCGTTTTGTCAGATGCTGCCGTTGTGTCAGACTTTGATGCAAAAAAAGTGGTTTTATTGCGCGCCGACTGGACTTTACGTGACCCCACCATCACCGCAGCGTTGACCCAACTCGGTCGCAATGGCGTGCCGGTTTATGTGCTGTATGCTCCAAAACACTCACCGGTCATCTTCTCTGAAATTTTGACGGCCCATGATTTGCATCAGGCGCTTGCCAGCCTCAACGTGCAATAACGCATAAACCCAATACAAGCCAAGCGCTGACAACTATTATTTATGTTGTTGTTGTTTCTTGATGCTTACTTGTTTAGGCCTTGCTCGCTTGACCTGGCCGCCTGGACTCAAACGTTGATTGCCCAGGACACGCAAAATTTTGACTTCAGGGCGCTGGCCGCCGCGCTTGCTGAATTTCAGTACTTTGACATCTTTGGGGCCGGACATGCGGTCTTCATCTACTTGTTGATCACCTTCAGGTAATTTAGGTAATTTAGGTAATTCAGGTATGGGCCGCCAAAGCACCAGCAGCTTGCCTATGTGCAAAATGGGCGCTGCATTCAAATCGTCGGCCAAAGCTGTCAGCATGGCTTCCCGCGCAGCACGGTCGCCAGAAAACACACGCACTTTGATGAGGCTGTGGGCGTTGAGCGCTGCATCGGTTTTTTTTTTAACGGCATCGGTCAGGCCATCGTTGCCAATCATGATCACGGGGTCAAGGTGATGGGCATGAGCACGATGAATTTTTCGTTGGGCGGGGGTAATTTGTAGATGTGACATCACCGTATTATCGGTGTATGAAATCAGCAATTAAAAGCAGCAAGGTCAACCGCGCATGGCTCAACGACCATGTGAACGACACCTACGTCAAACTTGCCCAAAAAGACGGATATCGCGCACGGGCAGCCTACAAACTCAAGGAAATCGATGAATCTCTGCACTTGATAAAACCAGGTCAGTGTGTGGTTGATTTGGGTGCGGCACCAGGGGCATGGTGTCAGTATGTTCAACGAAAATTGGCCATCAAAGGGGGGGCGGGTCGCATCATTGCGCTTGATATGCTTCCCATGAATCCTGTTGAAGGAGTGACATGTATAGAAGGTGATATTCGTGAAACGGCTGTGTTGACCAGGCTCAAGGACGAAATGCACGGGCAGCTTGCCGATATAGTTTTGTCAGACATGTCCCCCAATTTGTCTGGCATCAGTTCCGTAGATGCTGCACGGGTAGAGCAACTGGTTGAATTGGCACTTGATTTTTCAAAACATCACCTTAAACTCGAAGGAGTATTGGTGGCAAAAGTATTTCATGGGGCGAGTTATGACATCTTGTTCAGGCATTTTAAAGAAACCTTTGTGAGCGTTAAATGCATTAAGCCTAAAGCCTCACGCGATAAATCTGCTGAAACTTTTTTAGTAGGTTTATCTCTGAAAAGTCTAAAATCAGAACCCTCTTAGTTTGTGTGTTGAATGGAGTTTGGTTTGAATAATCCATGGTTTTCAAAAATTGCGGTCTGGATGGTCATCGGGATGGTGTTATTTACCATCTTCAAGCAGTTCGACACCCATCCGGTGGTGGGGGCAGGCTACCTGGGCTATTCTGATTTTTTAGAAGAAGTTCGCGGTAAACGCATCAAAAGCGCCGTGATTCAAGAGGGGCCATCGGGGACTGAAATTTTGGCAGTGACCAACGATGACCGAAAGATACGCACCACCGCCACTTACCTGGATCGTGGTTTGGTGGGCGATTTGATTGCCAACGATGTCAAATTTGACGTGCGTGCGCGTGAAGAAGGTTCTTTGTTGATGACGATCCTCATCAGTTGGGGGCCTATGCTGCTTTTGATTGGTGTGTGGATTTATTTCATGCGTCAGATGCAAGGCGGCGGCAAAGGGGGTGCTTTTGGTTTTGGCAAGAGCAAGGCACGTTTGCTTGATGAAAACACCAACCAGATTACTTTCGCCGATGTCGCAGGTTGCGATGAAGCCAAGGAAGAAGTCAAGGAAGTGGTTGATTTTCTGAAAGACCCTGCCAAATTTCAAAAGCTCGGCGGTCGCATTCCACGCGGACTTTTGTTGGTGGGGCCACCGGGTACAGGTAAAACTTTGTTGGCTAAATCCATTGCTGGCGAAGCCAAAGTTCCCTTTTTTAGCATTTCAGGCTCTGACTTTGTTGAAATGTTTGTGGGCGTTGGAGCATCGCGCGTGCGTGACATGTTTGAAAACGCCAAAAAACACGCGCCCTGCATTATTTTTATTGACGAAATAGATGCTGTAGGTCGTCAGCGCGGCGCAGGTTTGGGCGGCGGCAATGATGAGCGTGAACAAACCTTAAATCAGATGCTCGTTGAAATGGACGGGTTTGAGACCAATGTGGGCGTGATTGTGGTCGCAGCTACCAACCGCCCGGATATTCTGGACTCTGCCTTGCTGCGCCCGGGACGTTTTGACCGTCAGGTGTATGTGACTTTGCCCGATATTCGGGGTCGTGAACAGATTTTGAACGTTCATATACGCAAAGTGCCGCTCAATCAGGATGTGAACGTAGCGGTGATAGCGCGTGGCACACCCGGCATGAGTGGTGCTGACTTGGCCAACCTGTGCAATGAAGCCGCGCTCATGGCCGCACGCCGCAATGCTCGCACCGTAGAAATGCAAGACTTTGAAAAAGCCAAAGACAAAATTTTGATGGGACCTGAGCGCAGAAGCATGGTCATGCCCGAGGAAGAACGGCGCAATACCGCCTATCACGAGTCCGGCCACGCCATCATTGGCAAGCTGCTGCCTAAGTGTGACCCTGTGCATAAAGTCACCATCATTCCACGCGGCCGCGCTCTAGGTGTCACCATGAGTCTGCCCGCACAAGACCGCTACAGCTACGACAAAGATTACATGCTCAACCAACTCAGCATGTTATTTGGTGGCCGCATTGCTGAAGAAATTTTTATGCACCAAATGACCACCGGTGCCAGCAACGACTTTGAGCGTGCCACGCAAATCGCACGCGACATGGTCATTCGCTATGGCATGACAGAGGCCCTAGGGCCAATGGTTTATGCCGAAAACGAGGGCGAAGTGTTTTTAGGCCGATCGGTCACAAAAACCACCCACATGAGCGAAGAAACCATGCAAAAGGTGGATGCTGAAATACGCCGCATCATTGATCAGCAATATGCCCAGGCGCGTCGCCTCATTGAAAAACACAAATCTCACATGCATGCCTTGGCTGCAGCTTTGCTGGAATGGGAAACCATCGACAGCGATCAGTTGGATGACATCATGGCAGGCAAACCCCCTCGCCCTCCTAAAGACTTGTCGTCACCTGTTTCTGATTCTGACAACGACGGCGAGGGTGGGGCTATTCCAACCGGCGCTGCACCTTCGGTGGCTTGAACCTGGATTCATAAGTTGTGTATCCCAAATCTGACGGCAAAATGCACAACTTATTGTTGCCCCTATCCTAAAGCCCCTTGGATTCATGCACTGGCAAACCAGCCGTTTTCAGATTAACCTGACTTGCCCCAAGGTGATGGGCATTGTGAATGTCACGCCCGATTCATTTTTTGACGGTGGACATCATCAAAGCACTCAAGCAGCCCTCAAGTATTGTGAGCGTCTCATTTTGGAGGGCGCAGACATTCTGGACATTGGTGGCGAATCTTCACGCCCTGGTGCGCAGCCCCTGGATATACACGAAGAACTGGCACGCGTGCTGCCTGTGGTTCGATCTGCAGTCACTCTGGGCGTGCCCATCTCGGTCGATACCTACAAGCCACAGGTGATGCAAGCCGTGCTTGATTTGGGGGCAGACATCATCAACGACATTCGTGCCTTGCGCTCATTGGATAAAGCATCGGGCATCAGTGCTGCACAAATAATAGCCAATCACGGCCAATGTGGTGTGTGTCTGATGCACATGCACAAAGACCCGCAAACCATGCAAACTCAACCCATGCAAGGCGATGTGGTGTCACAGGTGATCTCGTTTTTAGAGCGCGCTGCGCTTGATTTACAAGGGCTGGGAGTCAAAAAAACCCGTATTGTTTTAGACCCCGGCATAGGTTTTGGCAAGACGGTCGAACAAAATTTTGCACTGCTCTCACGCCAGTCCGAACTGCTTCATGCCGGTTATCCGTTGCTGGTTGGCTGGTCACGCAAATCATCATTGGCCGGCATGACGGCAAGCGATCCATTGGCAGCAGATGAGCGCCTGGCCCCCAGTCTGGCCGCTGCTGTGCTG
The DNA here is from genome assembly GCA_903929815.1 of uncultured beta proteobacterium. GTDB lineage: Bacteria > Pseudomonadota > Gammaproteobacteria > Burkholderiales > Burkholderiaceae_C > Rhodoferax. The sequence goes on from CAIYWD010000063.1 coordinate 7,656, forward strand.
TCCATTGAAAGGGGCGCGCACATTGTGCGGGTTCACGATGTTAAAGAGACAGTGCAAGCCTTGCGGGTAAGAGCAAAAATTTCACTTTACAAAGGTTCAACATGACACGACAATTTTTTGGCACAGACGGCATTCGCGGCACGGTAGGTCAAATCCCCATCACGCCAGATTTTGTTTTGAAACTGGCCCACGCTGTTGGGCGTGTGCTCAAGAAAGCCGAGGCCAAACCTACGGTGTTGATTGGCAAAGACACGCGCATTTCTGGCTATATGCTTGAAAGTGCGCTAGAGAGCGGTTTTAATTCTGCTGGGGTGGATGTGGTGTTGTTGGGCCCTTTGCCCACGCCCGGTGTAGCTTATCTGACACGCGCCCAGCGTGCTTCTTTGGGTGTGGTCATTAGCGCCAGCCATAACCCGTTTGAAGACAACGGCATCAAATTCTTCAATGCACAGGGCAGCAAACTCCCCGATGCCTGGGAGATGGATGTTGAAGACATGCTGACCCAAACACCGCAATGGGTAGAGTCTGTCGATTTGGGCAGGTCGCGCAGGTTGGACGATGCCACGGGGCGCTACATTGAATTTTGCAAAAGCACGTTCGCCAACAACTTGTCGCTCAAGGGTTTGCGCATTGTGGTCGATGCAGCCAACGGCGCGGCCTACCAAATTGCGCCCAAGGTGTTTCATGAACTTGGGGCTGAGGTTATTCCTATTGGTTGCAGCCCTGACGGATTGAACATCAACAAAGGCTTTGGTGCTACACATCCCCAGGCTTTGATGGATGCAGTCAAGCAGCACAGGGCAGACTTTGGTATGGCACTCGATGGTGATGCCGATCGCCTTCAGGTGATTGATGCCAGCGGTCGTTTGTTTAACGGGGATGAACTTCTTTACCTGATGGCAGATGAGCGCCTGCGCCGCAATGAGCCAATGCCCGGTGTGGTAGGCACTTTGATGACCAATATGGCCGTTGAACTGGCACTGCAAAAACGCGGGGTGGCCATGGTGCGTGCCCAGGTAGGTGACCGCTATGTGCTTGAAGAACTTGAAAAAAACAACTGGCTACTGGGTGGCGAAGGCTCTGGACACCTGCTAGCGCTAGACAAACACACCACTGGCGATGGTTTGATTTCTGCCTTGCAGGTCTTGCAGGCCACAGTACGCAGCGGAAAACCTCTGGCACACTTGCTCAGTGAAGTCACTTTATTCCCCCAGGTGCTCATCAATATTCGTTTGCTCAGTGGTCAAGACTGGCGAGCTAGCCCTAGGTTGGCAGATGAAACACGCACAGTTGAAGCTGAACTAGGCGACAACGGTCGCGTGTTGATTCGCGCTAGCGGCACAGAGCCTTTGGTGCGCGTGATGGTAGAAGCGCGTGATGCTCATCAGGCCAAAAGCTGCGCCCAGAGAATTGCCAACACCATCAGTGCTGCAAGGGCATAAGGCATAAGGTGTCAACAGGGTGCGATTCAAAGTGGTGTGGAGGTGGCCATATTCACCGGTCAAGCTGCGCGAACTTGAGTGAGTTTTTGGTATAACAAATCGGCCTATAGCGCCCGTCCTGCTTGCATAGTTAACTATCTTTTTAATAGTGAAATAGACGAATAAATTCGCCTGACTCTTCTTGTATGTATCCATGTTGGCTGCTCCACAGCACTTTGAAGCTGAAGTATCATTTCGTCCATTATTTTTGAAGGCAGTGATTTGGTGCGTCGTTTATTGATGTGGATGGTGTGTGTGATGCTCTGCGTTGGGTTTTTGGCGTATGGGTGGCTCAATCACGCCCTGACACTTGTCACCCCCACCATCGATGTGTCTATTGAATTTGGCACATCGCCGCGTGCCGTAGCTCACGACCTGGTGGCACTCGGAGTGCAAACATCACCACTCCTTTTATATGGGTGGTTTCGTCTCTCGGGTCAAGCACGCAACATCAAGGCGGGTAGTTATGAGCTGCAAACTGGCATCACTCCCAGGGTCTTGCTGACTCAATTGGTACGTGGCGATGAATCACTGCAATCTGTCACGCTGATCGAGGGCTGGAACTTTCAACAGGTGATGCAAGCACTATCAAAAGAAGAGCTACTAACGCATGATGCAAAAGGGCTAGAGCCTGATTTCATCATGAAACAATTGGGACGACCGCAGCTCCATCCCGAAGGTCGTTTTTACCCGGATACCTACACTTATGCCAAGGGCAGTGGCGAGTTGGCGTTGTTGCGCCGTGCCATGCACGCCATGGACAAACAATTGGCAGCAGCCTGGCAAGTGCGTGCATCAGACATTACCATGCAAACCCCCGACCAAGCTCTGATCTTGGCCAGCATCATTGAAAAGGAAACCGGTCTTGACAGCGATCGCGCCATGATTGCTTCGGTTTTTCATAACCGTCTGCGTTTGGGGATGTTGCTGCAAACCGATCCCACGGTGATTTATGGGCTGGGAGAGCAGTTTGACGGCAACCTGCGCCGTCGCGACCTTGTGACCGATACGCCATGGAACACTTACACCCGAGCAGGCTTGCCACCGACACCCATCGCCATGCCTGGCAAGGCTGCGCTCATGGCGGCCGTGCAGCCAGCACGCAGCAAGGCTTTGTACTTTGTAGCGCGAGGCGACGGCAGCAGCCAGTTCAGTGACAATCTCGCTGCACACAATCGTGCTGTTCAACACTATCAACTTGGCCTTTGACGTGACATTAAACGCTTTGAACCCAACCGGTCTTTTCATCAGTTTTGAAGGGATCGATGGCGCTGGAAAATCAACGCACATCAACACTTTAGCCCAGGCTTTTATTGACTTGGGGCGCTCACTTACCTTAACGCGAGAGCCAGGCGGCACGGTCTTGGCTGAAAAATTGCGATCCATGGTACTGAACGACAGCATGGACGCAATGACCGAAGCCTTGCTGGTGTTTGCCGCACGGCGCGATCATTTGCAGCAGGTGATTGAACCCGCGCTAGGGCAGGGCAGGGTGGTTTTGTGTGACCGATTTACCGATGCCACCTTTGCCTATCAGGGCTTTGGACGTGGTTTTAATCTTGAAACACTCTCGTTTTTAGAGCGTCTTGTGCAGACTGTGCCTGCATTAGACGGCGATTTTGTACGTCAACCTGATTTGACGCTTTGGTTTGATTTAGACCCAGACATTGCTGCAAAGCGCCTTGTGGGTGCGCGCGTTCCCGATAAGTTTGAAGCACAACCTGCAAAATTTTTTAAAAAAGTGGTCAGTGGTTATCAACAGCGCTACCAAGATGATCCTGGCCGTTTTGCCATCGTCCCCGCACATCAAATGTGTGATGAAGTGTGGCAGCATGTTTTATGTGCTGTGCAAGATCGAGGGTGGCTTTGATGAGCGAATCTGCCATTTCACTTGCCCCCTGGATCGTCAGTCAAGCCCCAAATTTACTGGCACAACGGGGACACGCCTGGCTGTTGGCAGGGCCATCTGGCCTGGGACAATACGATTTGGCCATGACACTGGTACGTGCCTGGCTGTGCGACCATCCCAGCCCACTGGGCGCATGCAGCACATGTTCGAGCTGCCATGCGATCGATGTTCGAACCCACGCCGACTTTTTTGTATTGATGCCACAAACGAACATGCAAGCGCTGGGGTGGCAATTGAGCGACAAGCCTGAAGAAGAGAAAGCACCTGACGACACTGAAGGCAAAAAGCCAAAGCTAAGCAAAGAGATCAAGGTTGAGTCCATGCGCGAAGCTGTTGAGTTTTCACAGCGCACCAGTGCGCGCGGCAGGGGTAAAGCGGTGTTGGTCTATCCGGCAGAACGCATGAACGTTTATACAGCCAATGCGCTGCTTAAAACTCTGGAAGAGCCTCCTGGGGATGTCAAATTTGTTTTGGCAACCGATGCAGCCCATTTGTTGTTGCCCACCATCCGCAGCCGTTGCCTGACCCACGCCATGATGTGGCCAGAGCAGAGCGTTGCATTAGCTTGGTTAGAGTCAAAGGGCATGACACTCCAGCAAGCGCAAGTGATGTTGCGCGCAGCAGGAGGCCGTCCCCAGGATGCGCTTCAATTTTCTGGCCTCAGTGCTGTCTGGCCCAATTTGCCGCGTGCTGTGCAAAATGGCGAGGTCAGTGCATTCAAAGACTGGACGGGCGCGCAGATAGTCGATGCACTGCACAAACTTTGTCATGACTTGCAGGCCTTGCGATGTGGTGCAATGCCCCGTTTTTTTGAACAGACTGATTTGCCACGCGCAGGCAGTTGGAAAAGTTTGACAGGGTGGGGGAGGGCGCTTGCACACATCCGTCGCACGGTTGAACACCCTTACAACGCAGCATTGATGCAAGAGGCCTTGATCAGCCAGGCACAATGGGCGATGGCCCCAAAATATTGAAACCGCATCATGTTGACCGATTCCCACTGCCACCTTGATTTTCCAGAACTTTTTTCACAATTAGTACCTATTCGTGCTGCCATGGCGGCAACTCAGGTCAGTCGTGCCTTGTGCATCAGCACCCGATTGGAAGACTTTGAAAAAGTGCATGGTTTGGCGCTAGGCTATGACAATTTTTGGTGTACCGTGGGCGTTCACCCAGACTACGAAGACGTGACAGAACCCACTGTGGACGACTTGCTGCGTCTGGGAAGTTTGCCGCGTGTGGTGGGGATAGGTGAAACCGGCCTGGACTATTACCGGCTCAATGGCCGCAGTACGGCAGATATGGCTTGGCAGCGTGATCGCTTTAGAACCCATATTCGTGCCGCTCGGTTATTGGGTAAACCTTTGGTTATTCATACGCGCTCTGCTGGTGCTGACACTTTAACCGTCTTGAAAGAAGAGGGAGAAGATGGATCAGCAGGCTCTGCAAAAGGTGTTTTTCATTGCTTTACTGAAGAGGCAGACGTGGCGCGCCAAGTGCTGGACATGGGCTATTACATCTCTTTTTCGGGCATTCTGACGTTCAAGAATGCCAGAAATTTGCGCGATGTCGCTGCCATGATTCCCCTGGATCGTCTGTTGGTCGAGACCGATAGCCCCTATTTGGCCCCTGTACCGTACCGTGGAAAAACCAATAATCCCTCTTATGTGGTTTGGGTAGCCCAGCAGTTGGCGCAGATCAAGCGGGTATCGCCTGAAACGATAGCCGAGCAAACATCACGCAATTTTGAACAATTATTCAAAGGTGTTACCCCACTATGAAAGCCGCCATTTTTAGCCTGATGTATTATTTCAGAATGATTGTTTATCTTGTTGTTTTGACAGGATTTCAACAGGCAATAGCGGGTTCTTATGATGATTTTTTCAAAGCCATTGAACTCGATGATGAGGTCACGATCAACTCGCTTTTGCAGCGTGGCTTTGATCCCAACACAGTGAATCCTAACGGCACTGCGGGGCTTTTGTTGGCACTCCAAGGCAATGCCATCAAAGTGGCGAACAGTTTGCTTCGCTGGTCATCCACCAAAATTGATATTCGCAACGACAAAGACGAAAGCCCGTTGATGCTGGCAGCCTTGAATGGCCACGCACAACTGTGCCAAACTTTGATTGACAAGGGGGCAGCCGTCAATAAACCAGGTTGGGCGCCTTTGCATTACGCCGCCACGCATGGACAGGTTGTCGTGATACATCTGCTGCTTGACGACAACGCCTTCATCGATGCCCGATCCCCCAATGGCACCACGCCCTTGATGATGGCCGCTTATTACGGTACGCCATCGGCGGTCAAGGTTTTGCTTGAAGCAGGTGCTGATTTGAGTTTAAAAAATGATCTTGGCTTGAATGCACTGGACTTTGCAAACCGTGGCAAGCACCATGATTCAGCAGAATTGATTTCGGCTTTCATGCGAGGCCGTATCTCTCAAACAGAAGGGTGAGTAACAGTCAGTTCAGTAAGGCTATTGCGACTTCTCTCGCTTAGCCAGACAGAAAAATCAATCAAATGCAATAGACTTTATTGACAAGTTGCCTCCAGTTATTTGATTCAAACCATGCGATAACGTGACAGTCATGGCAGAACACCAAGACTGATCCTTTGCTATCTTTCCCTTATGAACTATACCGCTCGCATCATTGCCATCGCCATTGCATTGAATGGAATTGTTGCCGCAATGACATGGACTTCACTTGATAAAAGCCGACTGAAATATCAAGAAAGCATCACGGTTGCCATTCAAAATCTCAGCAAGTTTGTGGTCAGCGATATGGATGCACAGTACCACGACGCTGATTTGGCTTTGCAGGTTGTTGCCGATGAATACGAACGCCAGACATTGACAGACCGTCCCCCGGATTCAACAATTAACGCCCTCGTTTGATTGCCAAATTTCCTGACCTGCAACTCACGGTTCGCTGATTTCAAAAGCAAGTTCTTCAGATTGCACAATGGCACTGCTGGTGGTCATGTAGCAGCGGCTTCCAGCCGCTGACGCTGGCA
>CAIYWD010000064.1 GCA_903929815.1 uncultured beta proteobacterium
CGTAGCGCGCTCGCGCAGCGCGCCGGTCGTCGGTCGATACACGCTGCACGCCTGGGCAGCGGGCACGTCGGTCGCGCAGCGGGCCGTGGGCAGTGGGCAGTAGGCAGTGGGCAGTGGGCAGCGGGCAGTGGGCAGCGGGCAGTGGGCAGTGGGCAGCGGGCAGTGGGCCGTGGGCAGCGGGCAGGGGGCAGCGGGCAGCGGGCAGCGGGCAGTGGGCAGTGGGCAGGGGGCAGTGGGCCGGTGGCAGCGGGGCGGGGGCCGGGGGCAGCGGGCAGTGGGCAGTGGGCAGTGGGCAGTGGGCAGTGGATGGATACAGACAAGGAGATGAGTTAGGCGAATTTATATTACTATCAAAAAAATAGCTAACTATGCAAGCAGGACGGGCGCTAGAGGCCGATTTGTTATACAAAAAACTCACTCAAGTTCGCGCACCCGGCTCCCCATTTAGGGCGGCTCTGTCCCGCCTTAAGTGGGAAGCCACCAGATTGTCCACGGCCACTTTAGAATCACCTCCTTTGTAACTTTTCAATACCAAACACTATGCCTATCTATGCCTACAAATGCGAATCTTGCGGAATGACCAAGGACGTGTTGCAAAAAATGACCGACACGCCCTTGACTGACTGTCCCAAGTGCGGTGCAGTCAGTTTCAGAAAACAGCTTACTGTGGCCGGATTTCAATTAAAAGGCATGGGTTGGTATGCTACTGACTTCAAAGGTGGTTGTGCCGCTACCGCCGATGGCGATGCCCCTCCATGCAGCCCAGCGATTGACAAAGCAGCCCCCAACGTTGACGCAAAGCCAGCAGCGCCCGATTGTTGTGCTGATTGTTGTTGCCATTGACAGCCCTTGATCACCACCAGGAATTATTGTGCCTCTCAAAAAATATTTACTGACTGGCTTGCTGGTATGGTTGCCTATGGTCGTCACTATCTGGGTTTTGCTGTGGCTGGTCGGGATGCTGGATGCCATTTTTGGTGGTTTGTTGACAGTCTTGCAGGCTATGGTCTCATCTGCTGCTGCTTTGGTTTTGGAGCGGTGGCGTCACATCCCTGGCTTGGGTGTTGTCCTGGTATTTACCGGCTTGCTGCTCACAGGGGCGCTGGTATCCAACGTAGCAGGACGCTGGTGGCTGACACAGTGGGACCGATTATTTACCCACATTCCAGTTTTCAGAACCATTTATAACAGTGTCAAAAAAGTCTCTGACACACTGTTTTCAGGCAATAGCAACGCATTTCGTACCGCCTTGCTGGTGCAATACCCGCGCGCCGGTGTCTGGACTGTGGCATTTCAAACTGGAATACCTTCTCAGGAAGTGACAGGTCATCTTGGCGAAGGAATGATCAGTGTGTACGTTCCCACCACGCCCAATCCTACGAGCGGTTTTTTTCTGATGCTGCCACGCAGTGAAGTGATTGAACTTCAGATGAGCGTTGATGAAGCACTGACCTATGTGATATCCATGGGGTCTGTGGCCCCAACGTTCTCTACGGGCTTTTTTAAAAAATAATTTTTGACAACCTTCGCTGCTCTGATGTAGCGGCTATTGAAAGCGATTGATATGGTTATGCGTTCCCATTATTGTGGTTTGGTTACCGAAGCCCTGGTAGGCCAAAGGGTCACTTTGTGTGGCTGGGTCAATCGGCGACGGGACCACGGCGGTGTGATTTTTATAGATGTTCGTGACCGCGAGGGTTATGTGCAAATTGTGTGTGATCCCGATCGCGCCGAGACTTTCCAGACAGCCGTGCATCTGCGTAACGAGTTTTGTGTTCAGGTCGCAGGCTTGGTGCGTGTACGCCCTGCGGGAACGGTCAATGACCATCTGAAAAGCGGCAACATTGAAGTGCTGTGCTATGAATTGACGGTGCTCAACCCCTCGGTCACACCGCCCTTTCAGATGGATGAGGACAATCTGTCTGAAACCACCCGTCTGACGCATCGCGTGCTTGATCTGCGCCGCCCTTACATGCAAAACAATTTGATGCTGCGCTACCGCGTCACGACGGAAGTGCGCAAGTACCTTGATGCACATGGTTTTGTAGATATTGAAACTCCCATGCTCACCAAGAGCACGCCCGAGGGCGCACGCGATTATTTGGTGCCCAGTCGTATCCATGACGGGCACTTTTTTTCCCTGCCACAAAGCCCGCAATTGTTCAAGCAACTGTTGATGGTGGCCGGTTTTGACCGCTATTACCAAATCACCAAGTGTTTTCGTGATGAAGACTTGCGTGCTGATCGTCAGCCTGAATTTACTCAGATTGATATTGAAACTTCCTTCATGGAAGAACAGGAAATTCGTGACATCTCTCAAGGCATGATCAAAATCGTGTTCCAAAATGCCCTGGGTGTAGATTTGGGCGATTTTCCGGTCATGACTTACCAGGATGCACAGCGTCGCTACGGTTCTGACAAGCCTGACCTGCGCGTAACTCTTGAATTGACCGAATTGACCGATGTTATGGGCGATGTCGATTTCAAGGTGTTTTCCAGCGCTGCCAAAATGCAGGGCGGTCGTGTTGTCGCCCTGTGCGTTCCAGGGGGCGCTCGTGAAGGAATGGGCTTGTCACGCGGTGAAATTGACAGTTATGGCGAATTTGTCAAAATTTACGGGGCCAAGGGTCTGGCTTGGATCAAGGTCAATGATCTCTCGCAAGGTGTCCATGAAAACAAATCCCTTCGCTGGGCGGGTTTGCAAAGCCCCATTGTCAAAAACCTTCACGACCGCGCCATTTCTGAGGTTCTGAGACGCACAGGTGCAAAAAACGGCGATCTTCTTTTCTTTGGCGCCGACAAGGAAAAAATCGTGAACGATGCCATGGGTGCGCTGCGCATGAAAATTGGTCACAGTACTTATGGCAAAGAAAACGGCCTGTTTGAAGACCGTTGGGCACCGATGTGGGTCGTTGATTTCCCCATGTTTGAGTACGACGAAGAATCGAAACGTTGGATGGCGGTGCATCACCCTTTCACCGCCCCCAAAGATGGTCACGAAGACTGGATGGTCACTGACCCTGGCAAGTGCATTTCCAAGGGTTACGACATGGTGCTTAACGGCTGGGAAATGGGCGGGGGGTCGGTGCGTATCCACCGCGCTGATGTCCAGAAAAAAGTGTTTGATGCCCTGAAAATTACACCCGAAGAAGCACAACAGAAGTTTGGCTTTTTGCTGGATGCCTTGCAATATGGTGCACCACCGCACGGCGGCTTGGCCTTTGGGCTGGATCGTATTGTGACGCTGATGACCGGTGCTGACTCCATCCGCGATGTGATTGCCTTCCCCAAAACCCAGCGTGCCCAGTGTTTGCTCACGCAAGCCCCTTCTGTAGTGGATGAAAAGCAATTGCGGGAATTGCATATTCGTTTGCGTCATGTGGAGTCAACAACCATGAGCACTCAAGAAAAAAATTCTTGACAAGCTGCCATTTTCCAGTGGCATACGCCCCCATGAATGCAGATCAATGTCCATATCCTTACGCAAAATCATGCCATGGACACTGCATTCAGACTTCTTGATCCCGTAGAACAGTCGATGGGGACGTAGGCGGGCTGTTTTGACTCACTGCGGTTCCTGTGTCGTCTTTCGACCCAGGAAGATGGTAAACACGGGTGGTTGGCAGGGGAGGAAGGATTCGAACCTTCGCATGCTGGAATCAAAATCCAGTGCCTTAACCAGCTTGGCGACTCCCCTACATCGGTCAGTCATGCAAGATGACCAACCCAAAAAACATGATCTCTGCTCAAACGCACCAGCCTTGCAGAGGATGCACTGCGAGACTGTGACAAACACGCAGATGAAAATGGCGCGGCGCTTGAGGGATGATCGCATCTTGCGAAACATGCGCAAAAACTGCGCTTCCAGAACCCGTCATTTTAGCCTTGAAACCTAAGTGTTGCAACCAGTCAATGGCGATTTTTACGTCTTGACACAAAAGCTGGGACACGTGTTGCAGCGCGTTATCGCCGAAGTTGAACGGACTGACCAGGAAGTCTGAAAGTTTAGCTGATTCGCTGTTTCGTTTGAGATCAGGGTGAGAAAAAATTTGCGCAGTATCGATGCCCACAGAAGGTTTCAGCACGATAAATTGCCCTACGGGAATGGAGATAGGCGTTAGTTTTTCACCAATTCCAGTTACCCAGGCGTTGTGACCTCCCAGAAAAAAAGGCACATCTGCGCCCAAAGTTAATCCGATGGATGTCAGTTGTTTCAAGGGTAAATCCAGTGCCCAAAGACGATTGAGTGCGATCAATGTAGAGGCAGCATCTGATGAACCACCGCCCATGCCCGCCTGGGTGGGAATGCGTTTTTCAACGCTGATATGAACACCCTGCGTGCAACCTGTATGCTGTACAAGCGCATGGGCAGCACGAACAATCAGGTCATTGGCAGGCAGTAAGACGCTCAGGTCTTCGCGGCTGATGCCACCCTTGGGTCGCAGTTCAAAATGCAAGGTGTCATACCAGTCCATCAGCATAAAAGCAGATTCAAGCAGATGGTAGCCATCCGAACGCCTGCCCACAATGTGCAAAAAGAGATTGAGTTTTGCTGGCGCAGGCACATCAAACAGAGTTTTCATGGTGTTGGGGTATCTGCTTATTCAGTTTGACGATTCGCGATCCAGCATGATACGCAGCTCAACTGCGGGTTCGGGTGATACGCGGTTGGCCAGAATTTTGCCGTTGGCATACTGTGACAAATCGACCAGCCACCCTGATGTTGGCACAGATGTACCTTGCAGCCAGGCAAACAACGCAGGCAAGGGCACGTCAGCTCCCACCACGCTGATCATTAAATTTTGTAACGTATCGAAGTGACGGGTATTGCCTGGGGTATGCAAGGTGGCTTGATGTTCATTCCAGTTCAGGCTTGCCAAAGTGATCCCCAGCGGGGTGAAGAAGAGCAGTTGTCCCCGCGCCGGATTGCCCTTTAAATCGAATGTTGAAGCAAAGGATTGTTGCTGCTCCGCCCCTTGCACCACATCATGGATGCGCACCGCCATGCGACCGTGCCAACCAGGAATTTCAGTGCCTTTTTGGCCGCCAAGCCTTATGGGATAAGCACAACCCGCTATAACTAAAATAGCTAATAAAGATAGGTTCCACCATAAGTTTCGCATTTAGCTTGTCAGATTTGGGCGCACTGCGTTGTTACAAATACTACGTGTTGGTGGCTTTGTCAGGGGCTTGGGTGTGGCGAATAAATACTTGCGCAGCCCATATACCTATCTCGTACAACAAGCACATGGGAATGGCCAGTGCCAATTGCGATATGACATCGGGTGGGGTCACAATGGCTGCAATGATGAAAGCCAGCACCACAAAATAGCCACGAAATTCCTTGAGTTTGGCAATGCTGAAAATGTCCATGCGCGCCAGAACCATCACCACTACCGGCACTTCAAACGCCATGCCAAAAGCTAAAAACATGGACAGCACAAAGTCTAAATAGGCCTCAATGTCGGGTGTTGCCGTGATGCTTGCGGGTGCAAAGCTTTGGATAAATGCAAACACACGACCAAACACAAAAAAATAGCAAAACGCCACACCCATCAAAAACAGAACAGTGCTTGACACCACCAAGGGCAGCACCAATTTTTTTTCATGAGCATACAAGCCTGGTGCCACAAACGCCCACGCCTGGTAAAGCACCACCGGCAAAGCCAACATGAAAGCTGCCACCAACAAAACTTTCATCGGCACCATAAAGGGTGAAATCACTGACGTGGCAATCAGAGTTGAACCCCGGGGCAAGTGCGCCACAAGGGGAGCGGCCATCAGCTCGTAAAGGGCAGCAGGGCCGGGATAAATGCCCAACATCAGTGTGACGACCAGAATTGCAAATCCTGCTTTGATTAACCGATTGCGCAACTCAATCAAGTGAGCAACGAACGGCTGCTCTTTGTCGATGAAGGGGGCGGTCATCCGTTGAACTTGTCAGAACGAAGGCGCGCCTTGCGCGCAGCGCCAGACAAAACCTTGGTGCGCATGGCCGTGGGGGCTTTGTAGCTTGCAACACCTTGTTTGAGATTCCAGTTTTTTTTAGGATGACGAAACGAAGGCAGGGGAGGGCGGTCATTCGCAGTGTGGTCAGAATTTGCCCATGATTTTTCAAATTCAGAAGTGTGGGTACGAATGGATTGCTCCATCGTGTGGGCAGCCGCCTCAACAGTTTCCTTCATTTTGTTCAGTTCATCCATATGGATAGAGCGATGAACTTCGTCTTTCATGTCTCTGATATAGCGCTGCGCCCTGCCCATAAGGGTACCCACTGTGCGCGCCACACGCGGCAATTTTTCAGGGCCAATGACCATCAGCGCCACCACGCCAATCATCGCCAGTTTGGAAATACCCAGATCAATCATTAAACTTTTGTCCGAGCTTGCACATCAATGGTGTTTTTTTCATCGACAGGTGCGGCGGTTGCAATCTGTGAAGTGGGCACTTGGGCTTCGGAGGGTGTGCTGCCATCTTTCATGCCTTCCTTGAACCCTTTGACAGCTTCTCCGAGGTCGCTTCCCATGTTTTTAAGTTTTTTGGTGCCAAACACCATCATGACAATCAGTAAAACAATCAGCCAATGCCATATAGAAAATGAACCCATGACAACTCCTTGAATCAATCAACCGCGCTTCCAGGGACGCGGGCCGCCCATGATGTGCATATGCAAATGATGAACTTCTTGCGCACCGTGCGCGCCGGTATTGCAAACCATTCTAAAGCCGCCAGCAGGGTAAGGTTGGCAACCCTCTTGCAAGGCCAGCTTCGGGATGAGCATCATCATGCGCCCCATGAAGTCGGCATGGTCGTTTGTGAGCTGCGCCATGGAGGGAATGTGGCGTTTGGGGATGATTAAAAAATGCACAGGTGCAGTCGGATGAATGTCATGAAAGGCATAGAACTCGTCATCCTGATACACCTGTTTAGAGGGAATTTTGCCTGTGACAATTTTGCAAAACAGGCAATCGGGGTCGTTTTGAACCGTGTGTTCAATCATTTGCAATCTCCATGGGAAGTCCCTTGTTCATGCGCATGAATCCGGTCACGATGCGGTATAAAAACCACACCGAAATGCAGATCCAGGCCAGCCAGCCAGGGAATAAAAATAAAAACCACAAGGGTGCAGTCACCAAATAAAGCACCGCAGCGATGACCACAGTGCGAATGCGCCACTGAAAATGTGATTGATGCCAAGTGCCACAAGCACTGTCTTTTTTGACCATATCCAGCACCAGTGCAGCAATCAGCAGCATGGGGCCAAACTGTCCACCCGGTATCAGAGCGCTCACAGCCACTATCAAATGAAGCACGTAGCTGATGGTGCCTACGGTGTTCAGGGTATTGAGTTTGGCAAGATCAACAGTATCGACGGCATAGGGGTTGTCAGGTCGATTGAAATCGTATGTCATCAAGAATCTCCGGTAGGTTCATGGTCACGCAACATCATTTTGCGCATGGCTTTTTCTTCCAGCCCGCTTGTGCCTGAGCGCCTATCCAGTTCAGCCACCACATCGGCAGGGGACAGCCCGTAGTGTGCCAGTGCAATCATGCAGTGAAACCACAAATCAGCCATTTCGCAAACTATTTTTACCTTGTCACCGCCGTGATCTGCATCTTTGGCAGCCATGACAACCTCAGTGGCTTCTTCGCCTATTTTTTTCAAAAAAGCATCAGGCCCCTTGTGCAGCAGACGTGCCACATAGCTGGTCTGTGCATTGCCACCGTGGGAGGGCAGACGGCTTTCAATGATGGCGGCAAGTGTGGTTAGGGAATCAGTGCAGGTTGGCATATTGATCATTTGTACATGGTTTTTGGGTCTTTCAAAACGGATGCGCTGACTTGCCAAACACCGTCTTTCAGTATATTAAAAAAACAACTGTGCCGCCCTGTGTGGCAGGCAATGCCCGGGGTGTGGCCGGTTTGTGTGACTGTGAGCAACATAACGTCGGCATCGCAGTCCAGTCGAATGTCATGCACAATTTGTACATGGCCAGACGCTTCGCCTTTGAACCAAAGTTTGTTGCGAGATCGGCTGAAATATACCGCACGCCCTGTTTCTACGGTCAGTTGCAAGGCTTCCTGGTTCATCCAGGCCATCATCAGCACATCGCCCGAGCCTTGTTCTTGCGCAATGGCGGGAATCAGGCCGTTGGCATCCCATTGGATGCTATTGAGGTAGTTCATGGTTGATATTTGCTATTATTAAAGTAGCTAACTATTCAATACTGGCGTGCGTTATAGGCTAAAAAGGCTTATAAAGGTAACCGTTTAGACATCTGGGCCAGGGGGTCTAAACGGTTACTGCGGCCCCAAGCAATGGCACACATTCGTCGGTAGCCAGCCGTTCATTAAACGCTTATTTTGATTCACCTACCGTCTTCTAATAGACTTTACTGGAAACCTATTCTTGGATTTTACTAACTTGTTGATTTTATAGAAATCAATGGCTAGTCTCCAATCAAGTCCAATGTGAATTTCCTCAAATCCCATTCAACTGAACCAGTGCCTAGAAATGGAATTACATGGTAAACACGATAACACGTTGCCAATTTAGCGAGCAAGAAACCTGGGGGCTTGGGGTGCGTTTCAAAGTGATGTGGCTTTGCTTGGGTGCGACATCCAAATCCCCCCTAACCCCCCTTTTTCAAAGGGGGGAATGAGAACGGTTAGCCTATTTGGGCAAAGTGCTGTATTTGTCCCCCCTTTGAAAAAAGGGGGGTTA
>CAIYWD010000065.1 GCA_903929815.1 uncultured beta proteobacterium
ATCACTTTGAAACTCACCCGATCGCTTATGTATTAAGCGATATGGTCAATAATAAGTTGTGCATTTGGCTCGTCGGATTTGGGCGCACTGCGTCGTTACAAATCGCTGATGTGGCTGGGTCACACCGCACGATTTGCGCCTGGCATTGCATCTTTAACCCTGACAGATCTGTTCGCCGCAAAGTAGGCACGTGCATCTTTGCAATCTTGACAAATACCTGCACTCAATGCGTCAAGGGATAAATAGGTGAGTTCGTCATGCAGCTTGTGGAGAAGTTCCACCCGAATGGTTTTGCCGTAAGCACCCTCAGGCCCCAATGAGTCTGGCCAATCCAGACAATGGGTTTCCAGCAGCACACGCCCGCCGTTGACATCCTGTGGGTTTAACGAAGGACGTACACCCAAATTGGCCACGCCAGGCAGAGGTTGTGTTCCCAGACCATAGACCAGAACCACAAATATACCGCTTGCAGCAGGGTTCCAGTGGGCAAAACGCAGGTTCAGCGTCTTGAAACCCAGGCTGCGTCCCAGTTTTCGGCCATGAACCACATGCCCGGAAATACCATAGGGATGCCCCAAAAAACGGGTGGCATCGGTCATGTTTCCCAGGGCCAGAGCTTGGCGCACCGCAGAGCTGGAGACCCTCATGCCGTGAATGTCGTAACTGTTCATGCGCGCCACATCAAAACCTTGCGCCACGCCCGCAGCATCCAGCATGGTGTAATCCCCGCTGCGCTGTTTGCCAAAGCGAAAATCATCTCCCACCAGCACAAAGCGTGTTCCCAGGCCGCACAGCAACACTTGGTCGATAAAGTCTTGGGCAGACAGTGCTGCCAGGCGTGCATCAAAAGGCAGTACCACAGTTTGGTCTATGCCACAGATGGCAAGATCGGCGAGTTTGTCACGCACAGTACACACACGAGCAGGTGCTAGTGCAGGGTTGTGTCTCAGGGCTGCAAAATAGTCTCGTGGGTGGGGTTCGAAAGTCAGTACACAACTGGGGATGCCGCGATGTTGTGCCTGACCCTTGAGCAGCGAAAGCATGGCTTGGTGGCCCTGGTGTACACCATCAAAATTACCAATCGTCAGGGCGCACACTCGTGCAATGTCAAAGTGGTTGAAACCGCGAAAAATCTTCATGTTTCTTTATAATTTTAATAGCATTTTACGCATATTGATCAAGCGTTTGAGGTCAATTTGGTCTCACATATCAGAAGGCATTGGTCATGGAGGCTTGCCCTGTAAAACAGGTCAAATGAAGGCAATGTCGCTGTGCATGTGGATTATCGTGGTGGCATTTTCTCTGCCCGTTTGCGCCTTGCAGGTGAAAGATGACCGTGGCATGATCATTCACTTTGATCGTTCGCCACAGCGCATTGTCAGTCTGTTGCCCTCACTGACTGAGGCGGTGTGCGCGCTCGGCCAGTGCCAGAGACTGGTGGGAGTGGACTGCTATTCCAACTATCCCCAGAGTGTCAAGCATTTGCCGCAAGTGGGTGAAGGGCTGAATCCAAACATTGAAGCCATTGTGGCACTCCAACCCGATGTGGTGCTGATGGCCAAATCGTCGCGTGTGGATGAGCGCTTGCAATCGCTGGGCATCCAGGTGCTTGCCCTAGAGCCAAAAACCCATGCGGATGTGAAGCGTGTGCTCGAACAAATCGGCCAATTGCTGGCCGTATCTCATGCCCCCGACCTTTGGCGTGCGATCGATGCTGCGGTCACGGCAGCAGCGCAGTCACTGCCCGCCCGAATCAAGGCCACCCGTGTCTATTTTGAGGTGAACCCCGCCCCTTACGCGGCCAGTGAAGGCTCGTTCATTGGTGAAACCTTGCAACGTCTGGGTGCTAAAAACATCGTGCCCGCAAGTTTGGGGCCATTCCCCAAGATCAACGCTGAATATGTGGTGCGTGCCAATCCTGATGTGATGATGGTGGACGGTCGCCATCACCAGGGATTTGAAGATCGTCCTGGCTGGCAAGGCATTCGTGCCATTCGAGAAGGTCGGGTATGTGTGCTCAGCGTGGCGCAAAACGATGTGGTGGTGCGACCCGGCCCGCGTTTGGCCGAAGGGGCGCGCATCATGGCGCAGTGTTTACAAAGTAAAGCGCCATGAACATCGGGTTACATCAACGAAAACAGGCCTGGGTGCTTGTGGTGAGCCTGCTGATAGCCAGCATGATTTTTCTGGTGCTGGGGGTGTGTGTCGGCAGTACCGGATTAGATAGCTTATGGCAGGCCTGGAACGACCCCATCGCCTTGCATATTGTGCAAAATATTCGGCTACCACGAACACTGGGAGCTTGGGTCACGGGCGCACTGCTAGGGTTGGCCGGTGCAGTAGCGCAGGGACTGTTTCGTAACCCTTTGGCCGACCCCTATCTTTTGGGCAGTGCCTCTGGTGCATCACTGGGTGTGGCGCTGGTCTTGGTATTTTTGGGTGTTTCACCGCTCTCCACCCATTGGCTGGTGCGTCTGGGTTTGACGGGCGCGGCTTTTATAGGGGCGACGGGTGCAGTGCTGCTGACATTGATGCTGGCACGGGGTGTGCAGCATACCCTGCGCTTGCTGCTCGCCGGTGTGATTGTGAGTGTGGTTCTAAGTGCCTGTGTGTCGCTGGTGATGTTGATGTCTCCTGACGTGATGCAGGCCATGCAGGTCTTCATGCTGGGCAGTACCGGATTGCTCAGTTGGTCTGCCTGGTGGGTCATGATAGGTGTGTGGGTGATGTGCATGGGGGTGGCCTGGCTGCTCAGTCAGGTGCTTGACGGTTTGAGCCTGGGCGAAGCCACTGCTGCAAGTTTGGGGTTGCCGCTGGTGCCCATGCGTGCTGCATTGGTCGCTGTTTTGGCACTGGCTACAGGGACGGCTGTCGCACAAACGGGAGCGATTGCCTTTGTCGGGCTGGCCGCACCTCACCTGGTTCGATCAAGAGTCAAGACCACACATGCCCAACTGATCTTGTTGGCAAGTTTGATGGGCGGCGTGCTTCTGATGGCCGCAGACACCCTGGCACGCTGGTTGATTGCCCCGCAAGAATTGCCGGTGGGGGTACTTACCGCGGTACTGGGCGGTGGCTATTTGTTGTGGTTGATGCACATCAAAACACGTGATACTGCCGGCGGTGGTTTATGACAGACGCGATGCAACCCATCGCTATCAGCGCCAAAGGGGTGAGTGCCTGGCTTGAAAATTGCCAAATCCTCCATGACATTCACCTGGACTTTCCAAAAGGGCAATGGACGAGCATTGTCGGTCCCAACGGGGCGGGTAAATCCACGTTGCTCAAGGTACTGGCTCATCTGTTGCCTCATACCGGCGAGGTTACCCTTCTAGGGCAATCACTGGCACATCTGCCGCGTCGTGTACGAGCGCAACAACTGTCATGGCTAGGACAAAACGAGGCCACGGCAGATGACTTGACCGTCTGGGATGTGGTCATGCTAGGCCGCTTGCCACACCAGGCGTGGCTGGGTGTCCCATCCAGGACGGATCACGCAGCCGTGATCGATGCACTGCGCATGACCCAGGCGTGGGACTGGCGTGAGCGAACTTTGGGGCAACTCTCAAGCGGCGAGCGCCAGCGCGTGCTGCTTGCCCGTGCATTAGCGGTACAAGCACAAGTGCTTTTGATGGACGAGCCACTGGCCAATCTGGACCCACCGCATCAGGCCGACTGGCTCATGGTGGTGCGCGGTCTGGTATCACAAGGCATCACTGTGATCAGTGTGCTGCATGAGTTGTCCATCGCACTTCACGCCGACCAGATGGTCATCATGGCAGGAGGTGGCATTTTGCACCAGGGCAACTGCATGAACGCTGGGACCCACCGCGCCCTTGAAGCCGTTTTTGAAAACCGCATTGCCATTCATCCGTTGGTCAATCAATGGGTGGCACTTCAGAAATAAGTTATCGGTGAATGGCAGGGCAGTCACAACAAACGTAACCGTTTAGACCCCACCATCGTCATTCCCGCGAAGGCGGGAATCCAGACTGCCTTTGTACCCTGGTAAACCAACATGCACTGGATTCCCGCCTTCGCGGGAATGACGGCATTTGACATGAGGTCTCAACGGTTACCAACCGTAA
>CAIYWD010000066.1 GCA_903929815.1 uncultured beta proteobacterium
CACTGGATTCCCGCCTTCGCGGGAATGACGACATCTGGGCCAGGGGTCTAAACGGTTACGAATGAGAT
Organism: uncultured beta proteobacterium; assembly: GCA_903929815.1. Lineage (GTDB taxonomy): Bacteria > Pseudomonadota > Gammaproteobacteria > Burkholderiales > Burkholderiaceae_C > Rhodoferax. The sequence goes on from CAIYWD010000066.1 coordinate 69, forward strand.
GTCTGGATATGTATTTTTGATGCCCAGTCAAACGTGGGCTTGTTGACTATTCAATAAAAATAAATTGATAAATCAACAACTTACAAAAATAAAAGTGATGGAGTATAAACAGGCTTCTAGAATCAATAAACAGACTGACAACGTCCATAGACTCAATGAACACTTCAATTATGGCATTCATGAAACCCAAAAAATCACCGACCGGTATTTTGCGCCTTCATCTCCGTCATTTCTACCTTATATTCCCATGATCCTGTCTGGCAGTGATATAAATTCAATAGCTGTTTGTGCAAGCTGCATAAGGGCTGGAGGCATTTTTGGCTTACCTACTGAAACCGTTTATGGCTTAGGGGCCAATGCGGATGACAGGGGTGCTGTGGCACGCATTTTTGCAGCCAAAGGTCGCCCGGCGGACCATCCATTGATTGTGCATGTGGCAGACGCAAGTGCCGTGGCGCATTTCGCCTCTGATGTTCCTGACTTTGCCAAAAAGTTGATGGCATCTTTTTGGCCTGGGGCATTGACGCTCATTTTGCATCGCCGCGATGGTGTGGCCACAGCGGCAGCGGGTGGCAACAACACGATTGGCTTGCGATGTCCCAGACACCCCGTCGCCCAAAATTTACTTCTGTCGCTCATATCTTCAGGTCACCCCGTAGTGTGGGGCATTGCCGCGCCCAGTGCAAACCTATTTGGACGGGTCAGCCCCACCACAGCACAGCACGTTCAAGATGAGTTTGGAGGCGAACTGCTGATTCTGGACGGCGGGCCATGCAGCGTGGGCATTGAGTCCACCATCATGGACTGCACACGCGGTCAGCCAGTGCTGCTGCGACCTGGAAGTATCACACCAGATCAGGTGCAGGCGGTTTGTGGTTTGAAAGTGCTATTGAACCAAGAGTTACCAACGCTGACTGGACAAGCGCCCAAGGCCTCTGGCACACTTGAATCTCACTATGCGCCTCGCGCAGCGGTTGTGTTGCTAGACGCTGTGGCACTGCGACAGGCCCTAGATGATTGGCCACCAACCCGTCCTGCGGTGGCTGTGTGGTCGCACACACAAGTCGATGTGCCGCCCACGATGCACCACCTGCCCATGCCCTTGGACGCTGCCAGTGCCGCACAGCAATTGTTTGCCGTACTCAGACACTTTGATGCGTTGGGTGTCAGCCAGATTTTGACAGAGACTGTGCCAGATACTGCCGAATGGGACGGGGTGCGGGACCGATTGCAGCGAGCGGCCTGCAAATCTTCGGTGGCCACATGGTGAAACGCACCCGGACGGGTGCGTTTCAAAGTGATGTGGCTTTGCTTGGGTCCGACATCCAAATCCCCCCTAACCCCCCTTTTTCAAAGGGGGGAATGAGAACGGTTAGCCTATTTGGGCAAAGCGCTGTATTAGTCATTGTAGGCCGAGTTAGCGAAGCGTAACCCGACATGCGTCGTGCTGTTATGTCGGGTTACCCGATCTACACATTTTTCTAACATATTGTTTTTATAGAACTAATTGATGATAACAATGATCAACGCAAAAATGTGAACGCGTCAGCTTTTAAGGATATCCGTGGTGCAGATCTGTGGAAAATGAGTTATATCAGTCTGGCATGACGGTGATCATGCTAGAACCTGCATCGTATTTGAGCAAATACTCGCCCAGTTTTTCAAACGTGGCTGTGACGGGGGGGCCCACCTGGTCAGAGGTTGAAACCTCTGCGCTCAACATGGACCCCAACATCAACTTGATGGGGTTGACATGGACAGCTTGCGCCACAAAGAAGGCTTTTTCATTGGCCTTGATGACTTTGATATCGCTGGTGTGATAGATAGCAGCATTGATCACGTCCAGCACAAATTCTGTGCAGTTCTGGCGACCCAAGGTAAAAGGGTTGGCAATCACAGAATAATGCGGGTTGTGCAAAGCCTTGTAGGTGGGCGACGCAATGACTTCGATCAGACGCATTTGCAGTTCTGGTGATGGAATAATGATACCGGCTTCCATGTACGCGACATCCGAAAAAAAATCTACCGGAAAATCTTGAACCAGTTCACTCACATCCGGGTGGTCATCTTGTTGGTAGAGGTTGTAAATGGCATAACCAGGTAGCTTTCTGCCGTCATAGGTGGTGATTTCAGAATAGAGGGCAAAAGCCACATGGGTAAAGTGCATGCCTTCGGGCAATTCTGAAACAGGCCGCCCCATGCGTGCGAGGATGGCCACATGCGCTCCTCGGGCAGCCAGGGTTTTTTCAACCTTCTTGGCAAAGGTGATGATTTGCTCGGGCTTGAAATGAACCTGTTTGCCAGGCTGGCTGCTAGCTGAACTTGAACCAGAACCAGCAGCGCCAACGTGAAGACCAAGTGCTGCCATCAGCATCAACAGCAATGAACGCAAATAGAGCTTGGGCATGGGGAACTCCTGATGGACCGTTTGTTTAACGTGAAAAAACTTGGGATATGGTCAACAATAAGTTGTGCATTTGGCTCGTCAGAGTTAAAGATGCAATGCCAGGCACAAATCGTGCGATGTGGACTGGATGCCATGAAAGTTAAAGTGAGGTGTCTTTGGATATGGTCAACAATAAGTTGTGCATTTGGCCGTCAGAGTTGGGATGCAATGCTAGGCGCAAATCGTGCGGTGTGGCCCAGCCACATAAGCGATTTGTAACGACGCAGTGCGCCCAAATCTGACGAGCCAAATGCACAACTTATTGTTGACCATATCCTTTGGTCTTGAGAGCCTTGTTGGGTGGCATCACGGTGATAACTTCATCAGTCACTTCAAGGGGTGTTCCAATGGGGGTAGCCGCCGCTCGCAGCGAATCACGTCCCACCCTGGCACTGACAGCACCTACTGACCCTGACACCACAGCACCCGACAGCAGAGGCACCGCCGCAACGGCGGAAATGACCTGACCCGATGCCACCATACTGTGAACCACGCCAGAACCGGCATGTCCACTGGCTGCTGCACTGTCCGTGACAGATTGACTTGCGTGTGTAGTGACTTGTTCAGCAGCATGAGCCATGGTGGAAAACAAAAAAACGACAGAAAACGTCATGCAATTCATAGATACCATCTTTGGACCTCCCCGCCTTTTTTCTAAAACATCACCTAATTCAATGATTTTATTAACAATACGTGAATTTTGGACAATTAACCATTTCGTGAAATTTTTTATGTTGATTTATATTGACTTTTTTCACTGAACTTCAGATTTTCCACGAAAATCCGTCCAAATTTCAGCCACGTTTCATTGCCATTCCGGGGAGGTCTGAAATTATTGTTTCAGACATCTTGTGTACTTTATCAAAATCAGGACAACAGGTTCTCAACCCCCGATGCCCCAAAAGCCTGCTCTTTCAAAATGGCCAGTTGGTCGCGCACCTGAGCTGCTTTTTCAAATTCAAGATTTTTAGCATGATCCATCATCAGTTTTTGCAATCGCTTGATTTCTTTTGAAATATCTTTCTCGCTCATCGCCTCAACCTGCGCTCTCTGCAAGGCATCGCGTTCGAGTTTTTCAGCTTCCTTGCCGGCTTTTTCGCTATAGACACCATCAATCATATCGCGCACCTGTTTGACGATGGTTCGTGGAGTGATGCCATGAGCCAAGTTGTGCTCTACTTGCTTTACCCGCCTGCGCTTTGTCTCGTCGATGGCGCGTTTCATGGAGTCGGTCATTTTGTCAGCGTACAAAATGGCACGCCCCTCCACGTTGCGGGCAGCACGGCCCATGGTTTGAATCAGCGATCGCTCTGATCTTAAAAAACCTTCCTTGTCAGCATCCAGAATGGCGACCAAAGACACTTCGGGAATATCCAGCCCCTCGCGCAACAGGTTAATGCCCACCAGCACATCAAACGTTCCCAATCGCAAATCACGAATAATTTCAACCCGTTCCACAGTTTCTATATCGCTGTGCAGGTAGCGCACCTTCACACCATTTTCTGTCAAGTAATCGGTCAATTGTTCGGCCATGCGCTTGGTCAGGGTCGTGATCAAAACCCGCTCGTTTTTTTCAGCGCGAATGCGAATTTCCTGCATCACATCATCAACTTGAGATGTTGCCGGACGAACCTCTACGGCAGGATCAACCAAACCGGTAGGGCGAACCAACTGCTCGACAATTTGCCCTGCATGGTCTTTTTCCCACTGGGCGGGTGTGGCAGAGACAAAAATAGCTTGGCGCATTCGGGTCTGGAACTCATCGAATTTCAAAGGTCGGTTGTCAAGCGCACTGGGCAGTCGAAAGCCGTAATCGACCAGCGTGGTTTTGCGCGAACGGTCGCCATTGAACATGCCGCCCAACTGGCCAATCATGACGTGGCTTTCATCCAGAAACATCAGCGCGTCTTTGGGCAGATAGTCCGTGAGCGTGGCCGGTGGCTCACCTGGTGCTGCACCGCTCAAATGTCTGCTGTAGTTTTCAATGCCTTTGCAATGTCCCACTTCGGTGAGCATTTCCAAATCAAATCGCGTGCGCTGCTCAATGCGCTGGGCTTCAACGAGTTTGCCCTGGCTCACAAACTCAGCGACACGCTCGGTGAGTTCAATTTTGATCGCTTCCACCGCAGACAGAACTTGTTCGCGGGGTGTGACGTAGTGACTGCTGGGATAGACGGTAAAGCGGGGAATTTTTTGACGCATGCGCCCGGTGAGGGGGTCAAACAGTTGCAAACTCTCAATCTCGTCGTCCATTAACTCAACGCGAATCGCCATTTCGCTGTGCTCAGCCGGAAAAATATCAACCACATCGCCCCGAACCCTAAAAATGCCACGTACAAAATCCATGTCGTTGCGCTGGTATTGCATGCGAATCAATTGGGCAATCATGTCGCGCTGCCCCAGGGTGTCGCCAGTTCGCAAGGTCATCACCATTTTGTGATAGGACTCGGGCTGACCAATGCCGTAAATGGCAGACACGGAGGCCACAATCACCACATCGCGGCGTTCCAGTAAACTTTTGGTGCAGGACAGACGCATTTGCTCGATATGATCGTTAATGGCAGAATCTTTTTCAATAAACAAATCACGCTGCGGTACATAAGCCTCGGGCTGGTAATAATCATAATAACTGACAAAATATTCCACCGCATTTTTGGGGAAGAACTCTCGAAACTCGCTGTACAACTGTGCTGCCAAGGTTTTATTGGGGGCAAAAATAATCGCAGGCCGCCCCAGTCGGGCAATCACATTGGCCATGGTGAAGGTTTTGCCCGAGCCTGTCACCCCTAGCAATATCTGAAACACTTCGCCCGATCGCACACCGTCTGCGAGTTGGGTAATGGCCTCGGGCTGGTCGCCTGCGGGTAGGTAGGGTTGGTACAGTTCAAACGGGGAATCAATAAAATGCACAAACGTGCCGGTAGTCAAAGGCACAGAGGTATCAGCAATCGCAACAGGCGTAGGCATGAACAAACGATATTCGCCACGCTTCAAAAAGCCGTGATACTGACCTCAACTCTGTTGCGGCCACCCCGTTTGGCTTTGTACAAAGCCTGATCTGCTGCTGCATACAAACATGAAAACGCTCCAATATGACCTGACAAAAACTCGGCCACACCCACGCTGACAGTCATGGAAACTGTCCGGTCATTGACCACAGGCACAGGCGCATGAGACACCCGAAGACGTATTTTTTCAGCCACTTCACACGCATCCACCGCCGAAGTGTGTGGCAGCAGCACACTGAATTCTTCGCCACCTACGCGCGCCACCACATCGGTGTCACGCACACTACAGCGCAAAACGGATGCCATGAACTGGAGTACATCGTCACCGGCAGGATGTCCATAGTGGTCGTTGACGTGTTTGAAAAAATCAAGATCAAGCATCATGACCGAAATACAACTGCCATCACGGCGGGCACGCTGCATGGCCAAATCGGCCTCTTGCTCAAAAGCTCTGCGATTGAGCAAACCGGTCAGGGCATCATGCTGCGCCATTTCTTCAAGCAACGCGTGCTGGCGTGTCAGATCCGAGTTACAAAACTCCAATTCGTTGCGATGCTGTTCGACCTCGCGGTGCAACAATTCGTTGGTTGTGAACCATCGCCACAGCAACAGGGATAAAAAAATTCCAATCACGCATGCGACAAAACCATACAGCCGCTCGAACACAATGTACCCATGCGGTACACCATTCCAAAGATCGATCGCATAGAAGAAAAACACGTAGCTGATGGCGTGTACGGGAACGACCACACGAGGGCGAATCAGTAACAATGCGCCAGAAAAAATGCATCCCAGCACATACATCGTGGCGGAGGGCAGGGCGCGTTGAGACAGCGCCGACATCGTCACTCCGAGGAGCAAAAAATTGGTGGAAACCAATATCGTCATGGAGTGACCCAACGCTAAAACCTGATTGTGCCGCTTGTAGATGTACAGGACACTGATGAGAAACGATAGCCAAAGTATCAACCCCACGTCAACCCAAAAAAACAAACGGGCAAATGCAGCATAAGCAGCATCGGAAGATTTCTGTTCTGACCACTTGATGGTCATGCCCAGTACCAGTAGGGGGATGAAGGCGGCAAGAATCCAGGGGAGACGTCGCAAATTTTCGTGGGTGGCATTCTCAGCGACCTGGTTATGCTCATCATGCCAGACAGCAAGACGTGATCGACAATAGTGCAACACAGTGATCGTTGAAGCGTGGAAAGAGTGCGAAAGGTTTAACCAGAAATTCATTCAAATTCCTCCACAAATGGCCAAAAGCGGATGATCAGTATAAGCCAAAAGTGAAAATTGGCTCATGCACCCCTATGGGGAATGTTTGGCATCAAAAATGGCGAAAATCCCTTGATGGTATTGAATAGTTCGCTATTGTATAAATAGTAAAAAATATAAAAATAGGTAACCGTTTAGACCCCACCATCGTCATTCCCGCGAAGGCGGGAATCCAGACTGCCTGTGTACCCTGGTCAACCAACATGCACTGGATTCCCGCCTTCGCGGGAATGACGGCATTTGACATGATGTCTAAACGGTTACA
>CAIYWD010000067.1 GCA_903929815.1 uncultured beta proteobacterium
AAAGCCGAGAAGAAGATGTTGGTCAAATCTGGTTTTTTCGATCACGTTAAAAGTATAAATTATTGAAAACAAATAGTTTATATTAGTAATTGAACTGAACCAGTGCCCACAAATTGATTGAAGAGGCTATGCTTGCAGCCAACGTGTGTAGCGCTAACTTCATAGCGCTACACAAATATACAGCTTTATACAGGGTGCATGATGAGCCGACACCCGAAAAAGTGGAAATTTTGCAAAACTACCTGAAATCATCAGGTGTGTCTGCCAATATCTGTGCCAACCCTACACCGGCTGATTTTCAGGTCATTGCCAAGGCCACCGAAAACCGCCCTGACGCACAGCAAATCCATACCATGTTGTTGCGCACCATGCAGCAAGCCATTTATACCCCCTGCAATTCGGGGCACTTTGGGTTAGCTTTGGAGGCTTACACGCACTTTACCAGTCCCATTCGGCGTTACCCCGACTTGCTGGTGCATCGTGTCATCAAGGCCATTTTGGCCAAGAAAAAATACCATTTACCCGTTTTACCCACGCCAGGTGAGGCCCACGCCAGACTTTTCAAACGGCTGCAAAATAACACAGCAAAATCTAGTCAGAACACACGCAAACCCAGTGCCGAAATCTCAGCATGGCAAGCCGCGGGTTTACATTGCAGTACCCAAGAGCGCCGCGCCGATGAGGCCAGTCGAGATGTAGATGCTTGGCTCAAATGCAAATATATACATGGACACCTAGGCGAAGAATTTGCCGGCGTAGTCAGTACAGTCACATCTTTTGGCTTGTTTGTCACACTGAATGACTTGTACATTGAAGGCCTGGTGCATATCACTGAACTCGGTGGAGACTATTTCCAGTTTGACGAAATGCGACTTATTCTTCGTGGTGAGCGCACCGGAATAAGTTACGCTATTGGTACTCAGGTTGTAGTCCAGGTTAGCCAGGTAGACATAGATAGTCGGCGCATTGATTTTCGATTGATGCCTACAGTTGCACCCAATGCGCAAAAGTCAAGTCGGCGCGCCCGTTTTAAGTCGGTTGGCTAGGGGGTGCGTTTCACAAGAGTTGCAGATCGGATAAGAATAGGGGTTTTGGGTACGTCAGTGGGGAAAGGGCCGCCCGCACCCGTGGGTGTGGCTTTGATTTTTTCAATCACATCCATGCCAGAGATCACTCGGCCAAATACGGTGTAACCAAACAACTGGTTGGCATTCATCAATTTGGCACGCGGCGTGTTTTCATAGACTTGGCCTTGGTATTCAAATCGGGGGACGGGGTCGCCTGGTGGAATCATGACGGGGTCAAGAAAAGTATTGGTATTGACGTTGATGAAAAACTGTGCAGTGGCCGATTGGGGGTCACCTGTGCGCGCCATGGCCAAAGTGCCGACAACATTGCGAAGCCCGCCTTTTTCAAGTGCCAGACGGCCTTCATGGACGACCGGTGTGCGGGTGGGTTTTTGAACATACCTGGCATCAAAACCGCCGCCCTGAACCATGAAATTGGAAATGACGCGGTGAAAAATAGTGCCGTCATAGTGCTTGTCTTTGACGTACTGCAAGAAATTTTCTACCGTTTTGGGGGCTTTGTCGGGGTACAGTTCCACTACAAAATCGCCTGCCGTGGTGGCGAATTTGACTTGTGGTGAGACCGCAGCCATCGTACTGGTTGCTATCAATAAAGAAGCTAACATCGCCATGCTGATGCGCCCTGGAGCACAAAATGCCTTGATAAATTTCATCTGAAGTTCCATCCAAAGTGAAGAAAAAGTCATGCGGGAATTAAAAACTGAAGTTTCGGGGTTTTTATCGTTCCCACGCTCCTGCGTGGGAACGATAAATCGCTTATGTGGCTAGGCCACACCGCGCGATTTGCGCCTAGCATTGCATCCCAACTCTAACGGCCAAATGCACAACTTATTGTTGACCCTATCCTTAGCGACCAGTGGATTCGCGAGTGATAAGCCAGCGCGTGCCACTTTTGCGTAAATCCATGGTTTTGCGACTGGAAACAGTCGATGCACCAGACTTGTAGGTCTGACGAAACTTAACTTGTGCCACATCGCCTTTGACTTTGACACGCAGGCGGGTGATCTGGACGTTAGCGGGCGATTTGCCCATGATGCGTTTGTAGCGATCATGTTCCCAAGCGCTGCGGGATTGCTTGCCACCGGGTATGAAATCCGGGCTGTAGGCTTTCAGGTGGGCGCTCATGTCTTTGGTCGACCAGGCCTGCGCCCAAGCCAAAATAGACTCTTCAACCGTTGGGGGTGCTTTCACAGCATCGGGCACCGGCATCGCCTGGCTCGTTTTGACATTTGGGATTAGGGCAGATGCCACTGCAACTGGAGGACGCGCCAAGACTGCTGGACTGGCAGGGCTGGATGCAGTGAAAATGGGCTGGGTCAAAATAACAGGGGACTTGCTGGCAAAAGATGCAGAAGATGCAACAGAGGCAGGAACAAACACAGGTTGGGTCGCGACAGAGCTTGGCTGTGCTGTGGCTGTGGCCACTTGGCGCGCATTGCCCTGATTGGATTTGAATACTTCACGAACCAGTGCCAGTTTTGGGGGGACAACTTGGTTGCTGCTGTCAAGCTGCAGGGCTTTGTTATAGGCCTGACCGGCTAAACGCGCATAAATATCACCCAAATTTTCGTGTGCAGTAGCGTAACCTGGGTTGGTGCGAATGGCCACTTCAAGGGCTACCCGGGCTTTGTCGTACTGACCTTGCCCTGCAAACAACACGGCAAGGTTGTTGTAAGGCTCAGGAAGTTCGGGATAGTCTTCAGTCAGCTTGGTAAAGGTGACAATGGCCTCAGCCTGTCTGCCCAAATTGCGCTGGGTCACACCTTTGAGAAAACGCATTTGGGGATCAGCAGGCTTGGTTGCCAGGTAACTATCTACCTTGACTAGGGCTTCTGCAAATTTGTTGGCACGAACCAATCGACTGGCATCTGCATATTCATCCGCATGGCAGGGAAAAAAGGCAGAGGAAACGGCCATCAGCACCCAGAGCTGGGATTTTAAAAAAGCAGAACGAACATACATCATGGGCTAAGGTTGAGTAAGGATGTGGTCAGAAAACAGATTGCCGAGACCATCGAATCAGCGCTTTATACTGCAATCCATTGTAGCAAGTAGGTGTGTTTTCAAGCCTGTTCGACACACCTGTTTGCATTGGTTCGCCTTGTTTTTTGCCCGTTGGCTTTCGTACCAGGATTTGATTTTTCATGAGTTTGCGCATTTTTAACACGCTGTCGCGTGAGTTGGAAGTCTTTGTTCCCCAAAAACAGGGGCATGTGAGCTTGTACGTCTGTGGCATGACGGTGTATGACCTCTGCCATCTGGGTCACGCACGTGCCATGATGGCGTTTGATGTGGTGCAACGCTGGCTCAAAATCAGCGGTTATGCCGTGACTTATGTTCGCAATGTCACTGATATTGACGACAAAATCATTCGCCGTTCCCTTGAAAACGGTGAGTCTATTCGCGCCTTGACCCATCGCATGGTAAAAGCTTTGCATGAGGATGCAGATGTCTTGGGTATTGAACGCCCCACCCACGAACCACGTGCTACAGATTTTGTGCCGTCCATGCTTCATCTCATTGAACAGCTTCAAGAAAAAGGGCTGGCCTACCAAAGTGCGAATGGCGATGTGAATTTTGCAGTGCGCAAGTTTGACGGTTACGGCAAACTCAGTGGCAAAACCCTAGACGAATTGCGTGCCGGTGAGCGGGTAGCCGTGGCAGATGGCAAAGACGATCCTTTGGATTTTGTGCTTTGGAAGTCCGCCAAGCCCACAGAACCCTCGGATGCCCAATGGGACAGTGCGTTTGGTGCTGGCCGACCGGGCTGGCATATTGAGTGTTCTGCCATGTGTGCCGATGTGTTAGGGCAGACGGTGGACATTCACGGGGGAGGTTCTGATTTGCAGTTTCCGCACCACGATAACGAAATTGCCCAAAGTGAAGGTGCTCACGGTGTGCCGTTGGCCCGCATCTGGATGCACAACGGTTTTGTCACCCGCGACAACGAAAAAATGTCTAAAAGTTTGGGCAATTTCTTCACCATCCGCGATATTTTGAAGCGTTTTGATGCCCAGACACTGCGATTTTTCATCGTAAGATCTCACTACCGCAGTGCCCTGAATTACAGCGATGCCCATCTGGAAGATGCCCGCCAATCGCTCAAACGCCTCTACACCGCGTTGAGTTTAGTACCTGCTTACAGTGTGACGATAGATTGGACAAATCCTTATGCCCAACGTTTCAAGGCCGCCATGGACGAAGATTTTGGCACTCCCGAAGCTGTGGCTGTGTTGTTTGATTTGGCCTCCGAAGTGAACCGCAGTCACACACAACAGTTGGCGGGTTTGCTCAAGGCGCTAGGGGGCTGTCTGGGGTTGTTGCAGGGTGACCCCAAAGCCTTTTTGCAGACTGGTGCAAGTTTGGATGAAAGCACCATCACGCTCATGATGGCTCAACGTGCAGCAGCAAAATCGAGCAAAAATTTTGTGGAGGCTGACCGTATTCGTCAGGAATTGCGAGCGCTGGGTATTGTGCTCAAGGACTCAGCCCACGGTACCACTTGGGAAGTTGGTTCGTGACCAATTTTCACGATGTTTTTTGCCTCTACTCTAACGCACGTACTCTCAGTGATGACAATTTCACAATCAATCGCAAATAGTGGAACTATGCCACTTTACTGGACAGATGCCTGCGAGCATTTGATCACATCAGACCGCGTGATGAAGCGCCTGATTCCCACGTTCGGCCAAGTCAGTCTGCAAAGCCGGGGCGATGCCTTTGGCACACTAGCGCGAAGCGTGGTGGGGCAGCAAATATCGGTCAAGTCTGCTCAAGCAGTGTGGGACAGGTTTACACAACTGTCTGCGCAGATGAATCCAGCACAAGTCTTGCAACTCAACATAGACGACATGCGCGCAGCAGGTTTGAGCGCCAGAAAAATTGATTATCTGGTTGATTTGGCGCTGCATTTTGACCGTGGGATGGTGCATATCGATACCTGGACGGGCATGGACGACGAAGCCATCATTGATGAACTCGTGGCTATTCGTGGTATTGGTCGCTGGACTGCCGAGATGTTTTTGATTTTTCACCTGATGCGCCCCAACGTATTTCCGCTAGACGACAAGGGCCTGATCAAAGGCATCAGCCAGTGCTATTTTTCAGGTGAGCCTGTCAGTCGCAACATGGCACGCGAGGTAGCGAACGCCTGGAGTCCGTACCGTACTGTGGCAACTTGGTATATTTGGCGATCTTTGGATCCTGTGCCGGTTGAGTATTGAAGCAGCGCAGGACATCATTTTGACTATGGAGCTGATGTGGCCAAAAAAATATTTCTGGATTTTGAAACTCAGATTGCCGAGCTGGAAAACAAGATTGAAGAGTTGCGTTATGTGCAAACGGAGTCTGCGGTTGATATTTCGGCTGCCATTAACCAACTGACCAAGCAAAGTCAGCAACTGACCAAAGACATTTACAGTCATCTCACGCCGTGGCAAATCACCAAAATTGCCCGGCACGCCGAACGCCCCTACACGCTGGACTATGTCTCCAACATCTTCACCCACTTTACCGAACTTCATGGAGATCGCCATTTTGCAGACGACTTGAGCATCATTGGCGGCTTGGCACGCTTTAACGGTATTCCCTGCATGGTGATGGGTCACCAAAAAGGCCGCGACACCCGTGAGCGAGGCCTGCGCAACTTTGGCATGAGCAAGCCAGAGGGCTATCGTAAAGCCTTGCGCTTGATGAAAACCGCTGAAAAATTCAAGCTGCCGGTGTTTACTTTTGTTGATACCCCTGGTGCCTACCCCGGCATTGATGCCGAAGAACGCGGTCAGTCCGAGGCCATTGGTCGCAACATTTTTGAAATGGCGCAACTTGAAGTGCCCATCATCGTCACCATCATCGGTGAAGGTGGCTCTGGTGGTGCATTGGCCATTTCGGTAGGTGACCAGGTTTTGATGTTGCAATACTCGATTTATTCGGTCATCAGCCCCGAAGGCTGCGCTTCCATCTTGTGGAAAACCGCTGAAAAATCACAAGAAGCTGCAGACGCACTGGGCATTACCGCCAACCGGCTCAAAGTATTGGGTGTTATTGACAAAATTGTCAACGAACCCATCGGCGGTGCTCACCGCGACCCCAAACAGATGGCAGCGTTTCTCAAGCGAGCGCTGTCCGATGCTTACCGCCAGGTCAGCGATATCCCCGTCACTGAGCTACTTGACAAGCGCTACAACCGATTGCAAAGCTATGGCCAGTTTACCGACAGCAAGTCAGCCTCATAATCCTGTAACCCAGAGGCATCAGGATCATCTGTGACGCTGTCCTTGCCGCTGGCCATTGACGCTTTTTCCCCAAAATTACCGCTCGCTGTTGCCTACAGCGGCGGGGCTGACTCCACCGCTTTGCTGTTGGCCTGCGCTCAAAAATGGCCAGGTCAAGTCAGCGCCATGCACATCAATCACGGCCTACAGGTCGCAGCAGGCGCGTTTGAAGTCCATTGCCAGCGTTTTTGTGCTGCGATCAACGTGCCACTCACGGTGCAGCACGTCGATGCCCGCAAGCAACCCAGACAAAGCCCTGAAGACGCAGCACGTCGTACACGTTATCAGGCTTTTCAGGCTATAGCCCACGCCAGTCAAGCATTAGTAGCTATTTATTCAATAGCAATTGCGCAACATGCGGATGACCAGATTGAGACTTTGTTGCTGGCTTTGAGCCGAGGTTCTGGCTTGCCTGGCCTGTGCGCCATGCCCCAACATTGGAGACGAGACGGAATTGACTATCACCGCCCTTTGCTCCAGGTCAGTTCTGCCGACATTCGCAGTTGGTTGATTCATCAGGGTGTGGGTTTTATTGACGACCCCAGCAACACAGACGAGCGCTTTACCCGCAACAGTATTCGCGCCCAATTGATGCCTGCACTGCAAAAATGCTTTCCCCAGTTTCGTGACACCTTTGCCCGCAGCATCACCCACACCGTGCAAGCCCAGTCCTTATTGCTTGAAGTGGCCGAACAAGATTTGGCACAAATCGGAGTGCCGCCGCGTCTTGCAGCATTGCAAATGCTGAGCCGACCAAGGCAGGCGAACGTCTTGCGCCACTGGCTACAAACTGCACATCAAGCCACCCCTAGCGCGGCACAGTTGAATGAGCTCATGCATCAAATTGCAAGCTGCACCCACCGTGGCCATGCCTTGCACTTGAAGGTCTCCACAGGGTTTTGTTTGCGCCGTGGCACTGAGCTGCATTGGTACAATGCCGCCGCTTTAACACCACCCTAACTTCTCCAAATTCCCCCTCTATGTCATTGATTGTTCATAAATATGGCGGTACATCGATGGGCTCAACCGAGCGCATCAGCAGTGTTGCCAAGCGCGTTGCCAAATGGGCGCGTGCAGGCCACCAAATGGTCGTTGTTCCCTCCGCCATGAGCGGCGAAACCAACCGACTTTTAGCTCTGGCCAAAGAATTGGCGCCTGCTACCCCGTCAGATTCTTATTACCGCGAGCTGGATATGTTGGCCGCTACCGGCGAGCAGGCCTCCAGCGCATTGCTGGCCATTGCCTTGCAGGCGCAAGGTGTTGACTCCGTCAGTTACACCGGCTGGCAAATTCCCATTCGCACGGACAGCGCCTATACCAAAGCTCGCATTGAGTCGATTGACGATGCGCGCGTACGAGCTGACCTAGAAGCCGGCAAAGTTGTGATCGTCACTGGTTTTCAAGGTCAAGATGCAAAAGGCAACATCACCACGCTAGGCCGTGGAGGCTCTGACACCTCGGCCGTGGCTGTGGCTGCTGCCATGAAGGCTGACGAATGTCTGATCTACACCGATGTGGATGGTGTCTATACCACCGACCCCCGTGTGGTATCCGATGCCCGTCGTCTCTCCACTGTCAGCTTTGAAGAAATGCTTGAAATGGCTTCTTTAGGCTCTAAAGTCTTGCAGATTCGCTCTGTTGAGTTTGCGGGCAAGTACAAGGTCAAACTGCGAGTGCTGTCAAGTTTTACACCTTGGGATATTGATATTGTTGAAGAAGCCAGGTCTGGCACACTGATTACTTTTGAGGAAGATGAAAACATGGAAAAAGCCATTGTGTCCGGCATTGCATTCAACCGCGACGAAACCAAAGTCTCTGTGCTGGGTGTGCCCGACAAACCCGGCATTGCCTACCAAATTCTGGGTGCTGTGGCTGATGCCAACATTGAAGTCGACATGATCATTCAGAACATCAGCAAGGATGGCAAGACCGATTTCAGCTTTACCGTCAACCACAGCGATCATGCCAGGACGATTGACCTGCTCAAAACTCAAGTCGTACCCAAACTGGGCGCACAAGAGGTGGTGGGAGACACCAAAATTTGCAAAGTCTCCATTGTTGGTATCGGCATGCGCAGCCATGTCGGTGTGGCCAGCACCATGTTTCGTACCTTGAGCGAAGAAGGCATCAATATTCAAATGATTTCCACCAGCGAAATCAAGACATCCGTGGTGATTGATGAAAAGTACATGGAGTTGGCAGTGCGAGCCTTGCACAAGGCTTTTGGACTTGAGTGCGATTCAAAGTGATGTGGTCAGCAATAAGTTTTCTACCTAAAAATTTCAAAAAACATAGCAAACAATGCAATACCAGAGCGGGTTATAGCCGAATTTTGTACAAATTTTGACGTAAAAAACTTTCCGTTAACGGATGGTCAGCAATAAGTTCATCAGTGGGGTGCGTTTCAAAGTGATGTGGCTTTGGATATGGTCAATAATAAGTTAGGCAGCTCAAGTTGTTATGTCTTTTGTGCCTCTAGCCCTTGTCACATCTACGTTATCAGCTATCATTTTTGCAGTAATTGTGCCTTTGTTGCACTTGCTGTTCAGAGG